>NZ_MRCI01000002.1 GCF_001922575.1 Neptunomonas phycophila | reverse complement strand
TCGGTCAGATAATTCGTGTGAACGCTATGCCAGGATTCGGCTAATCGTTTAAGGAGGTGATCCAGCCGCAGGTTCCCCTACGGCTACCTTGTTACGACTTCACCCCAGTCATGAACCACACCGTGGTAAACGTCCCCCCGAAGGTTAGACTATCTACTTCTGGTGCAATCCACTCCCATGGTGTGACGGGCGGTGTGTACAAGGCCCGGGAACGTATTCACCGTGGCATTCTGATCCACGATTACTAGCGATTCCGACTTCATGGAGTCGAGTTGCAGACTCCAATCCGGACTACGATCGGTTTTGTGAGATTGGCTCACCCTCGCAGGTTTGCAGCCCTCTGTACCGACCATTGTAGCACGTGTGTAGCCCTACTCGTAAGGGCCATGATGACTTGACGTCGTCCCCACCTTCCTCCGGTTTGTCACCGGCAGTCTCCTTAGAGTTCCCACCATTATGTGCTGGCAAATAAGGACAAGGGTTGCGCTCGTTACGGGACTTAACCCAACATTTCACAACACGAGCTGACGACAGCCATGCAGCACCTGTCTCAGAGCTCCCGAAGGCACTAAGCTATCTCTAGCGAATTCTCTGGATGTCAAGAGTAGGTAAGGTTCTTCGCGTTGCTTCGAATTAAACCACATGCTCCACCGCTTGTGCGGGCCCCCGTCAATTCATTTGAGTTTTAATCTTGCGACCGTACTCCCCAGGCGGTCAACTTATCGCGTTAGCTGCGCCACTAAAGAATCAAGTTCCCCAACGGCTAGTTGACATCGTTTACGGCGTGGACTACCAGGGTATCTAATCCTGTTTGCTCCCCACGCTTTCGCACCTCAGCGTCAGTATCAGTCCAGGTGGCCGCCTTCGCCACTGATGTTCCTTCCTATATCTACGCATTTCACCGCTACACAGGAAATTCCACCACCCTCTTCTGTACTCTAGCCAAGCAGTATCAGGTGCAATTCCCAGGTTGAGCCCGGGGCTTTCACATCTGACTGACTTAGCCGCCTACGCGCGCTTTACGCCCAGTAATTCCGATTAACGCTCGGACCCTCCGTATTACCGCGGCTGCTGGCACGGAGTTAGCCGGTCCTTCTT
Source organism: Neptunomonas phycophila (assembly GCF_001922575.1). Classification (NCBI taxonomy): domain Bacteria; kingdom Pseudomonadati; phylum Pseudomonadota; class Gammaproteobacteria; order Oceanospirillales; family Oceanospirillaceae; genus Neptunomonas; species Neptunomonas phycophila. The sequence continues at coordinate 337,069 of NZ_MRCI01000002.1, read as the reverse complement.
CTGATGTTAACGTCACAGATAGCAGTTATTAGCTACTAACCTTTCCTCACATCTGAAAGTGCTTTACAACCCGAAGGCCTTCTTCACACACGCGGCATGGCTGGATCAGGGTTGCCCCCATTGTCCAATATTCCCCACTGCTGCCTCCCGTAGGAGTCTGGGCCGTGTCTCAGTCCCAGTGTGGCTGATCATCCTCTCAGAACAGCTAAAGATCGTCGCCTTGGTAGGCCTTTACCCTACCAACTAGCTAATCTTACGCAGGCTCATCAAATAGCGAAAGGTCCGAAGATCCCCTCCTTTCCCCCGTAGGGCGTATGCGGTATTAATCCAAATTTCTCTGGGCTATCCCCCACTACTCGGTAGATTCCTACGCGTTACTCACCCGTCCGCCGCTCGTCAGCATCTAGCAAGCTAGATCTGTTACCGCTCGACTTGCATGTGTTAGGCCTGCCGCCAGCGTTCAATCTGAGCCATGATCAAACTCTTCAGTTTAATTTTTCGATCGTCTTTGCCGAAGCTTCAACAATCTAAATCTGACTCAGGTTCGCTAACTTCATTACTTCATAAAACGTATGTTTACATGAATTCACTTGGTTGCTTACCTGATAAAGCTTTTGTAGCTTCATCCCAGCAAGCGCCCACACGAATTATCTGACCAATTTGTTAAAGAGCGCTGAACGTTTGATTTGCATCCGACTCGCTACCCGCTTTCGCGTTGTGCCGTCTCGTTCAGTGAGGCGCGTATTTTACCGAACCCCGTGTCGTTGTCAACGTTTATTTTGCATTTTATTTTCGAGTATTTTCAAAAACAAAGCTGAGCAAAACACGCTAACAACTCGTTGTTATTTAATGAACAAAACCATCTAAAAGATCAATTTATTCAACCACTTAAATAACACCGCCTTGCTCTGTTCAAAGCCGCTTTCGCTGCCGTCCTAAGCAAGGAGTGCGCATTCTACAGACACCCCATTTAGAGTCAACCGCTAATTGTTAAAATATCGTGAAAAAGAGGTAAAAAAGACCAAAAAATAAAGGCGCCCATAAAAGGCGCCTTTATTAGTAGGTTTTCCTCAGCCTCCAAAGTGCTGAATATCAACCAATTCAATAGCTGAAGGCTCAACACTCCCTGAAAAGAAGCAAGGCGCAACACGAGCAAAGCGCTCTGGACCATCCGTAACCATAAACTGGACTTGCCCTTCACTTTGCTCATTCAGCAATGCTCTATCACTCAACAGACCTGCAACATATCTTGCTGTGGTTTCAGCTGAGTCAACCAAAGCGACATCACTGCCTAACACTCGGCTAATGCTCGCTTTAAGTGCTGGAAAATGGGTACAACCCAATACGAGTGTATCCATACCAGTTAAACTATTAGATGAGGCCTTAATAATAGGTGACAAACACTTCGCAACAATTTGCTCTACTAAATCCCCGTCGTGCCATCCCTCTTCTGCTAGGGCAACAAACAACGAACAAGCTTGTGCTTGAATAGTTGCATCAGGTCTACGCGTGAGAATAGCACGCTGATAAGCTTGGTTACTTACCGTGCTTTCAGTAGCAATAACACCAATATGGCCATTACGCGTTGCTTTGCAGCTTGCTTCAGCTCCCGGCTCCACAACACCAACAACCAATAAATTAGGCAAAGCAACTTGAAGAGGCTCAACAGCTACAGCAGAAACAGTATTGCATGCTAGGACCAGCAATTTAATATCACGATCAACTAACGCTTGAGCTGCCTGACGTGCATAACGCGTAACAGACAAAGCACTTTTAGTACCATAAGGAACACGCGCTGTATCACCCAGATAAATTAAGTCCTCACCGGGCAACTGCTTTTTCAGCTCATTCAAGACAGTCAAACCACCAACGCCTGAGTCGAATACTCCTATAGGCTTCTTTGACTCATCAATAGATGCAGCACTCATTTATTTACCACGTGCCTTTTTAGACTTTTTCATCACACGGTTGTGCTTTTGCTGGCGCTCTTTCTTAGCAATTTGACGCGGTGTTAAAATATTACGCTTATTCGCAAACGGGTTATCGCTTGTCTTGAACTCAAAACGCATCGGTGTACCACGTATTTTAAGCACTTTGATAAACTTATTTTGCAAATAGCGCTTATACGATATTGGTAATTGATTCGTTTGATTACCATGGATTACGATGATTGGCGGGTTAGAACCACCTTGGTGAGCATAACGTAATTTTATACGACGACCAGCGACTAAAGGTGGCTGATGATCTGCCGTGATATCCTCAAGCAAACGAGTCAAGCGCGGGGTTGGCCACTTAGCCATAGCACATTCATAAGCCTCATCAACTGAAGCATACATCTCACCGACACCGCTACCATGCAAGGCTGAAATAAAATGAAAACGCGCAAAATCTAAAAACTCTAAACGACGTTGAATCTGTTCTTTCACTTCTTTCTTTTGATCTTCACTCATGCCGTCCCATTTGTTAAGCGCGATGACGACGGCACGCCCTGTATCAAGTACAAATGTCATCATATGAAGATCTTGGTCCGTGATACCTTGTCGAGCATCAACCACAATCACAACCACATTCGCGTCTTTGATCGCTTGAAGAGTCTTGATAATAGAAAACTTTTCTACCGCTTGCGTCACATTTTTACGACGCCTTACTCCAGCCGTATCTATCAAGGTATACTTTTGACCATCGCGCTCATAAGGGATATAAACACTATCTCTCGTTGTCCCGCTTTCATCAAAAACGACGACCCGGTCTTCCCCTAATAGTCTATTCACCAAAGTGGATTTACCCACATTAGGGCGCCCTACAATCGCGATACGAACACCACTGTCTTTATGGCGTGCCTCTTCATCCAGGTCTTCGCAGTCTGCAAGGGTGTGTTCAACAAGGGACGTCACGCCACGGTTATGCGCGGCCGCTATCGCTAGGGGGTGCCCAAAGCCGATGGCAAAGAAATCGGAAATAGCAACATCAGGATCTAAGCCGTCTGTTTTATTAACGACTAGAAATACTTTTTTCTCTGCTTTGCGAAGATAGTTAGCGATAAGCTCATCAGCCGGATGAATACCCGCCCTGCCGTCTACGATGAAGAAAACAGCATCGGCTTCTTCAATAGCTTGCAACGATTGACGAGCCATCTCGTAATCAAGACCATGTTCGTCTCCTGTAATACCTCCTGTATCAACGACTATGTAAGCTTTGTCTCCGGCCTTTCCTTCGCCATATTTACGATCACGAGTTACGCCTGGCATATCAGCCACCAATGCGTCACGAGTTTTAGTCAGACGATTAAAAAGGGTTGATTTGCCTACATTGGGACGCCCTACAAGCGCTATTACCGGTAACATGTTTGTACACCAAAAAATAGCGGCCATCTACATTACGCAGATAGCCGCCTGAATTACGAAAGCTGAATCAGTTAAGAGTCAGCGCATACAGACGGCCTGAATCCGTCAACGCATAAATTGTATTATCTTTTACTTTCATATCACCGGTAACACCGGAGCCTAATTTAAAGCGAGCAATAAAGTGCCCGTCAATCTGAGACATAAAGTGTAAATAACCTTGTTTGTCTGCAACCGCCAACGCGTTCCCAGCAACAACCGGAGACGTAATTTGACGATTTTCTAATTGCGACTGGCTCCATACACTCGCAGCCGTGCGTGTATCTAAAGCCTGTATATGATCATTGGCCTCACTGATATAGATGTTGCCAAAGCCCGCCGCCAAACTGTGGTAGCTAGAGATGTCTTTACTCCAGAGTGTTTGCGCATTAAACGGATTAATAGCAACCACCTTACCTTGATAAGAAGGAATATAAATCACGTTTTCAAACAACAGCGGTCGACCATCAACATCAGTCATACGTTCAAGCTCAGAGCGCCCCTCAGCCAGAGAAATACTTTGCTCCCAAAGCACACCACCTGATTGATTATCCAGAGCTACAAACTTGCCGTTGTCCAGGCCTGCTAACGTTACATCCAAAGCTACTAAAGGAGAACTTGTCCCACGCAATGTCAAACGAGGCATAGAGCTTTCATAGCTCCAAACCTGCTCTCCCGTATCAGCATTAAGCGCTACGATTCTGCCATTTACCTGCTGCGCAACAACTAACTGACTATTAAATTGTGCATCAGAAACTACTTCTGATGACAATTGAGCCACCCACAATTTAGCTCCTGTGCCAGCATCTAAACATATCAGCTCACCCGCCATGGTAGAAACAACTACTTTACCACTACCTGCACCAACGCCGCCGATTAACTCCTGATCAAGCTCTACACGCCATAAGCGGTTGCCTGTGTTTTGGTCAAATGCCGCGACTACGCCATCACCAGACGCAGCAAATACAGAGTTATCCAGTAACGCTGGTGTCATTTGGTTAAAAACTTCGCCGGGACCGTCACCGACCTGACTAGACCACTTAACCACTACCTGACGCTCAGCACTAAAGTCCACTAACGGGTTAGGCTCTACTTCATCAGAGCCCCCCCACATGCTGCAGCCAGTAAGGGAAATACTAAGAATTGATGCAGCTAACAAACGGCGCAACATAATGTTAACCCTCTTGCTCAGCAGCGAGATCATCCAGTTTGATAGTCAGCAACTGCCTACTTCCAGAATCGCTATTCGCTAGCAACGCTTGCTCATAAGCCTTTCGAGCTGCGGACTTATCTCCTTTAGCTAATTGCAGATCACCTGACAACTCCAGCGCCGCGGCTTTGAAGGCCTCATCAGACACCTTGTTAAGCTCCGCTAACCCTTCCTCCGGCTTGCCTTGAGCCAGATAAACCTGCGCTTTGCGCATAAGAATAACTGACGTCATTTCTTGGCTTGGCTCATTTTCCAAAACCCAATTTAATTCTTTCATCGCTGCATCGTAATTCTTTTGATCCACAGCAATACGAGCTAACAACATGCTACCTAACTTGGCATATTCACTACCATCGTAATCATTTTTAAGTTGTTGCCCCAAATGGTTAGCTGTAGTCACGTCATCAGCAGCACCTTGCTGAACACTAACAGCCACTGCTTGGACTAAATTTTGGTAAATAATAGAAGCAGCTTCCGCATCATTAGCTTGCTTCTGCTGCCAAGCTTTCCAGCCAAAAAACCCCGCCAGCACAACGGCAACGGTTAAAACTAGCGATTTGCCATTCTCTTTCCACCAACTTTTAATCGCTGCTACTTGCTCTTCTTCTGTTCGCATCTCTGCCACGGGTAACACTCCAAAAATTTACAATTAAGCATTTTACAGATTGATGATTACTGCCAAGCACTGTTAATCATTTCAGGAAGCGCTGATAGTGCAATATCTGACTGCACAAGCGCGTCTTCATTCCATAAACTTGCCACTGGCCCTTGCTCTGTTTGTTTTATTAACACAATTAATGCGGCTCCTGACTGGCGCGCTTTATTGTTAATATTTTTCAATCCTGCAAAATGACAACGAATTCGTAGCGACGGCAATTCATCCCTAAGCGTTTCTGCTATGGCAAAAACCGCTTGTTGAGCCGCTTTATCATCGGCGGCTAGATACAAGTCAAAGCTGCTGCGCTCTTCTTCAGGGACTGCATTAAGCGTTTCTAATAACAAAATCAAACGCTCAACACCCATCGCAAAGCCTACAGCTGGGGTTGGCTTGCCCCCTAATTGCTTAACAAGCCCATCATAGCGCCCACCTGCACAAACAGTTCCCTGAGCACCTAATTTGTCAGTAACCCATTCAAAAACTGTTTTACAATAATAATCTAATCCTCGGACAAGACGAGGATTAACCTCGTAGCGGATCCCGGATGCATCTAGCAACTCAGTTAAGTGTGCAAAATGAGACTTTGAATCTTCATCTAAATAATCAGACAACACGGGCGCATCAGCTAGTAAATTCTGAGTATTGGTATCTTTACTATCTAAAATTCGCAACGGATTAGTCGCGAGACGACGCTGACTATCCTCATCAAGCTGATCGAAACGAGCTTCTAAAAAGGCGGTTAAGTCAGCTTTATAGACTTGACGGCTTTCAGTACTCCCCAGTGAGTTCAACTGTAAAGTAACAGCGTCCAATATACCCAATTTTTTCCATAAACGCGCACTTAAGACAATTAACTCGGCATCAATCTCAGCGGATGCCATTCCGAAGGTCTCAACACCTATCTGATGAAATTGACGATAACGCCCCTTCTGAGGCTTCTCATAGCGAAACATGGGACCTTGATACCAAAAGCGCTGCGTCTGATTAAATAACAAACCATGCTCTTCACCGGCACGAACGCACCCAGCCGTACCTTCAGGCCTTAACGTTAAGCTCTCGTCGTTACGGTCGTTAAAGGTATACATTTCTTTTTCAACGATATCGGTAACTTCACCAATAGAACGTTTAAAAAGCTCAGTCTGCTCAACAATTGGCATACGGATTTCGTTGTACCCGTACGAAGACAGCACAGTGGAAACTTGTCTTTCTAAATATTGCCAGATAGGGGTACTGCTCGGGAGAATATCATTCATCCCCCGAATTGCTTTAACTTTAGCCAACAGGTTACTCGCTTACTATCGATTCAGTGGTAATGAGAATTTTGAAATATTATTATTACTTAACGGAGCCAAATCTATCACATCACCATTGTAGGTAATTTGAGAAACAGCCGACTGCCGCCCTAATGTGAGCCTGATCGGCGTCGGACCATCAACATTCAATGACTCACCCGCTTTACGCATATTATTAAATAGTGTGCGCCCATTAGCGTCTTTTATCGTTACCCAACAATCATCATTAAACGCTATGTATACCCCAGAAGCCGATACCGGTTCAGAAGAAGCTGGCTCATCGGTAGTCGTAGCGTCAGTTGCTGATGGTTCTGAAGTATCAGACGCAGATACTGCTGCCGGCTGAGCATCTAACTCGGCTTGCAAGCTGGCTACTTGGTCATCAGACATATATTCTGGCTCTGCCTCTGTGGTTAGCGGCTCATCTGAAGAAACCGCTTCTTCTGTTTCTTCTGTTACCTCAGAGTCATTAAACTTAGGTAAAACAAGTGTATTGCCATCTGCCGTTTCTACAGACAGCGTCTGCTCCGCAGCACTAGGCATGGTTTCTGGAGACAAACCATATTGTGTTTTCCACCACCAAACCGTTACAGCGACAATTGCTAAAATAAACAGCCATACCGAGTATTTAATCATCGGATCGCCCAATTTAACTTGCTCTTGAACTTTGGAAACAGAGCGTATGGGTGTGGTGCTGTTAGATTTACCGTATTGTCTATCAAAAGACTCAATTAAAGAAACGCCGTCGAGATCAAGAACCTTCGCATACGAACGGATATAGCCTCGCGCAAAAACAAGACTTGGAAGCTTCTCAAAAGCGCCTTCCTCAATCCATTGAATGTAACGAAGCGGCAGATGCAACTCATCTGCTGCCGATTGCTGAGTCATGTTTTTAGACTCACGCGCAATAATCAGGCGCTCACCGGGGAAGCGGTTAGCCTCTTGGATTACACTATCATCTGGCATACTACTCACTGAGCCGATTCCTTATAGGATTTATATTCTTCAGAGGCAGGATATAGGTTTTTCAAAAGAAGCGCGTAAGTCGCAGCGGTAGAAACATCATTATTCATCCGTGCGATCAAGATACCAACCCACAAGCTTTTTGCTGAGTGACTTACTCGCTTATCATCAACCAAACCTGAAAATTCTTTGTAATAGCCTTCCGCATTCGCTATTTGATTAGCATCTAAATACAACTGAGCTAATTCAACTAATGCTTGAGGCCGGCGACCACCTGTTTTAAGTGAGCGCTCAAAAGCCGAAATAGCCTCAGCTGTTTTGCCTATTCGATTTAAGCACCGGCCTAAGTTTTCAAAGGCCTGACCACGACTATTATAAAACGGGTCTTCTGTTGCTATTGCTAACTGCTTACAAGCCTCTTCGTAACGCTGCTGAGAGAATAAGAAAGCGCCATAGTTATTGTGAAACATGGCCGACTTTTCATCTAAGCTGATTGCTTTACGATAATACTGCTCAGCCAATCCTTTTTCATCTTCCACTTGAAAGATCAAACCCAACGCGTTGTAAGCTGGCGCGTAATCCTCACGAATTTCGAGCGCTCTCTGCACCGATGACTTAGCACTGGACGTATCCCCACCTCGCAAATACTGCAGACCCAATCGAGTATAAGCTTCTAGCGCTGCTTCTGATGACACCGTATTTTTATTAACGTACTTCTGATCATCTGTTTGTAAATTGGTACATGCATAAAGATTGAGCACCAAAACAGAAAGAACAACTACCCGAAATCCATTCATTGTACACTTCCTTTTGTTACAAGGACTTAACAACTTCAGCCGTACTCTCTTGTACCACAGGTATATATTTTTGACTACGACGTGTTTTGTCTTCCACTTGGCCTACTAGCTGGCCACAAGCTGCATCAATCTCATCCCCACGAGTTCTTCGAACGGTCGTCAAAACACCGGCCTTTAGCATAATATCTTTAAATGCCTTAATGGCAGCCTCGGATGGTCGCTCATACCCAGAATTAGGAAATGGGTTAAACGGGATCAAATTCAACTTACACGGCAGTGTTTTGAGTAGCTTGCCTAGCTCTTTAGCATGCACAACTTGATCGTTGATGCCCGACATCAAGGTATACTCAATGGTAATCACACGACGATCATTTAAATCTTCAAGATAACGGTGACAAGCTGCGAACAATTCTTTAATTGGGTAACGCTTGTTAATTGGTACTAATACATCACGCAGTTCGTCATTAGGTGCATGCAATGAAATCGCTAAGGAGACATCTGTGACCTCACGCAGCTTATCAATAGCAGGAACGACACCTGCAGTACTTAGCGTTACTCGACGTTTCGATAAGCCATACGCATTATCTTCCATCATCAAAATAATAGCTTTGACGACGTTATCAAAATTCATTAACGGCTCGCCCATCCCCATCAAAACAACATTGGTCACACGGCGAGGCCCAGCAGGGTCCATTGGACCAAATGATTTAATGGCGATACGTAATTGACCGATAATCTCAGCCGCTGACAAATTGCGATTAAAACCCTGTTTACCCGTAGAGCAAAAGCTACAGTCTAATGAGCAACCCGCTTGAGATGAAATACACAGCGTTGCTCGATCCCCTTCAGGAATCAAAACAGTTTCAACACAAGAGCCACCATCGATACGGATAACCCATTTACGAGTGCCGTCTTTAGATATATCTTGAGTTACCACCTCGGGCTCTCGCACCTCAGCGACTTTACTCAACTTATCGCGCAGAACTTTGCTGATGTTAGTCATCTCATCAAAGCTATCCGCTCCATGTTGATGCATCCACTTTAAAACCTGAGTGGCGCGGAAACGCTTCTCACCCTGTTCAGCAAAAAAAGCATCCAGCTGCTCAGGAGACATCCCTAAAAGATTGGTTTTTGTGGTGTTATCAGTCATGGTCATATCCAAATTAATTACGGTGTGCAGAGAGCCTAAACTCCCTGCACAACCAAAAGATTACTTACCGAAGAAGTAAGCGATCTCGCGTGCAGCCGATTCAGCAGAGTCTGAGCCGTGTACCGCATTCGCATCGATTGATTCAGCAAAGTCACGGCGAATAGTGCCTTCAGCTGCTTCTTTAGGGTTAGTAGCACCCATTAAATCACGGTTGGTTGCTATAGCATTTTCACCTTCTAACGCTTGAACCACAACAGGGCCAGACGTCATGAAAGCAACAAGGTCCGCAAAGAAAGGACGCTCGCTATGCTCAGCGTAAAAACCTTCTGCATCGGCTTTGCTAAGTTGCTTCATTTGCATCTCAACAACTTTAAGACCCGCTTTTTCAAAACGAGTAACGATTTCACCGATTACATTTTTTGCAACAGCGTCCGGCTTGATAATAGACAGTGTACGTTCGATAGCCATGTGATTATATCCTCTAAAGGGCAATTTCGAAAAACGCGCAATTATACGCGAAGGCAGTGACAGGTCACAACACGCATGAATGAAACAGCCCGGCGAACCGGGCTATTATTTAATCTATTTCATCGATCCATGCCATCTGAATCGCTTCGAGCACTTTTTCACCACATCGATCGGGGTCATCATCAAACTCCGAGAGATCCATTACTTTTTGAAAAAGATCCGGAAAGCTCAATGTTAACGGGTCTACTTGTGGATAAGTTTCTGACAATTCTATAGCCAATTCATTCACATCTACCCACTTAAGCATAAATCCCCCTATCGCCACATGGCGCAAAGTGTCTTTAATGGCGCTCAGATACTTGGTTTATAGTGTAACGAGGTATCTCTACAACAAGATCCTTGTCAGCCACTACTGCTTGACAACTCAAACGAGATTCAGGTTCAAGACCCCATGCTTTATCAAGCATGTCATCTTCTAATTCGTCAGACTCTTCTAACGACTCAAACCCTTCGCGAACGATGACATGACACGTTGTACAGGCGCACGACTTTTCACAGGCATGCTCTATATCAATACCATTCGCCAACGCCGCGTCACACACTGTCACACCTGACTCTGCTTCAATTACCTGCCCTTCTGGGCAAAGGTCTTCATGAGGCAGAAAAATAATTTGCGGCACTTAAGAACCCTCCTCGATCTCTTCGATAGTATGCCCTTGAAGAGCACGCTGTATACTTGCGTCCATACGACGCGAAGCAAATTCATCACTTGCCTTTGCTAACTGCTCTACAGCCAACTCAAGCGTCCGCGCATCTTGCGATTGATCGCGGATTAGTTGTAACTGTTCAATACCTGCAATCAAAGCGCTTACTTCATCTGCAGATAAAAGACGCTCACCATCATCAATCATAGCTTGACGAAGCGATAATAGAAGCCTGTCTGCATCCACCTGCTGCTCACGCAAAGCACGTCGGTCTTTATCACTATCAGCTTCAGTATATGAAGCCTTCAACATAGATGTAATTTGCTCATCATCAAGGCCATATGACGGCTTCACCTGAATACTGCTTTGCGTACCTGTGGATAACTCCTTGGCGGAGACATTCAGCAAGCCATCTGCATCTACCTGGAAGGTAACACGGATCTTAGCCGCCCCAGCTGCCATAGGAGGAATACCCTGTAATACAAATCTAGCCAGCGAACGGCAATCCTCAACCAACTCACGCTCGCCTTGCAGTATATGAATGGCCATCGCTGTTTGACCATCTTGATAAGTGGTAAATTCTTGCGCCATAGCAACTGGAATAGCAGTGTTACGGTGGATTACCTTTTCAACCAAGCCACCCATAGTCTCCAACCCAAGGGACAGTGGAATCACATCCAGTAGCAACATATCTGATTCCGGCTTATTGCCTGCCAATACATCAGCTTGAAGTGCCGCACCAATAGCAACCACACGGTCAGGATCAATATCTACATGAGGGGCTCGACCAAACAGTGCTTCTACTTCCTCTCTTACAATTGGCACGCGTGTAGAACCGCCAACCATAACAACATCTTGTATCTCACTAAGACCCAAACCGGCATCTTTGACGACACGTTTACATGAACGGATAGTCCGTTTCACTAAAGGATTGACGAGCTCATTGAACTGATTTTTGGTGATAGAGATGCTCATCACATCCGAACCCAGCTGTATGCTAGCTGTCGCCACATCAGACTCAGACAACGCTTCTTTTACAGCTCGCGACTGGTCCATTAACTGTCGAGAAAGCTCTGCAGAGATAGTTCCCGTAATCCCAGCCTCCACCATCAACCACTCAGCAACGGCTCTATCAAAATCATCACCACCTAGGGCGCTATCTCCCCCAGTTGCCAACACTTCAAAAACACCTTTATTCAGGTGCAATACGGACACATCAAAAGTCCCACCACCCAAGTCATATACTAATATGGTGGCTTCATCTTTTTGATCTAGACCATACGCTACCGCTGCAGCTGTAGGCTCACTCAAAAGCCGCAGCACTTTAATATTCGCCAGCGTAGCGGCATCTTTCGTTGCTTGACGCTGCGCGTCATCAAAGTAAGCTGGTACGGTAATAACCGCCCCTACCAACTCGCCTTGCAATGAATCTTGAGCACGCTGCACTAACTCAGACAAAATATCAGCGGAGACTTCTACTGGGCTTTTCGCTCCAGCTACAGTTTTAATGAAGGGCATTCCGCCGTTATCAGCTTCAAACTGGTACGGAAGTACATTACCTAATGAAGCAACGTCGTCGATACCACGACCCATTAAACGCTTAACGGAGACAACTGTATTATAGGGATCTTTACTGGCTTGTTCCCGAGCATCAAAACCAACGACCACAGCGTCTTTTTCGTAACGAACAACGGAAGGCAATAAATGACGCCCTTCAAGATCAGGCAATGTCACAGCCTCACCACTGCGAACAGTAGCTACTAGAGAGTTTGTTGTACCTAAATCAATACCTACCGCTAAGCGATGCTGATGTGGTACTGAGCTTTGACCGGGTTCTGCTATCTGCAGTAATGCCATAAACCTAAAACACCTATAAATCGAGTTCGTTTTCTGCCTGCTCTATTTCTTTTTGTAGCTTTACCGCAAATTGCATCTTACGAATGACTACTTCAGCCTCGGCCAACGCAGAGTCAGACTCGCTAACTATGCATGCAGAAAATTGCTTCTCCAATAGAGCCAATTGTGACTCTACCGAGTCAGCCATTGTTTCAAGTTGATCTTCTGCATCAGCTGCCACTTTTGCTTGCTCTAATGATTCACGCAACTCCATTTGCTCAAACAAGAACACAGGATCGAGTTTTACTGATGATTCATTAGTAGTATCAACACCTCGCTTCTTCAGCAGGTATTGCGCGCGCAACAGTGGGGATTTTAAAGTTGAATAGGCTTCGTTTAGATATGCTGTATATTGAACAGACATACGCTGTTCTCTCTCGGATAGATGAGCATGCCGGTCAGGGTGAAGCTGCTTTTGCAGCTCCCTAAAACGTCTCGTCAACTCTCGCACATCTAGATCGTATGCGGCAGGCAACCCTAAGAAAGCAAAATAATCTTGTTGTATATCCATGCTACCTGGTTGCCAACACTTAGACGTTAAAACTTTCGCCGCAACCGCATTCGCTGCGAACATTTGGGTTATTAAACTTAAACCCTTCGTTCAATCCTTCTTTGACAAAGTCAAGCTCAGTGCCGTCAAGGTACGCCAAGCTTTTAGGGTCGACCACTACGTTTACGCCACCCATTTCAAATACTTCATCATCGGATTCTTGCTGATCCACAAACTCCAACACATACGCCATACCGGAGCAGCCTGAAGTTCGCACACCCACACGAATACCAAACCCAGAACCTCTTTTTTCAATAAAGCGAGAGATATGCTGAGCCGCAGCGGGGGTCATTGATATTGCCATAGTTACTTCCTATGCCTCTTCACGAAGCTGTTTAGTCAGAAACTAAAGCAGGCTTATTTAGCCTGCTTGTTCTTATAATCGTCAATTGCTGCTTTGATTGCATCTTCAGCAAGAACAGAGCAGTGAATTTTCACAGGTGGTAGCGCTAACTCTTCAGCAATCTGAGTATTCTTAAGCTCAGCCGCTTGATCTAGAGTCATACCCTTAACCCACTCTGTTATTAGTGAGCTGGACGCAATTGCAGAACCGCATCCATAGGTTTTAAATTTAGCGTCTTCTATAACACCTTGATCACTCACTTTAATTTGCAAACGCATGACATCGCCACACGCAGGAGCGCCCACCATACCAGTACCAACACTGGCATCATCATCGCTCATTTTACCGACGTTACGCGGATTTTCGTAATGATCTATAACTTGATTACTGTAAGCCATTGTCTCTCTCCAATCAGTGCTGGTTTAGTGATGAACCCACTCAACCTTGCTCAGATCCACACCGTCTTTAAACATATCCCACAGTGGTGAAAGCTCACGCAATTTTTCCACTGCACCTTTAATTTGATTGACTGCATAGTCAATATCTTCGTTTGTAGTAAAACGGCCAAATGAGAAGCGGATAGAACTGTGCGCCAACTCATCACTCAAGCCCAGTGCCCGTAAAACATAAGAAGGCTCTAGACTAGCCGATGTACATGCAGAGCCTGAAGAAACCGCCAAGTCCTTAAGGGACATCAGCAAAGACTCACCTTCTACAAAGGCAAAGCTAACATTCAGGTTAGCTGGCACACGCTGTTCTAAAGAACCATTAATGTGCACCTCTTCAACATCTTTCAAGCCGTCCAACATACGTTCGCGCAAGGCTAAAACGTGAGCGGTATCTGCTTCTAACTCTTCTTTAGCTAAGCGGAAGGCCTCTCCCATCCCAACTATCTGATGTGTTGGCAAAGTACCCGAACGCATACCGCGCTCATGACCACCGCCGTGCATTTGCGCTTCTAGGCGAATACGTGGCTTACGGCGCACGTACAAGGCGCCAATGCCTTTAGGGCCATATGCTTTATGCGCACTGAAAGACATTAGGTCTACTTTCATTTTTTCCATATCGATAACCACTTTACCCGCACTCTGGGCAGCATCTACATGGAAAACAATTCCTTTACTACGCGTGATTTCACCAATAGCAGCGATATCTGTAATCGTGCCAATTTCGTTATTCACATGCATCAATGAAACAACAGTTGTGTCTTCACGAACCGCATTTTCGACCATTTCAGGTGTGATTAAACCATCAGAACCTGGGTCAAGATATGTTACTTCGAAGCCTTCACGCTCCAGCTGACGACAAGTATCTAAAACCGCTTTATGCTCGATTTTAGAAGTGACGATATGCTTACCTTTCTTTTGGTAAAAATGAGCCGCCCCTTTGATTGCAAGGTTATCTGATTCTGTAGCACCAGAAGTCCAAACAATTTCACGAGGATCTGCGTTAATCAAATCAGCAACTTGGCGACGCGCCGTTTCTACCGCTTCTTCTGCTTTCCATCCAAATAAGTGAGAACGTGAAGCAGGGTTACCAAAGTTGCCATCCAATGTTAGACAAGCCACCATCTTTTCCGCTACGCGCGGATCAACAGGCGTTGTAGCAGAATAATCAAAATAGATGGGTAATTTCATTGTAAAAACTCCGGTTCGTCACTAACTACACGGCTGCTTTATCAAGCAGGAGGTCGTTTGATGATAAAAATATTTGGCTATCTTGGCGGCGATCTTGACGATCCGCGACTTGGCGCACATCTTTACGAGCAACCAGATCAGCCAGCGATATATTATTCAAAAAAGAGTGGATCTGTTCACTAAGATCACACCATAAATTATGCGTTAGGCACGTTTCGCCACCCTGACAATCACTTTGACGACTGCAGCCAGTAGCATCAACCGATTCATTAACCGCATCAATTACTTGGGCAACGCTAATAACATCTTGACCGTGGTTTAGCTGATAACCACCGCCTGGACCACGTACACTTTTTACCAAGTTGCTTCTACGAAGCTTGGCAAACAGCTGTTCAAGATACGATAAAGAAATGCCTTGCCTTTCAGAGATATCCGCCAGACTAATAGGCCCTTTTCCTTCATGCAGAGCCAAATCAAGCATGGCCGTTACTGCATATCGCCCTTTTGTCGTCAGTCTCATAACACTTCCGCCATTTGTTTATTCAATGACGATATTATCCTTAAACCGACAAAAACAGTCAAGTATTTATCCTACTAATTTAGTCGGGTTTAAAGACGCGCTGGCGCAATCTTAACATTGTCTTGGCAAAATATCTTGCCACCCCACGAAGAAGCGCTGTTTATGTTATCGGCGACGCTTTTTTTCGATGTGAGTTAGCATTCCACGCAGGACGTTAATTTCAATTTTATCTAGAAGCGCACGCTGGAATAAACGACGCAACCTAGGCATCAACTGACGTGGTTTCTCAGGGTCTAAGAAGTCAACATCAATTAACACACGTTCAAGATGTTCATAAAACAACTCTAATTCTTTGTGCTCTGCCAGGTCCGCATCCCATTCCGTGCCCCACTGAGGCGCCTGCTGCATAGCTGTTTGATTTGCCAAATAAGCCATGCGACATTCATACGCTAGCACTTGAACCGCCGCTGCTATATTTAACGAGCTGAAGGACTCTACAGAGGGAATATGAACGTGAATATGACACAACTGTAACTCTTCATTAGTTAAGCCGCGATCCTCACGTCCAAAAACCAAAGCCACATGCGAACTAGCGCTACCCGACTGAGCCTTTGCTATAACACCAGCCATTTCATGTGGGTCCATGATAGGCCAAGGAATATGTCGCCCACGCGCACTTGTACCAACCACCAAATGCGCATCAGCGACCGCCTCCTCAAGCGTGCTCACAATGGCAGCCCCTTCCAGCAAATCAGTTGCGCCAGACGCTCTTGCATCTGCATCAGGTGAAGGAAAAGCCTTTGGCTCAACTAGCGTTAAAGATGATAAGCCCATATTTTTCATGGCACGTGCTACACCACCAATATTGCCTGGATGGGTGGTATTTACCAAAACGACACGAATATTATCTAAATTCATAACAATCTCACCGAAAAAACGCTCAATAGTTTAACAGATTGTGTATTAGGTATTCTTTAGCTTGGTTAGCTTTTGTATAATCTCTTTTTTGTTCTAACAGCAGGCTCACTATCTAATGCAACCCATGCTAAACATTGCCCTACGTGCCGCTCGCCTTGCAGGCGAACAGATTGCGCGTGCCGCCGAGCGTCTTGACCTGATCAAATCAGAGCACGACAGCGTCACCGACTTTCTTAACGAAACTGCAACCAAGGCAGAGCAGACTATTGCTTACACGCTTCAAAAAGCATACCCGGCACATGAAGTTAACGCCGAATTCTCAGGGACATATGCACCAGCAGAGGGTACTGCGGAAGTGATCTGGCATGTTAACCCTATCGACAGCATCAACAACTTTATGTGCGGCCTACCGGACTTTGCTATTTGCTTAGCCGCCACCCACAAAGGCCGTGTTGAACATGCCGTCATTCTTAACCCCATGACCGGTGAAGAGTTCACCGCTAGTCGCGGCCATGGCGCCCAACTCAACGGCAAGCGTATGCGCGTAACCAATCGACGCGAACTACCACAGGCCGTTATTGCCACTAGCTTTCTGAACAGTAAAAAAGAAAAAAGCTATACCGGCACCTTTACTAACATCCAGCAAAGCATACTCAACGCCAATGGTATTTTTCTAAACACAGGCTCCACCGCTTTGAACTTAGCTAATACAGCTGCTGGTCGTCTTGATGGCTTTGTGCAAATAGGCTTAAGCCCTGTCGTTCTTGAAGCTGGCTCTTTGCTAATCCAAGAAGCTGGCGGCTTACTCGGTGATTTAAAAGGAGGCAACTCTTTCCGCCAACATGGCGACACCGTATCAGCTAACCCTAAAATGTTTAAATCTCTCTTAAAAGCACTGCACGGCATCGCTGATTAAAATCAGCTCCCGCCAACCAAGCAATACGCTTAAGGGAACTTAAACAAAAAAACCGGCAAAAGCCGGTTTTTTTTATGCATTTACACTACTTACACCGTAAATGGGTCACGCAATACGATAGTCTCGTTGCGATCAGGGCCTGTTGATACAATATCAATAGGCGTCTCAGTCAGCTCTTCTAAACGCTTAATATAAGCAAGCGCCTCTTTAGGCAGGTCATCAATCGACTTAGCGCCCACCGTAGAACCACTCCAACCTGGGATTTCTTCATACACAGGCTGAACAGCTTCGTAGTCTTCGCTACCTGTCAACGTTTCTACCGGATTACCTTGAGCATCAAGATAACCTGTACAGATATTAATCGTCTCCAAGCCATCGAGCACATCCAGCTTAGTCAAACAAATACCCGAAACCGAGTTAATCTGCACAGCATGCTTTAAAGCGACTGCATCAAACCAACCACAACGGCGCGCACGCCCTGTGGTAGAGCCAAATTCATGGCCTCTCTCAGCTAAACGATCACCAATTTCACAGTCAAGCTCTGTCGGGAAAGGACCTCCACCCACACGCGTTGTGTAAGCTTTAGTAATACCTAGGATGTAATCCAAGTAAAGCGGACCAAAACCAGAACCTGTTGATGTACCACCCGCCGTTGTATTTGATGACGTAACAAACGGATAAGTACCATGATCGATATCTAGCAATGAACCTTGAGCACCCTCAAACATAATGCTCTCGCCATTTTTGCGCATTTTATGCAAAATAGCGGTCACATCAGCGACTAGCGGGCGTAGTTGCTCACCCATTTCCAAAGCTTCTGCGAGCACTTGCTCAACATCCACTTCTTCAACTTTGTAATAGTTTTTCAATGTAAAGTTGTGATACGCCACAACTTCACGAAGCTTCTCTTCAAAACGCTTCGCATCCATCAAATCAGCTAAACGTAATCCACGACGCGCCACTTTATCTTCATAAGCTGGGCCGATACCACGACCTGTCGTGCCAATTTTAGCGTTACCACGAGCCAGCTCACGAGCTTGGTCAAGAGCAACATGGTAAGGAAGAATTAATGGGCAAGCACCGCTAAGCTTTAATCGCTCACGAACCGGCACACCCGCTTCTTCCAGTCCACGCATCTCTTTGATGAGCGCTTCTGGTGATAACACCACACCATTACCAATCAGACAAAGCACGTTTTCACGTAACACGCCTGATGGAATCAAGTGAAGGACTGTTTTTTTGCCGTCAATCACCAAAGTATGGCCCGCATTATGGCCACCTTGGAAACGAACAACCGCTGATACTTGCTCAGTTAACAAATCGACAATTTTACCCTTGCCTTCATCGCCCCACTGAGTACCTAAAACAACTACGTTCTTGCCCATTGTTGTCTCTAAATTAATTGCGTTAATCGTAGTAGGGTTACCGAGTCTGTACGACCCAACTTCCCGCTTTTTGAACCAATTCTTTTTGAACAGATGACGCTAACTTATCACCCGGCAACTGCTGCACGACACGATAACCTTGCTCACGCAGCAATTTTATTGCACTTAGCAAGTCTGCCTCATCCCCAGAGGGAGCAACCACTATGTCACCGACCCGATGAGAGCCAGCACTAAGCGAAGCCAAAGTTTTCAAGTCCGCACTAAAACCGGTAGCCGGTCTAGCCCGCCCAAAATCACGACCTATTGCGTCATAACGCCCACCCTTTGCTACGGCCTGCCCAAAAGCAGGCGTAAGCGCCGAAAAGACAACACCCGTGTGGTAGTGATAACCACGCAACTCACCCAAATCAAAGTACAGATCTATAGATGGGAAACGTTTAAGAATCATTTGAGAAAGCGCATCGAGATAATCGACCGCTTCAAGAATAGCAGGGTTGGCATGAGCAAAAAGAGCTCTAGCTCGCTCCAGCACTTCGTAGCCACCATTAAGTCGGGGCAACGCAGCAAGCTTATCTTTTAAGTCTTGCTCAGCCTCAAGTTCTGCCAAAAAGAGATCAAGCTCTGGCAACGCTTTACGCTGTAGGAGCTCCATATAGCGGTCCGTAACACTAGCATCTAAACCCGCATCAACTATCAGGCCGCGAAAAATACCTATATGTTCTAAATCTAAACTTAGGCCATCTTTCAAACCCGATGCATACAATGTTTCGATCATCAGAGAGATCACTTCTAAATCACTCTCGATTCCAGCATGACCGTAAAGCTCAGCACCTATTTGCAGCGGGTTTCGGGAAGCTAGCATGTTCGCTTGATGCGTGTGTAAGACAGAGCCGCAATAACAAAGGCGGTTAGCGCCATGTACATGCATTCTGTGCGCATCAATACGCGCTACTTGAGGAGTGATATCTGCTCTTATACCTAGCGTTTGACCTGTTAACTGATCAACCAACTTAAAGGTATTTAAATCTAAATCTTTACCAACGCCTGTTAGCAGGGACTCTAAATGCTCCATCAGGGGCGGCATAACTAATTCATAGCCCCAAGCATCATACATATCCAACAAACTGCGACGCAGCGCTTCAACCTGGCGCGCATCTGATGGCAGCATTTCTTTTACACCATCAGGAAGTAACCAGCGATCAGCCAATGCCATTTAACAACTCCAAAACTGACTTCAGTGAATCAGATATAAACCAGAAACTCCGGCTAGCATGCTTAATAACCCAATGATACGTAGCATACGATCATCGATAGTTGCCAACTGCTCCACCATACGACGCCAACGCCCAGGATGTAAAAAAGGAATAATTCCTTCCAATACAAAAACTAAACACAAAGCGATTGCTAATTCGTACCAAAAATTGGCGGACATCATAACCACACTTTACACAAAAAAACCGGGTCTCAGCCCGGTTTTGTAGATTTTAACACGGTTTGGTTGCCAAAGTGCAGTACATAACCACAAATTGGCAACAATCCGATTAATTAGTCACTTTAGAACCTTTTAGGTACCTAAAGAACTCAGAATCCGGCTCCAAAACCATGATATCGCCCTTACCATTAAAGGACTCTGTATATGCTTTCAAGCTTCGTGTAAAAGAGTAGAACTCAGGGTCTTTACCGAAAGCGTCCGCGTATACAGCAGCTGCAATGGCATCACCTTCACCGCGCAGCTCCTCAGATTCACGATAAGCTTGAGCTTCAATGACCGTTTTCTGACGATCAGCATCAGCACGGATACCTTCTGCAAGCTCAAAACCACGAGATCGCAATTCTCGCGCCTCTCTCTCACGCTCGGTTCTCATACGCTCGTAAACAGATTGAGATACTTCTTGAGGTAACTCAACTCGCTTAACGCGAACGTCGATGATGCTAACACCCAGTTCTTTTTGAGCAACCTGACTCAGGTTGTTGATCACTTCTTTCATCACTTCATCGCGCTCACCAGACACAACCTCATTCAAAGTACGAGAAGCGAACTGGTTACGCAATTCATTCTCTACTTTAGAAGATAATAAGTCTGCTGCACGAATTTCATCACCCGAAGTTGCACTGTAATACGTTAAGTTATCAACAATTTTCCACTTAACAAATGCATCAACGCTTAAACGTTTTTTCTCGATGGTTAAGAAATCACGAGGGCGACCATCCATTGTCATCACACGTGCATCAAATTTACGCACTGCGTTAACAAATGGAATTTTGAAGCGCAAACCAGGCTTAACATCTGTATCGACGATTTCACCAAATTGCAGCTTAATCGCGCGCTCTGTTTCTTTAACGATATATACCGAGTTAGAGACCACTATAATGATAACTAACGCTAGAATAATCGATATTAAGGACTTACCGCTCATTATCGACCCTCCCTACGAACCGTTGCCTGACGCTGACGCAACTCTTCAATTACTTGACTAGTCACGTTTTTGACTGACTGATCATCCAGACGCGTTGTGCGCGGTGATGTAGTCGTCGTTGATTGACGATCAGAGCTATTCTGCATCAACTTATCCATAGGCAAGTACATCACGTTATTGCCACCTTCTACGTCCATCAAGACTTTAGCGTTATTGGAAAGTACACTTTCCATCGCATCAAGATACAAACGTTCGCGAGTAACAACAGGAGCTTTTTGATATTCAGTTAGTAACGCATCAAAACGCTTAGTCTCACCTTCAGCTCGTGCAACTACTTGCTCGCGATAAGCATTCGCCTCTTCGAGAATACGTTGCGCACGGCCTCGTGCTTCAGGAACAATACCGTTGGCATAAGACTGAGCTTCGTTTTTCGCGCGCTGCTCATCCTCTCGCGCCTTGATCACATCATCAAAGGCATCTTGAACTTGTGACGGAGCTTGCGCATCTTTGATGTTTACCTTGTTAACGGATAAGCCCGTTTTGTATTCATCCAAGTAGCTCTGTAGCCGGGCTTGTACATCAATACCCAACAGCTCACGCCCTTCGGTTAAGATTGAGTGCATATCAGTTGAGCCAACAACTTGACGAAGTGCAGACTCAGCCGATTGAGCAAGACTACCATCTGGATCACGAACCTGAAGCATATACGCAACAGGGTCAGAAACCACATATTGAGTCACCATGCTTACGTCGACGATGTTTTCGTCTTCCGTTAGCATCAATGCTTTATGATCATGCTCACGAACACGGGTTGTGTTAATGATGCTAACCTGATCGATTAATGGTGGGTTCCAATGCAGACCAGGATTAACTGTTTCGTAGTACTTACCCAACCTAAGAACAACACCCCGTTCCTGCTGATCGACCGTGTAAGCACCCATAGCTGCCCAAACGCCTAAAGCAACTACCGCAGCAATTACCAATACAAAACCGCCGCCTCCGCTTGATGAAGATTTATCTCCACCACCAGAAGAGCCCTTTTTGTCCGACCCAAACAGACTGTTTAACTTATCTTGAAGTTTACGCAGCGCTTCATCTAGATCTGGTGGGCCTTGGTCATTATTACCACGATTCCCGTTGTTGCGATCTTTACCGCCCCAAGGATCCTGGTTGTTACCGTTACCGCCAGGCTCATTCCAAGCCATATCGTTCTCCGTTAAAACCAATTAAAAGTCTTTAAATTATTATATCGGCTACTCTTTGGCAGCCGCACCAATCACTTTTTCCCACACATTACTGTATGGGCTTAGTAGATCTCATGTATGCGATATTGCTCTGTTGGCAAGCCTAAGCGACTCAATATCTGTAACAAGTCTTTACGCTGCAGACGCACTTCTAGATGCATCGCACCTTGATCATCTACTGTTTCCTGCAAAACGGCACCTTGTGCGTATAGCTGTGCACGCAGTTGCCCTTCACGAGGTGATAGATTCATTGTCTCATGGAAAATATCATCCGTCAGTCGCTCATTAATCGCTTGCAGAAGAAGATCAATCCCCTCCCCGGATGCCGCAGACAACCACACCCGCGTTGGGACACCCTCGTCATTTCGATCAATACGAGGTTGCTGCCCTGGCATTTGGTCTATCTTGTTATAAACCTGCAACAAAGGCACCTCGTCAGCGCCGATTTCACGCAATACATTCTCTACTTCGGTTATGTGCCCCTGACGTTCCTCATCAAAGGCATCAATAACATGAAGCAATAAGGTAGCGTCAATCGTTTCCTGTAACGTAGCACGAAATGATTCAACTAACTTATGCGGCAAATGACGAATAAAACCAACAGTATCAGCCAATATAGCTGGCCCTACGTCTGCTAACTCTACCTTTCTCAAAGTTGGATCTAGCGTAGCAAACAATTGGTCCGCCGCGTAAACATCCGCGTCGGTAATACGATTAAATAACGTCGATTTCCCCGCATTGGTGTAACCCACCAACGATAGCGTAGGTACTTCGGCTCGCTGACGCGAACGACGGCCTTGTTCTCGCTGCTTACGTACTTTTTCTAATCGAGAATGAATAGTTTTTATACGTGCTCGCAATAAACGTCGGTCTGTTTCAAGCTGTGTTTCACCCGGGCCTCGTAAACCTATACCACCCTTTTGACGCTCAAGGTGAGTCCAACCTCGAACAAGCCGAGTAGACATGTACTCCAGCTGAGCTAATTCAACTTGTAATTTACCTTCATGAGTGCGAGCGCGTTGAGCAAAGATATCCAAAATCAATCCGGTGCGATCTAACACTCGACATTGTATTTCACGCTCAACATTTCGCGCCTGAGCAGGTGATAAAGAATGGTTAAAAATAACCACTTCAGCTTTATGCTCGGCAACTAACGTACGCAACTCATCTAATTTACCCGTACCAATAAAATATTTAGACACGGGACGATGACGAGTACCTATTAAAATATCAATAGGATCCGCACCAGCGGACAAAGCGAGCTCTTCTAGCTCGCGCGGAGATTCCTGGACAGACTCATCGTACATATCCATATGAACGAGTATGGCTCTTTCACCAGACTCCGGACGTTCAAAAAACAATCAGTGTATACCTCAGTCGGCGGGTTTCTCTTCTGGCTGTGGCAGCTTGACCGGACGGGCAGGTACGACAGTAGAGATAGCGTGTTTATAAACCATTTGGCTAACTGTATTTTTTAGCAAAATGACAAACTGATCAAATGATTCAATTTGGCCTTGCAGCTTAATACCATTGACCAAGAAAATAGATACCGGAACACGCTCCTTGCGCAGCACGTTTAGATAAGGGTCTTGTAGCGATTGCCCTTTTGACATTGGAAACTCCTTCCTGAATAAAATTATTCGTTATTATGTAAGCCCATTCTGACCAACAACGGTCTGAAAACAAGGCATTTATTGTGCACAGCACCAAAGATTAACAGAAGCATTATATAATGGCAGCATTGATCAATTTCAAGCTGTCATTAACAACATCCCCACTCTTGCTATCCAACCAGTGTAGATCATCCCAGCTTCGCAGCCAGGTTATTTGTCTTTTTGCTAGCTGCCGGGTAGCGACAACACCCTTAAAGATCAGTGTGTCGTAATCATAGTCGCCCGTTAAATAACTCCATGCCTGTCGATACCCTACACAACGGATTGACGGCATGTTTATATCTAAATCCCCACGATCATACAACGCTTGAACCTCATCAAGGAACCCTGCTTCAAGCATTAATTCAAACCGTTGTTCGATTCGCTGATGCAAAACCGATCGATCGCCCGGCATAACGGCTAAATTAGCAACCTGATAAGGTAGCGAATTAGTTGTTTGTTCGGCCCAGAGCGACGTCATTGTACGCCCTGTAATTTCATAGATCTCTAATGCTCGTTGAATACGTTGTGAATCGTTAGGCTTTAGCCTTTTTGCTGATTCCGGATCCACTTCAGCTAAGCGGGCATGCACTGCAGGCCAGCCTTCGGCAGCTCCCCAATCAGATAAACGCTGCCGAATAACAGGATCCGCTTCTGGCAAATTAGCCAAACCCTTGACCAATGCGTTGTAGTACATCATCGTACCGCCAACCAACAACGGGATTTTGCCCGCAGCGGTAATTTCAGTCATGGCAGCTAAGGCATCTCTACGGAAGTCGGCCGCTGAGTAGCTTTGTGATGGATCCAGTATATCGACCAATCGATGAGGATATCGTTCCAAGGTTTCTCGATCAGGCTTAGCAGTACCAATATCCATCCCTTTGTAAATTAAGGCTGAATCGACACTGATAATCTCACAAGGTAATTCTTCGGTTAAACGCAGTGCCAAGTCAGTTTTTCCGGCAGCGGTAGGCCCCATCAGAAAAATCGCGGGAGGTAATATAGACGGCATTTTATTGCCCCCGCATGAATAATTTATCAAGTTCAGACAAGCTCAGCTGCGTCCAAGTAGGACGTCCATGGTTGCACTGTCCACTGCGCTCTGTCGCTTCCATATCACGTAATAAGCCATTCATTTCGGGAATCGTTAATTGTCGATTTGCCCTAACCGCTCCATGACAAGCCATAGTGCCTAGCAATTCGTTAGTATGCTCTTCTATGCGCCGACTATTGCCATACATCAGCACGTCCGACAACACATCGCGTAATAACTGTTCAACATTAGCTTTTGCCAAAGTCACAGGCACCTGACGGATAACGAGAGACTCCTCGCTAACGCGCGCTAGCTCAAACCCTAACTGTTGAAATAGCGCCTCATTCTCCTCTGCTGCATCAGCCTCTCGGCTGCTAACAGCCATACTGACTGGCACCAATAGCGGCTGGCTACGAACGCCTTCTTGCTCATAAGCCAGTTTAAGACGCTCATAAACGATACGCTCATGGGCCGCATGCATATCAACGAGAATCAAGCCTTCCTGATTCTGAGATAAGATGTAAATCCCGTGTAACTGCGCAACAGCAAAGCCCAAAGGAGGCACTTGCTCATCGGCTTCAGCCGCCGGCATAACCTGACGCGAAGGCGTTACGCCTCCAGAAAAAGAGCGTGTACTGGTATCACCAACAAACGGCCGGGCTCCCTCGCTATGTAACTGACCATAGGCGGCTACTTGTTCTCGCACCGCACCAGCAGGGACAGATTCACGCGCTGGCTGGAGCGGCATGTTATGTTGCTGATGTTTCATTTCCTGCGGCTGCGTCGTGGGTTGCAGGGTTTGCGCTGCCGGAACACTGGTATTATCAGGTCGCACATCACCTATTACCCGATGAATGGAACGGAAAATAAAGTCATGAACCAAGCGGCTCTCGCGGAAACGCACTTCATGCTTGGTAGGATGTACATTTACATCCACCAGCGCAGGATCTAGATCTAAGTACAATACATAAGCAGGATGCCGGCCATGATAAAGCACATCAGCATAAGCTTGACGCACCGCATGCGTCACAATTTTATCGCGAATCATGCGCCCGTTTACAAAGAAATATTGAAGATCAGCTTGGCTACGAGAAAAAGTTGGCAAGCCAATCCAACCACTTAATCTCAGCCCTGAAGCCTCAGCATTGACATCAACACGTAGGGATTGCTCGATAAATGCAGGGCCGCAAACAGAAGCTACACGGCGCTCAGCTTCTACCTGAGAGTCAGCGGGGCGCAGCTGGTGGATCACTCGGCTATTGTGCTTAAGTGTAAACGCCACATCAAAACGGCTCAGTGCCAGACGCTTCACCACTTCTTCGAGATGCTTAAACTCTGTATTTTCTGTTTTTAAAAACTTACGGCGCGCTGGTGTATTAAAAAAGAGATCACGCATTTCAACCGTAGTGCCCTGCGGGTGTGCTGCGGGAGCTAGCTCTGCCGCCATATCACGCCCTTGGGTTTGTACTTGCCAGGCTTGATCGCTCCCCTCCCGTCGAGACGTAAGCGTTAACCGGGATACCGAGCTAATACTGGCTAGCGCTTCCCCCCGAAACCCCAAACTATTAACGGCTTCAAGGTCTTCTAACTCATATATTTTAGACGTTGCGTGACGGCTGAGCGCCAAAGACAGGTCATCTTTTTCGATACCGGCACCATCATCCCGTATGCGAATGAGCTTGATACCAGCCTGTTCCACATCGATCTCTAAACGCATAGCACCGGCATCAATACTATTTTCAAGTAATTCTTTAACAACCGATGCTGGCCGCTCTACCACCTCACCCGCCGCTATTTGGTTAGCCAGACGAGGAGACAACAACTGTATACGTGAAGACATGTAAACTCTTATCGTTAATGAGACCGTTTAGCCAAGGTTTTAGCTACGTAGAAGGAATCTGTAACACTTGGCCAATGCGTATCTTATCACCTTTAATCTCATTAGCCTTGCGCAAGGTATTTAAAGAAACGCCGTGCCGAGACGCAATAACCGATAAAGTGTCGCCGCTTTCTACTTTATATACCCGCTTACCTTGCGCATTTAACCCCTCACTTTTTTGATGAGCTATCAAAGTATAAGCAGGCGGTTTGTTCCAAAAATGAGTCCGTATTCCACTGTAAATGGCCTTAGCCATTTTTTTGCGGTACGCACTCGTTTTTAACAAACGTGCTTCTTCGGGGTTTGAAATAAAGCCAGTTTCTACCAATATAGAAGGAATATCAGGCGATTTAAGCACCATAAAACCCGCACTCTCAACATGGGGCTTATGCATTTTTGCAAAGGTATCAATATTGGCATGTATACGATTAGCAATTTGCTTACTGTCCGAACGGCTCGCATGCATCGACATATCTAACAGAACGCCAGCCAGCACCTCATCTTTATCTTCTAAGCTAACACCACCCACACCACCAATTAAGTCGGTGCTGTTCTCTTTGCTCGCCAACCAGCGGCCCATTTCACTGGTCGCTCCCCGGTTTGAAAGCACCCAAACTGAGGCACCTTTAGCACGTGCGTCTTTAAACGCATCGGCATGAATAGAAACAAACATATCAGCACTTTGGTTTCGTGCTTTTTTGGTACGTCCACGCAGGCTGATGTAATAATCGCCATCACGAATAAGCTCTGCCGAGAAGCCCGGCTCTTGATCAATTAAACGCTTCACTTCCCGAGCTATTTCAAGCACAACATCTTTTTCACGAACGCCACCTGCGCCAATTGCACCGGGGTCATCACCACCATGGCCTGCGTCAATTGCGATAACAATATCACGTAATTTTGCAGGAACAGCAGGCGCGGTTGCTTGCGCAACAGGAGTCTTGGACTGCACATCCGTGAACAAATCTAAAACTAGACGGTCTCCATATTGCTCATTAGGCTTGAGCTCAAAACTCCTCGGTTTAACGGCGCGATTCAAGTCCAAAACCACGCGTAAGTCGTCACCGTTTTCTCCAGTGCGTATTTTACTGATGGGGCTATTAGTTAACTCAAGAGCAGATAACGAGGCTTTCATTTGAGCGCCTGTAATATCTAAGACAAGACGCTCAGGATTAGATAAGGTAAAAATTTTATGTGTGACGCCCGCTGACAAATCAAAAACAAGACGCGTTTTTTCTGGCGAGAGCCACATACGCACCTGCTGAATATCAGCCGCCATACTCGTTTGTGCCAGCAATAAGCCACTAACTAAAAAAGCAGCCAGGGTAAAGCGAGGGATGAATGATCTCTTTAAAAGCGTCATATAAAACGTAATCTACCGTTACTATGTCAATGAAGAAAAAGTGTCATTTATTATATCGGCCGCTTTTTGACCTTTTGCAGTGAGGCTTACACATTGAATTGCGCGCCCTTCGCCGTGAGGTTCGATGTAAACCTCTAAATCCGGCGCAGGTAGTAAACCATCACCTCTGTCGGGCCATTCAACTAGGCACAGGTGTTGTTCGCTAAAGTAATCACGTATGCCAAGGTACTCTAGCTCCTCCGGATCCATCAGGCGATATAAATCAAAATGATGAACAATACCCGCAGGAAGCTCATATGTTTCAACGAGCGTATAGGTAGGACTTTTTACAGCCCCCTTATGCCCAGCCGAGCGAATTAAGCCGCGGCTCAGGGTTGTTTTCCCCATCCCTAAATTGCCTTGCAGAAAAATAACACCCGTATGCTCCATCGCTGATAGCAAACGCGCACCAAACTCCTCCATAGCTCCCTCATCTGGGATAAAATAAACCGGCAGCATCTTCACCTTACATATTGTTATTTAACGTATTACACCGTTTATCGATGATTAAGAATTAATTTAACATACGGAGGCAGATCCGTCGCCTTCAATCCTCGTTCTCCCGTTGCGGCCGCACAGCGATCAGCTGCCGCTGCGTGGGCATAAACGCCAATTCGAGCCGCATCAATAGTGCTTAGTTTTTGAGCCACTAGTGCGCCAATAACCCCAGACAATACATCACCCATTCCCCCTGATGCCATACCCGGGTTACCCGCAGCGCAAAGGTGCATTACATCGCCATCTGTTACTAGCGTACCAGCCCCTTTTAATACGACCGTCGCACCTGTTTGTTCATGTAAGCGTTGTGCCGAGCTTAAACGGTCTTGCTGAACCTGCGTAGTAGGCATAGAAAGCAGACGGCTTGCTTCCCCTGGGTGCGGTGTAATCACCCAATTAGCTCGGTCTACTTCATATAATTTACCCGTACGTTTTAATAGCGTAAGCCCATCTGCATCGACAACACAGGGTAATGATGAGTTCCACAGCGCTTGAAGCATTTGCTCAGCCCATGCGCCTAAACCTAACCCTGGCCCAAACACAACAACATCCACTTTATCTAACAAAGGAACCAACTCTTGGCCTGAGTTGATACCCTGCACCATGACTTCAGGGCAGCGCATCAGAGCGGCTGTCACATGCTCAGGACGGGTAGCAAGGGTTACTTTACCCGCTCCGGCATTTACCGCCGCTTCAGCAGCCATAATCGCAGCACCGCCCATACCATGATCGCCACCAATAACCAATAAATGACCAAAGTCGCCTTTATGCGCCGAGCGCTTACGGCGGGGTAAGCATGCCTCAATATCTTCGTCACTTAACCGGAAGGCACTAACGTTTACAGACTCGTAAACACTGTCAGGCAAACGCAAACTTTCAAACACCAACTCGCCTACGTAATCAACGGCCTCATGCATCAGCAACCCAAGCTTTAAGCCTATAAAGGTTACAGTAACAGACGCCCTCACAGCCTCGCCTAAAACCGACCCAGTGTCGGCAGATAACCCCGATGGAATATCCACGGCTAACACAGGCTTGTTCGATTTATTCACGCGTTTAATGGCAGCGATAAAACTAGGCTTCACGGTGCCGTTCAAGCCCGTTCCCAACATAGCATCGACTACAACCTCACCACGCAGAGGCTCATCAGCGTCAAAAGGCAAAAACTCTACCCCCTCAGCACAGGCCCATTGCCAAGCTTCAAATGCCTCACCCCGCAACTGTTGTGCAAACATCGCGTCACCTACGTATCGCGCCTGCACTGTCCAACCTCGCTGGACAGCCAACGTTGCCATCACAAACCCATCGCCTCCATTATTACCCGCACCACATAGTACCGTTATTGAACGAGCATGAGGCCAACGCTGCATCAACACTGAAAATGCAGACTTCGCCGCGCGCTTCATTAATGTGAAGCCAGGAATTCCCGCTTCATTAATCGCTGTTTTATCCAGTAAACGTGTTTGCTCAGCCGTGTATAATGGTACGGGTAATTCATTCATTGCAGGCGTATCCTATCGGTCTTCGATAGATCAAGTGGGCGCATTAGTGCATCCACGCATCCATTGTGTACCATCATTATAGAATAACGCGCACGCTAACAGGCAAGCACTCAGTGACAGAACACGTATCATCATCAGAAATAAAGCCCAAAAATCCGTTATCTGATCAGCAGCTAGCCACATTGGCGCAAAAAATTCATGATCTGGCGGCTGACTTTGGTTTTCAACAAGTCGGCATTGTTGACCCACAACTGGATGAAACGCTCAAACATCATATGGCGTGGTTAGATAACGGCTTTCATGGCGAGATGAGCTATTTAGAAGGCAACCTAGATAAGCGAGCTAAGCCTTATGATATGGTCCCCGGCAGCTGCCGGATTATCAGTGTGCGCATGAACCACTTACCTCCTGCGTTTTCAGCCCTTACACTGCTTAAACAACCGGAAAAAGCGTACATTGCGCGTTACACTTTAGGTCGTGATTATCATAAAACCTTTCGTAAACGCCTAACACAATTTGGCCAAAAGATTTCAGAGTTAGCTGGCGGCATGGGTTATCGTGCTTTTGTTGATAGCGCCCCCGTGTTTGAACGCCCTATTGCTGAACAAGCAGGATTAGGCTGGACTGGGAAACACACCCTCATTTTAAACCGCTCAGCAGGTTCTTGGTTCTTTCTGGGCGAGCTGTTCATTGATCTGCCTTTGCCTGTAGATAACGTTAGCACTCAACAGCATTGCGGCTCTTGTACTGCCTGTTTAGACGTATGCCCCACGCAAGCTTTTACTAAAGCATACGAGCTCGATGCCACACGTTGCATTTCCTATCTAACCATCGAAAAAAAGGGAGATATACCTGTAGAGCTCCGCTCTTTGATGGGCAATCGTATCTTTGGCTGCGATGATTGCCAACTTGTCTGTCCTTGGAATCGCTTTGCTAAACATACTGACGAGACCGACTTTCATCCTCGCCACTCATTAGACGACATTTCTCTGTTAACCTTATTTAGCTGGGATGAAGCCACTTTCTTAAAACGCACCGAGGGGTCTGCAATTCGCCGCACGGGCTACGAGGGATGGTTGCGAAATATTGCCGTCGCACTAGGGAATAGTAAAGGAGGACAGCCTGTGATTGATGCGCTCGTTTCAAAACGTCCCGAATGCAGTGAGATGGTACAATCTCATATAGACTGGGCCGTAGAGCAATTACAAAAAGACCTAAGCGAACCCGTTAAGCTGCTACAATTTAACGATAACGACACAACTCCACGTAATCGAGATTCGCATGAGCACTCTTAAATACCTCGTCGCTTATCCTGCCGACGTGCAAGCTCAAGTGGCACAATTGTTACAACAAAACACACTGCGTGACTTTTTACTCAAACGCTATCCAGAACCACACAATATCGCGAATGACAAAGCACTGCGCGAATACATATTTGATCTGAAGAACCAATATTTAAAAAGTTCTTCGCCATTAAGCAAGGTCATCTACGACAGCAAACTTCATGTTGTGCGCAACGCTTTAGGCACACATAGCTTTGTTTCACGCGTGCAGGGTAACAAACTAAAAAGCAAAAATGAGATACGCATTAGCTCAGTATTTAAAAAAGCCCCCGAGGCCTTTTTAAACATGATAGCAGTGCACGAACTGGCCCACATACGCGAGAAAGAACATAACAAAGCCTTTTACCAACTATGCGAACATATGCAGCCAAATTATCATCAGCTCGAATTTGAAATGCGTGTTTATCTCACACAACTTGAAACCCACGGATCGATTTACGACTAAACTGGATTTTACCGGCGAAAGCCCTTCTAGATGGCCCATTACCTACCCCGAACAGCATAAGAGATTTTCCGTGGAATACGACTTTTACATTGATGATTTAAACCACCCCACAGCCCGCTGCTCAATGGAGTCAGAAGCGATAGGCCGTTGGCTGACAGATGAATGCACGTCCATTGCTCAAAGCGAACACCTACTCAGAGTCATTACCGAGCTCATTCATCAAAAACGATTTGATTACCAACAGGCCAGTGAAGATTGGTTATTGCGTATGACTGGGACCGATGTAGAAGTCGTCGCTAACACTCTCGGTTTTGAACCCGATGTTGAACTTCCAGAAGATCTCTCCTTTTACGATTTAGAATCTATGGCCGACTGTGGATTAGAGGACTTTAAAGCACTGATAGAAAACTGGCTCATATTTTTAGCTGAGTGCTAACGCCGCTTATTAAACGCAAAACGGCGGCCTTTTATTGACCGCCGTTTTGTTATCCACCTTCGCGCAGCTTTTTACTTAATTCTCTACACAATCCACGAAGTACGATGTCTCGGAACCGTGCTTTTCGGCAACCAAACCATGCACATAGGTTTCAAAGCCAGGAAATGCACTGTTAAAAGTTCGCGCAAACTTCAAGTAGTCGACAATTGTTTTATTGAACACCTCCCCAGGCACCAACAACGGAATACCCGGTGGGTAGGGTGTCAACATAACAGCGGTAACGCGCCCTTCAAGCCTATCAAGCGGCACACGTTCTATATCCTTGTGTGCCATTTTAGCAAACGCCTTAGCGGGCTTCATGGCAGGCACTAGATCTGACAAGTACATCTCAGTCGTTAAACGCGCTACATCGTTTTCACGATAAATGCTGTGAATTTGCTGGCAAAGTTCTTTTAGGCCAATACGTTCGTATTGAGGATATTGTGCGATGAACTCCGGCAGCACACGCCACAGCGGAGCGTTCTTATCATAATCATCCTTAAACTGTTGTAACGCCGAAATCATCGTATTCCAACGCCCCTTCGTGATGCCGATAGTAAACATGATGAAGAACGAGTACAGACCATTCTTTTCAATAACGACACCATGCTCTGCCAGATATTTCGCAACAATCGACGCTGGAATACCCTGATCCGCAAAATCACCATCCACATTCAAGCCCGGTGTTAAGATGGTCGCTTTAATAGGGTCGAGCAAATTAAAGCCTTCGGCAACGTCGCCAAAACCATGCCAGCTCTCGCCTGGCTTGAGCATCCACGCATCACGCTCATCTAGACCTTCACTGGTTAAGTCGTCTGGGCCCCATACTGAGAACCACCAATCTTCTTCATATTCTTCATCCACTTTGCGCATAGCACGACGAAACTCAAGCGCCTCATCTAAGGACTCTTCCACCAAAGCAGTACCACCGGGCTCTTCCATCATCGCGGCAGCCACATCACAAGACGCAATAATCGCGTACTGCGGGCTAGTAGACGTATGCATTAAATACGCTTCATTAAAGATGTCGCGGTCTAATTTATTCGTATTGGCATCTTGAACTAATATCTGAGAAGCCTGAGACAAACCCGCTAGCAATTTATGAGTCGATTGAGTAGCAAAAACCATGGACTCATCGCAACGAGGCCGGCCTTCTCCTATAGCGTGATAATCACCATAGAAATCATGGAACGCCGCATGTGGTAACCAGGCTTCATCAAAGTGCAAGGTTTCGATCTCACCATCAAGCAAGTCTTTGATTTCCTCGACATTATATAAAACGCCATCATAGGTAGACTGGGTAATGGTCAACACACGCGGTTTAATATCTGGATTTTCTTCTAATTTTTTACGACAGAACGGATTCGCTAGCATCTTCTTACGGATGTTCGCAGGCTCAAACTCGCTACGCGGGATAGGCCCTATAATGCCGTAATGGTTACGAGTTGGCATTAGGAAGATAGGTACCGCACCCGTCATCATAATGGCGTGCAAAATTGACTTGTGACAGTTACGGTCAACAACAACAATATCGCCCGGCGCCACCGTGGAGTTCCAAACAATCTTGTTAGAAGTCGATGTACCATTGGTCACAAAAAACAGGTGATCCGCATTAAAAATACGTGCTGCATTACGCTCAGAGGCAGCCACAGGGCCTGTGTGATCAAGTAACTGACCTAACTCATCCACCGCATTACACACATCGGCACGTAACATGTTCTCGCCAAAAAACTGATGGAACATTTGACCTACTGGCGATTTCAAAAATGCCACGCCGCCGGAATGCCCTGGGCAGTGCCAACTATAGGACCCGTCTTGCGCGTAATCTGTTAACGCTCGGAAAAAAGGTGGGGCTAACGTTGCTAAATACGACTTAGACTCACGAATAATATGGCGCGCCACAAACTCTGGGGTGTCTTCGTGCATGTGGATAAAGCCATGCAGCTCTCGCAAAATATCGTTAGGCATATGACGGGAAGTGCGAGTTTCACCGTATAAATAAATCGGAATTTCTTGGTTCCTACGGCGAATTTCACCCACAAATGCGCGAAGTTCTTCTAACGAACGTATACCTTGGTCATCGGTTTCAAAATCGTGATCATCAATCGACAAAATAAAGCCAGCTGCGCGGCTCTGTTGCTGAGCAAACGAGGTCAAATCGCCGTAACTGGTATAACCTTCTACTTCAACACCTTCTTTTGAGATGGCGTCAGCTAGCTGGCGAATCCCTGACCCACTGGTGTTCTCAGTACGAAAATCTTCATCGATAATGACGATCGGAAAATGGAAACGCATAATTTGACCCTTTCATTAATGATGGAACCGACACTCGCTACCTAAAGCCAGCCGCCCTCTAAAGTGTTGCGAGTGTAAGATAGTTTTATGTCAGTGTAATCCTCTTTTCGATGAGGAAAACGAATATTTATACGTTGAAGAAGTTTTCGCGATAATGCTGTAATTCTGCGATTGAGTCTCGGATATCATCTAACGCCAAATGCGTCCCTTGCTTCGTAAAGCCCTTTAGCACCTCTGGCTTCCAGCGACGTGCTAACTCTTTAATAGAGCTAACGTCCAAATTGCGATAATGGAAGTAAGCCTCGAGTTCTGGCATGTAACGGTGCAAAAAACGACGGTCCTGACCAATGCTGTTACCGCACATAGGAGAAGCCCCTTGATCTACGTAATCAGCAATAAAAGCGATGGTTTGTTGCTCGGCTTCGCGTTCCGATAGCTGACTCTCACGTACCCGTTGGGTCAGCCCTGTTTTTCCGTGCTGATTAATACACCACTCATTCATGTTATCAAGAATATCGTCGGGTTGATGTATCACTAATGAAGGGCCTTGCGCGATGATATTCAAATCAGCATCAGTAACGATCGTCGCCATCTCAATAATATAGTCTGTTTCAGGCTCTAAGCCTGTCATTTCGAGATCTAACCAGATCAGATTTGTTTTACGTGACATTACGTGTCCTCTTATTCTGCATAACCGACTGATTTTGACGTGATCTTCCGGTTCGTGGCGCATATTTTATTGCTTCGGTATAGAATACCACGAAGCGAAAAGCCCGCGATCGAACTTAGGTAGTTATTTTTAATGTCAAAACGCAAAGTTACCCGCCGTCAGGCGTGGCGAATTGAAAAAATTCAAAAAGAGCGCACCGACCGCGCCTCCAAAAAAGATGACCGCCTAGAACAAGCATTAAGCGGTGGAGAGCTTGGACCTGAGCAGCCAGGATTAATCATCTCTCATTTTGGTAAACAGGTCGACGTGGAGGCTACCGAAGGCGAAGCCGCTGGCACTATTTTCCGCTGCCACTTGCGTACCCACTTAGGCCAACTGGTCACAGGCGACCGCATTATCTGGCGCAAAGGCACAGAATACGGTGTTGTTGTGGCGGCATTAGCACGTGACAGTGAACTCATTCGCCCAACTAATCATGGCGAATTGAAACCGGTTGCCGCCAATATTGACCAAATAGTCATCACTTTTGCCGTTGAGCCACAGCCCTTCGCCAACTTGATCGATCGATACCTAGTTGCCTCTGAGCTAAGCAATATCAAACCGGTTTTACTTCTCAACAAATCAGACCTAATTACTGAAAAAAACCAAGATGAGATCACCCAACTTGTCGAGCGTTATCGAGCGATTGGCTATGAAGTGCTACTCGCATCGACCAGCCATGATGACGGCTTAGCTGAGCTTAAAGCTGAATTAAAAGATCGTACCAGCGTTTTTGTAGGGCAATCTGGCGTCGGAAAATCATCTTTAATTAATGTATTGCTGCCGGGTGTCGATATAAAAGTAGGCG
Source organism: Neptunomonas phycophila (assembly GCF_001922575.1). NCBI lineage: Bacteria > Pseudomonadati > Pseudomonadota > Gammaproteobacteria > Oceanospirillales > Oceanospirillaceae > Neptunomonas > Neptunomonas phycophila. Next base: position 300,580 of record NZ_MRCI01000002.1, on the reverse strand, counting down.
GGCTGTCCGAACAATCGCGTAAAGGCCGTCACACCACCACAACGGCTAGGCTATTTCATTTCCCAGCCGGTGGTGACTTAATCGACTCCCCTGGGATTCGTGAGTTTGCACTCTGGCACCTCGAACCAGAAAAGTTGATAGAAGGCTTTGTCGAGTTCAAACCTTTTATGGGCTATTGCAAGTTTCGAGACTGTAAACATGAGCATGAGCCAGGTTGCGCTATACTGGAAGCTATCGAACGCGGTGACATTAGTGCCTCCCGTATGGATAGCTACCAGCGTATTCTTACGTCTTTACTGGAGAGTCCTAATAATTAATCAATAGGCGACAGTGAGAGTTCATGGAACAACAGGAAAAGTCAGGCGATTTTCAGACCAAAAGTGACGAGCTTTTTGGGCCTGAAGCATGGATTAGCTTTCTTAAAGATAAGCCTTTTCCTGTCAGAGCAAGCAGCTTAAAGCGTTTGCGGCTTCTCGTGCAAAATGACAACACCATGATCAGCCAACTCACCGCTTTAATTAAAAGCGACCCTATTTTAAGCCTTATTTTTGTACGCGCTGCCCAACAAGCGCACCAAGCAGCTAAGCGCGATTCAGTAATCACGAGCGTTGAACATGCGGTTTCCTCACTGGGTATGGACCCTATAGAGCAGCTAGCTAACCGGCTAAAACCCGTTAAAGTCAGCCCAAACAGTATCCAACAACAGCTTTATTTCCGCGCTATTGCTAATAGTCATCTGGCTGCTTTCCACGCAGAACGCTGGATGCGCCGTAAAAACCAGCCGTTTGTCGATGAGACCTTCTTAGCCAGTCTGTTTTACGGGGTTGGCTTATGGTCTTTATGGCTACACGCCCCTTTACACATGCATGAAGTACATATCCTAATTAATGAAAAAGGGAGCGACCCTGTAGCCGCCGAAAAGAAAATCTTAGGCTGCACCATGCAAGACATCTCACATGGACTCTCTACTGAATGGGGGTTTTCCGACGTAATCTGTCAAGCGCAGGACCCAAACACATCCCCTTCTCGTGCATTACTGACTAAGTTTCGTGAACGCACTGTAGGCAATAGCGAGATCAGCGATGACGATAATCGTGCCATCGGTCACATGCTGCAAGACCGCAGCTTTATTATTAAACTGGCCAACTGGTATGCCATGAATGTTAGCCGTGAATGGCAAACGAGCCGCCCAGCCGATACCACTGAAACGGTTTGTTGCTATCTGGGTGGCGATCATGATGAGACTCGCACCATGCTGAACCAGATAACGATTTCGTCATCTCATCATTATCATGTAGCAGGCACGCTAGCACCTGCGGCTGAAATGCTGCTTATTCCCTCTGATAATATGGGGAACTATAAGTTATCCAACAAAGAGCTTAGCGCCTTAATCAATACAGCCCCGGCAGTGAAAAAGCCTGCAGCTAAGAAACCAAGGCTGGCCGCTAAGGCGGTAACGGCCCCGTCCGCCCCTACCCAACCAGCAACCCGCTATAGAGCACACCCAACCAGCCCCGATGAATTATTAGATAACAGCAAGTTTAAAATCATCATGGACAGGTTTAGAGATGGCTACCATCTTTACACAAAACCATCTCATATATTGGGGGGGCTATTACAAGGATTATCACAGGGTTTAGGCTTACAACGAGTCACACTGAGCTTAGTAAACACGAAAAACCAAACAGTAAAAGCTGCGCAAGCCATTGGAATGGAGAAATCAGATCCCTTGGCCAGCTATGAAATTGATATTAGCACGGGAGGGCTCTTTAAAAAGCTCAGTGAGAAGCCCCTTTGCGTCTGGATCAAACAAAGTAACCGCGCCCAATATGAGCGCTTAATGTCGAAGGCATATACACAAATTTTGCCGCATCAAGATATACTCATCATGTCAATTTTTAAGGATGACAAGCCCGTAGCTGTTATCTACGCTGACGGAGGCGACAATCCATCGGCCTTGACTGACTTCCAACACCAGCAGTTCCGCTTGCTGTGCTCAGCGGCTAGTAAGGCCTTACACGCCCTATAATTTTACTTAGGCTATTCATGCTACCATTGAGGCTCGGACAACAAATCGTTATGATCATTTTCCAGTCTACGATGAGAACAAGCCATGCAATTGCCACTGGTAATCGACGCGGTCGAACTATCAAAAGTCATTGATCAACCTCATGTGATCGTCATTGATCTATCTTCAGAAGCGCATTACGAAACCAGCCACATCCCCGGCGCGATTCGTCTTGAGCCTACACGTATGCTCTGTGGACAAGCTCCAATACCCAATAAAATAGCCAGCGACGCTCAACTATCAGAGTTGTTCTCCGATGCAGGCATCACCGAAGCATCACACGTTGTTGTGTATGATGACCAAAAAGGTCCGTGGGCCGGTCGATTTGTGTGGACCATGCATTGTTGCAACTTATTTAATGTCTCTTTTTTGAATGGCCATTTAGATGCATGGCGTTTAGAAGGCTTCCCAGTTGAACAAACTCCGCATACCCCGGTGCCGTCATCCCTTACCGTGAGTCATCAGGGGACGCCTCTATTAGCGGATTATAGCTTCATAGAAAAACACGTCGCACAAGGTGATATCAGCATTTGGGATGCGCGCGCACTCGATGAATACCAAGGTACAAAAGTAGTTAATGCCAGTAAAGGTGGGCACATTCCCACCGCTAAATGGTTAGAGTGGACGGACGTTCTCGCCCATGAGGCTCCTGCGCTTTTGCTATCCCCCAATGCCATCAAACAGCAAATAGTAGCAGCCGGGCTGGATACGACTAAACCGATTGTGACGCATTGCCAAACCCATCGCCGCTCTGGGCTCACTTACATCGCAGGCCTCTATGCAGGTATTGATGATATGCGGTGCTACGACGGCTCCTGGTTTGAGTGGGGCAACCTACCCAATAGCGCCGTCGAAAAAAGCCACTAACGTCCCATTTAACATCTATAAACCACCTTCTGTGGGTATTATGGCCTCAGGCACCCTACGGAAGGTTTTGGAGATACTGGTTTGAAAACCAAACTATTTATTCTGTTCCAACATATTGTTCCACAACATTTATTATCTCGTTTAGTCGGTAAGATTGCTGACTCTACAACACCGTGGATAAAGAATACCTTTATCACGCAGTTTGCGAAAAAATACCGAGTAAACATGAGCGAAGCGCTTATCGAAGAGCCTACCGCCTACCCTACCTTCAATGCATTTTTTACACGCGCTCTAAAAGAAGACGCCCGTCCAATTGACTCTTCAGCAAACAGTGTCGTTTCTCCTGCTGATGGTGCCATCAGCCAAATTGGCTCAATAGATCATGGCCGTATTTTTCAAGCCAAAGGACGTGGTTATGGGCTATCAACTTTACTGGGCGGATACGAGCACTTAGCCACACCCTTTAAAAACGGTTACTTTGCCACCATATATTTATCACCACGTGATTATCACCGTGTACACATGCCGATTAAAGGCACCTTAATCGAAACCGTTTACGTACCCGGAGATTTGTTTTCTGTTAACCAAACAACAGCAGAAAACGTCGATCAATTATTCGCACGCAATGAGCGGTTAGTCGCGATATTTGAGACCGAGGTAGGGCCGATGGCTATGGTGTTAGTTGGTGCAATGATTGTCGCCGGTATTGAAACTGTTTGGAGCGGCCAAGAGGCTCCCGCTATCAAAAAACCGGTATTGACGCATTTTACACCTCAAGTTAGCGACCCTATCACCCTCGAGAAAGGTGAAGAAATGGGGCGCTTTAAGCTAGGCTCTACGGTAGTGCTGTTGTTCGGACCTGAAGCAATTGAGTGGGTAGAACAGCTCAAAGCAGAATCACCCGTCAAATTGGGAGAGTCCATTGGCCACATGGGTAGCAATAATGCCACCCAAGCACCGCCCCAGCATGACAATACACTGTCTGCGGATGATACGTCGTCTGAATCACGTTCCGTTTAATTGCTAGATATATTACAGAGCAAGCGCTCAATGCGCTGGCTCTGAACCTTTACAGGATAATGTCATGAATCAATGGACAACACTGCTGGCTCCTTATCATATTACCTTAGCCGATAACCAACGAGCCATTTCAGCTGTTCCTAAAGCAGATAGCCCAACACGTATTGTGCCGCTTATTCACCAACGCGTTATTTCGGTGCTAGGCCCTGATGCCGAGAAGTTTCTGCAGGGCCAACTCACATGCGACATGCGTGAAGTCAGCAAACACGGTAGCCGGTTAGGTGCACATTGCACCATCAAAGGCAGCATCATAGCGCTCTACCGATTAATCGCCATTGATAACGGCTTCCTACTTCGGCTGAACCACGAGGCTTTTGACCTGGGTCTTCAAACGCTCAAAAAGTACATCATGTTCTCTAAAGCCGAAGCCGTCGATGAGTCCGAGAACTGGTTAGGTTTTGGTTTATTAGGCCCGGGAGCAGACGCGCTCGTTGAACAGCTGCTCGAAGGCAATCCATTAGAAGTCGACTGTACGGTAAAAACAGGCAACCTAATCGCGGTTAAAGTGCCGGTAGCAGACAGTGAACCGGGTAACCGGTACGAACTATGGGTGCCAGCAGAACAAGCCGAAGGCGTCTTGAAAAAGTTGACTGATCGAGCGCCACTAGGCACAACTAACGACTGGCTTTTAACAGAAGTTGACGCTGGCATTCCTGAAATCGATGCAAAAACGCAAGAATCTTACATTCCACAAATGACGAATCTACAGGCGCTCAAGGGCGTGAGTTTCGCCAAGGGTTGTTATACAGGCCAAGAAATTATCACTCGCTTACAGCATCGCGGGAAACTCAACAAACCCATGTATTTACTCTCTGCGGACACTCAAGGGCTACCGAGCAGCGGAGATGCCATTAACACGGAAACCAAACAAAACATTGGCCAAGTGCTAAGTGCCGCACGGGTTAACGACCATCAAGTTCATTTACTGGCTGTAATTACTAAATCACAAGCCGATGAACACCCTTTGAGTCTCGCTGACGGCACAGCTCTTAACCTACTCGAATTACCCTACGAACTAGACCCCGAGTTATTTGTTGCTAAACGCTAGCAGCTTACTCCCTGCAGGATAACCAGCACGTATTGCGAACAACATGCACTCTCGGGTGCGTGTTGTTCGGTGCTTCTTTCACTTCAAAAATAAACCGCACACCCATCCATTTTTACTGTCTATGCGTATTAATAGTCATTGATACGGGTGGATTTATGGATCACAAATTAGATATACAAACGGCACTGCAAGCTTTCTTCAAGATCACTCAGCATGGAGAAAAGATCGGTGACGATTATGTTCTGGATGGCATACGCGCAAATAGCAGCATTGATGGCTACACCGTTACCTTAAAAGACAATAACGTCGAAGTGAGCATCTTTTTTCACAACAAGTACTCTGTTGAAACGGGCTCTCGCGGTCATTTCAATCAATTCCTCGACACGCTGTCATTGATCAATAAAAAAGATTATGAATAAACCGATTTTATTTTACGACGGAGGATGCCCGCTATGCAGGAAAGAGATCGCGCATTACCGTAAGCTAGATAAAGCAAACCGCATACAGTGGGATGATATTCACCAGTCATCCGCAACTTTGCAACAATACGGCATTGAATACTCTCAGGCCATGCAAATTATCCACGCTATTTCAGAAGACGGCAAACAGTTACAGGGGGTGCCCGCTTTTATATGTATTTGGAAAAAGCTGCCCTATTACCGACACTTAGCGAGCCTAGTCTATTTTTTAAGAATAACTCCCTTACTTAACCGACTGTATTTATGCTTTGCTAAGCGGCGCTATAAACGACGTTGTTCAGAAAATAGCTGCCACATTTCAGATAAACAATAAACATTAATCCGGCACAGTTAAATCAACCTAACTGCTCTACAAATCTGGCAGCTGCCATTGAATGGGGGTTATCGAATGCGAGGTTAGATAAGCATTCGCTTGACTAAAAGGGCGACTTCCAAAGAATCCACGGTGCGCAGACAATGGAGAAGGATGAGGTGCTTCTAGTACGCAGTGCCGACTTCTATCTATCGAAGCCCCTTTCTTTTGCGCGTAACTCCCCCACAACAAAAAAACAACATTCATGCATTCACGGTTAACTATCTCGATTATTTTATCGGTAAAGCGCTCCCAGCCCTTATCTTTGTGAGCATTGGGTGTCGAATCTTCTACCGTTAACACACTATTGATCATCAGCACGCCTTGTTTGGCCCATGATTCTAGAAAGCCGTGAGCAGCTGGTTCAATACCTAGATCAGTTGATAGCTCTTTATAGATATTAACTAAGGAAGGCGGGACCTTGATATCAGGTTTTACAGAAAAGCATAAACCATGAGCCTGATTAGGCTGGTGGTAAGGATCTTGACCAATCATCACCACTTTGACAGCGGATAAAGGCGTCATTTCAAGAGCGTGTAACCAATCATGCGCTGCAGGATAAATAACGGCATGCTGACTGCGCTCCACGAGATATGATAACAATTGCTTCATATAAGGTGCACTAATCTCGTTTGATAACTCAGGTTGCCAGCCTGCTGGCAAGTCTAGACTGACATCCTCGGGTAAAGGAGCCAGAGGCGCTCCTTCATCTAACGTTGAAAATAAGCTAGCTTGTTTTGGGTTTCTCTTTATTGGAGGCATAACAATTATCTTATTATCGATTGGGTTAGCGGAGGATTATTAGCCTTCAAATGATACCTGAATTTTCAACGTGAACATTGTTTTTATCGCATCCTTTCCTTGACTTGCCTGTGATAGATTGACACTTAGGTACTAGATCCCTAGTCTGACCTTTTCTCACACGAACATTTAAAGGACTCCCGTGATACTCACCCTTCTTCCTTTGGTTTCTTTATACATAAGCTGCTTCATTCTTATGCTGGGCTTCGGCTTGATTGGTATTTTATTACCAGTACGCATGGGTATAGAAGGTACTGAAACGGATGTTATAGGTCTAGTTCTAGCTATGTATGCAGTTGGCATGCTCTTAGGAGGCCTTTACTGCAGAAGCTTAATCGCCCGAGTCGGCTACATTAGGGTCTTCGCCGCTTCGGCTGCTCTTAGCGCTATTGCTATTTTAGCCTGCAGTTTAACGATGAATGTTTGGGTTTGGGGAGCCATGCGAGGCTTGATGGGCTTTTGTATAGCCTGCTCTTTTGCCGTCATCGATGGCTGGTTGAGTCATGCGGCTACTGAAAAGACACGCGGGCGGATGCTAGCTACCAGCCAAATCACCATCATGGCTGCTATTTTCTGCGGGCAGTTTTTACTCAACATAGCCCCTGCTGACAATTCAACACTATTTACTATAGCGGCTATGCTGCTCACTATGGGGCTTGTTCCACTAGCAATGAGCCGACGCAGCGGTCCTGTGTTGCAAGAAACACACGGCATGTCTTTATTACAAATTTTAAAGATATCACCGTTAGGTGCCGTAACATGCTGCTTTGGCGGTGTACTTTACGGCTCTATCATGAACCTACTTCCAGTTTTTGCTGGCGGCTACGGTATTTCTGGCTTCATGTTATCCGTGTTTATGGCTTCGGCTGTTTTAGGCGCCTTTTTGCTTCAGTTACCAATTGGAATGCTCTCTGACAGATTAGACAGGCGTACTCTGTTGTTTGGTCTATTGGTTATCAATATCCTAACGACGATTGCCATCCCCTTCGCCGCTAATTACAACCTAACTACGCTAATGATGATACTCACAGGCATCTCAACCGGTGTGTTCTCCTGTTTGTATCCTATGAGTATTTCAGAAACTTTTGATAGGGTGCGCACCTCAGACATGGCGGCGGCCATGGGAGGCTTGTTAAGCATTTATGCCATAGGCAGTATCATAGGTCCTATTACATCTTCAAAAGCGATGGAAATTTGGGGCAATGATGCCCTCTTTGGATTTTTAGCAACCTTTGAATTAGCGCTACTATTATTTGTTGTTTACCGCATGCGCGCTCGCCCATCTCTACCTATCAGCGAACAAGAAGGCTTTGTTATGCACACAGATATCGGTAGCGGTTTATATGATCTCGACCCGCGTATTCCACACCAAGAAGATGAAACACCTAACAGCCTAGAAGCCCAAGTTGCCATTACTATTGCAGAAAGCAACCCTGGAGCAGCGGTTCGTATGGTGAAAGAATTAACACAGAGCTCACCCGAGAAAGCAGCAGAACTCTATACCGCACTGGCTCAGGTTGACGATATTGATGTTGGGCGCTTATTTGCGTCAATCACCCGGGCCGCTCCGGGGCTTAGCTTAGAAATTGCCGAGGCACTGGCCGATAACGCACCAGAACAAGCAACTGAACTGGTCCAGTGGCTAAGCGAGCACCGTCCAAATGAGCTTTCTGATATTGTCACGGCTATTATCAACCACATCCCGAGTAACCCAGCTCCTGCGACCGAGCCGGATAATACCGAAACACAGGAAGAAAGCTTGGCTGTAGACACCTCTGACATGCGCCCTGCCGATTTAGAAGCATATCATGAGTCAGCAACGGAGCTGGTAACGCACTTTGCCGAAAATCATCCAGAGCAAGCGTACGATATTGCGGCTGCCGTCGTGGAAACAGTACCTGAAATGGCTTCTGACGTTGTGGATATTTTGCACGATTCAGATAATTTGGATGACAATATATCAATGGATATTAATGATCGTCCGGACGATTATGAAGTTAACGACCTGACGGATAAAACAACAGCCGACAAGCCTACCTAGCAGATCGAGGCACGCCAATTGGCTGCCCATCAGAAGACGCTTGTTCACCTACAAAAAAGCCGCTCTAAGAGCGGCTTTTTTAACGCATGTAGCAAACTGAATCTGGGTTATTTTGCTGCTAGAGGGCGCATAGCTGGGAACAACAAAACATCACGGATTGAATCGCAGTCTGCAAAGAACATGACCAGTCGATCTATGCCAATACCTTCGCCTGCCGTAGGTGGCAAACCGTATTCAAGTGCGTTGATGTAGTCTGCATCATAGTGCATCGCCTCATCATCACCGGCATCCTTATCAAGGACTTGCTGACGGAAGCGCTCAGCTTGGTCTTCAGAATCGTTTAACTCCGAGAAACCGTTTGCGACTTCTCGACCACCCATGAAGAACTCGAAACGATCCGTAATAAAATCATTATCGTCATTTCGACGCGCCAATGGAGACACTTCCGCTGGGTACTCAGTAATAAATGTTGGCTGTTGTAACAAATGTTCAACGGTTTCTTCAAAGATTTCAATTTGAACCTTACCAAGCCCAAAACTATCTTTAATGTGGATACCAAGCTTCTCGGCTGTCGCGCGTGCGGCGTCTAGTGTATCTAGGTCAGCAGGTTTTAGCTCCGGGTTGTATTTCAAGATTGAGTCGTACACGCTAATACGAGCAAACGGCTGACCTAAATCGAATTCGCTACCTTGGTAGGTAAGCGTCGTTGAGCCCAACACATCAATCGCCAATGTACGCAGCATGTCTTCGGTTAGGTCCATTAAATCTTTGTAATCCGCATAGGCTTGGTAAAACTCAAGCATTGTGAATTCTGGATTATGACGCGTCGACAAACCTTCATTTCGGAAGTTACGGTTAATCTCAAAAACACGCTCAAAACCACCAACGACCAAACGTTTCAAATAAAGCTCAGGCGCTATACGCAAGTACATATCCATGTCTAATGCATTATGGTGCGTAACGAATGGACGCGCGGTAGCACCACCTGGAATCACCTGTAACATTGGCGTTTCGGCTTCAACAAAGCGGCGATCAGCCAAATAACTACGGATACCGGCTACCATTTTTGAACGTATTTCAAACACTCGGCGAGAATCGTCATTGGTGATCAAATCAACATAACGCTGACGGTAGCGCTGCTCTGTATCAGTTAAGCCTTTGTGCTTTTCTGGCAATGGGCGTAAGTTTTTAGTGAGCAGTTGATACTCACCTAAATCAACGTACAGGTCACCCTTACCTGATTTATGTAATACGCCAGTCACGCCAACGATATCGCCTAGGTCCAAGCTTTTCGCGAAAGGACGAGACTCTTTATTGACATACAGCTGAATACGACCCGTCATATCTTGCAATACCATAAAGGCACCGCGGTTCAACATGATCCGACCCGCTACACTGACCTTGATGCCCGCCTCGGCTAACTCTTCCTTTGTCTTGTCGCCATATTGGTCTTGCAAATCTTGTGCGTAACTATCACGACGAAACTGGTTAGGGAATGCATTACCCGCTTCGCGCAACGCGTTAAGTTTTTCGCGGCGCTCTGCTATCAAGCGATTTTCATCTTGTTTCTGAGTGTTATCAGACATCAATTAAGAACCTTTCATTATTCAAAGTATCAGCGCCGCTAAGGAACCACTCTGCAACCAGAGCCCTTATACGAGCCATGAGCGCTAAGCGCTTTCGTTGGTATTTAAAGTCCGGCTTTCAAACTTGCTTCTATAAACTGGTCTAAATCGCCATCTAGCACTTTATCGCAGTTAGAAGTTTGCACACCGGTACGTAAATCTTTAATACGTTGGTCATCTAACACATAAGAACGGATTTGGCTGCCCCATCCTATATCAGCTTTAGAGTCTTCCAATTCTTGTGCGGCTGCACTGCGTTTAAGCATTTCCATTTCGTAAAGCTTGGCACGCAATTGTTTCATACAGGTGTCTTTGTTTTGGTGCTGCGAGCGCTGGCTCTGACTCTGTACGACGATGCCAGAAGGCGCATGGGTAATACGCACAGCAGATTCTGTTCGGTTTACGTGCTGACCACCCGCACCCGAGGCTCGATATACATCAATACGCAAATCGGCTGGGTTGATATCAATATCAACGTTATCGTCGATTTCCGGCGACACAAAAACAGAACAGAACGAGGTATGGCGGCGGCCACCCGAGTCAAAAGGTGATTTACGCACTAGACGGTGAACCCCTGTTTCAGTGCGTAGCCAGCCAAATGCATACTCACCCTGGAAGCTGATTGTCGCCGACTTGATACCGGCCACTTCACCATCAGAGACTTCAATAAGCTCTGTTTTAAAGCCTTTATCTTCGCCCCAGCGCAAAAACATGCGTAATACCATATTGGCCCAATCCTGGGCTTCTGTACCGCCTGAACCAGACTGTATGTCCAAAAACGCATTATTCTGATCATTTTCGCCGGAGAACATCCGACGAAACTCAAGCGTTGTTAACTTTGCCATGAGCGCGTCAACTTCGGCTTCGACTTCTTCAACAGTGTCTTCGTCGTTTTCTTCAACAGCCATATCCAATAGCTCTCGTGTATCGACGGCACCTGTTTTTAGCTCATCAAGGGTTTTAACCACGAGTTCTAGTGCTGAGCGTTCTTTACCCAATTTTTGAGCATTATCTGGATCATTCCACACCGTTGGATCTTCTAGCTCACGCTCAACCTCTTCCAGACGCTCTTTTTTGCCTGGATAGTCCAGATAGGTGTACAACGCTTGGGTGCGCTCACCGATATCTTTAAGGTTTTGGATAATTGGATTGACTTCCATTGCTCTGCTCAACACTCGCCGAATTCAAAAGGGCACATATTTTAACCGATCCGAGCGCGGCTTTAAATCATTGTGAAAAGAATCCGCACTTGTCCTTAAAATTAACCCCTAATTAACCCGATAGCTGCCAATATTTGACCAACTAACGCGCGACATCAAACGAATGAAGAGCAAAAGACACAGCCACTTGCACTAGCAGCCGTTTACAGTATCTTATGCCCTAAAACCCCCTAGGTTAGCGTTATTATTTTAACAACGAACTACAATGGGGCTCAATTATAGCCGTTCATGAGACAACGGAGTGCCGCTAACATGACAAATAACTCGCAAGAACCACAAACCGCACCTTTAACCGCAGAGGTGCGCACTAAAAAAACTGTGGCCGACACAGAGACATCCTCCAAACCTCAACCAGAACGCACCATAAAGGTGTGGGATATTTCTGTGCGTTTACTGCACTGGACGTTAGTGCTCGGTATAGGCTTTTTGTGGTATTCGGGTGAAACTGGCGGCAATATCATGACGTGGCATATGTACGTTGGCTATCTAATGCTGGGCTTAGTGACCTACCGTGTCATCTGGGGCTTTATTGGTAGTAAATATGCACGCTTTGGGGCATTTTTAACCGGCCCTTTTGTGACAATGAAATACGCTGCGCTTTTTTTAGTAGGACGAGAAAAGCACTACCTGAGCCATAACCCGCTAGGTTCATGGATGGTATTTATCTTATTGCTGCTAGTCTTGATTCAAGCGTCAACGGGGCTTTTTGCGACGGACGATATTTTTACTGAAGGCCCTTTGTATGCTCTCATTCCAAGCGACATTGCAGACATTCTAACTAGGATCCACAAACTTAACTTTAATATACTTTTAGCGTGTATTGGCGCGCACGTATTTGCTGTGTTAATTCATGCAGTTTTTAAACGAGACAAGTTGATCAAAGCCATGTTCACAGGCAACAAAGTCACGCATGACCCCCATGCCATTTCGATTAAAGAGCCATTTATTCGGATTAGTATTACGGCCATCATCGCGTTTGCGGCTATATATAGTCTGCTGCAATTAGGCTAAGTGCTTTTAATTATATTATGTTTATAAAAAAACGGGCTAAAGCCCGTTTTTTTTGTGAGGTTAGTAGCACCGTAATGGGCTTACTCTTCTCGGAATTCGTCATGGCAACCTTTGCAGGTCTTACCTACTTCACCAAAAGCGGGTTTGATCTGATCTAAATCCCCCGTTTTAGAGACGTCTAATAAAGCCGATGTATTTTCAGCCAATGCAGCCAAATGCTCATCAAACTCGCCTTTATTATCCCAAATAGAAGCTTTAGCTTCTGTGTCACCTTTATCCGAACCTGGGATAAAACCATCACCCGGCATCTTAGCCAATTCAGCGACTCGCTCGGCATGCAGTGTAAAAGCGGCGGGATCGTAATCAATTTTGCCACGAATCATGCCGGCCATCGGGCCAAAGTGGTATTTGATCGCTTTAAAGATACTTTGACGGTACTCAATTGCGTCCTCAACATCATCTGCAAATGAAAGCGTCGTCGTGCTCAGCAACAAGGCGGCTGCAGCAGTTAGTAGCGGCTTTTTCATCATCACGGTCTTCCTTTATGTCGTTAATAAAAATGTCGCTCTCTTTTCAGAGTTAGCTCATCTGTAAGCCAACAATGGCGAAGCGATCATAGTGGATCAGTTTTTTATTTTTCTTGCCGTGCTCGCAACACAACAAGAAAACCTACATTAATAATATGACTAATTTCCTTTTACAAGGTTCCTGTCATTAACGTAATTAACATGACAATTAGACCTATTATAGACACAAAAAAAGCAGCTTAAGAAACTGCTTTTTTATTGAATGGGTCGTATGAACCATGAGTTACTTTGGCATAAATCCATTAAAACCTTCAGCTGTGATTTTTTCGATTTCTTCACGCGCTTCTTGTAAGGCTTTCATATTATGGGCGCTGGCGCTATTTAGAGTTTCCTCTAGTTCCTTTGCATAGGCCTGCTGCAAGGTGACTAAGTCGCTCGGCGTTTGGCACTTAGTTAGCTCTTTGGTTTGCTGAATGGTCGCTTCTATACATGAGTTCGTACAATCCATTTGATGTCGCGTTAGCTCTTCTAACATCTTGGTTTGCACATCAATTAATGCTTTGAACGGCCCCATTGATTCGGTCATTTTTTTACTCATATCCTGAAACATAGTGTTGTTACTCCCTCTTGTGCACATCTTTAACGTGTACTTGGTTATACTTAAGCACGCTATTGAGTTTTCAGCAAACATGTATAGCCCTTTATAACAATTTATTGACAGGAACCAATAATGCGCATACTTCACACCATGCTTCGCGTGACTGATCTGGAGAAGTCCATCGCTTTCTACACAGAAGTGCTGGGCATGACACTGCTACGAAAAAACGATTACCCAGAAGGGCGCTTTACTTTGGCCTTTGTTAGCTTTGGTCCCGAATCACAAGAAGCTGCCTTAGAGCTCACTCACAACTGGGATACCGACAACTACGACCTTGGTAACGCTTACGGACACATCGCTATTGAAGTGGATGATGTTTACCAAGCATGCGATGCCATAAAAGCCCGCGGTGGTGATGTGGTCCGAGAAGCCGGTCCAATGAAAAATAGCAGCTCAGGTACAATCCTCGCATTCGTTAAAGACCCTGACGGATACATGATTGAGCTACTAAGCCCGCAGCGAAAAGATTAAGAAAAGATTAATCGACATCAATATTCCGGCTAGTAATACAAAAACGAGATGGCTTTTTAGAACCATTTCTATATATTAGCACGATCTAATTAATGACACCTTGGTAGCCACTCACTAAGGTGTCATTTCTACCATAAAGTAGCTTATGTATACTGACGCTCTTTATACCCAGACAAATTGTAAGGTAGAACCTGACATGAACAGAAAGGTGTTATTAGGCATTTTAGGCCTAGTGATGGGATTACAGTCCATTTCAAGTATGGCTGCCGATATTTCTACGGCTGAAAAAGCCATCGAATCGCGTGATTACGCAACCGCTATTAGCGAGTTACAGCCACTTGTTAAAGAAGGCAACACCGATGCACTTAACCTGATGGGCCAGCTTTACGAAAACGGCTGGGGTGTAGATCAAGATATCGCTTTAGCCGAAAAGCTATACGACCGCGGTGCTCGTGTGGGTCATATAGGTAGTGTTAATAGTTTGCGCGCACTCAAAAACAAAGCCTACCGCATCGAATTAGCAGGCTTAGCGCCGCAACTGGAAGCGGGAAATCCGTCAGCTCAAAACAGAGCCGGTGAGATGTATGAATTTGGATATGGCGCTAAACGCGATGGCGTAAAAGCATTTGAATTGTATAAAAAAGCCGCTGAGCAAGGCCTAATTGTTGCGCAACACAACTTAGGCCGCAGTTATAACTTTGGTACAGGCGTAGAACAAAACTTTGAGGAAGCCGAACGCTGGTATCGTATTGCCGCACGCCAAGGCCATACTGATTCTATGTTCTACCTAGGTACTCTATATTCAAATGGCTATGGTTCAGACACTAGCCACGAACAAGATATTATTGCCTACGCCTGGATGCATAATGCATCAGAGCTTGGCAACCGCACAGCCAAAGCCATTGAGAGCCGCTTATTAATGAAGCTTAAAGACTCGCAAATGGCTGAAGCTAACTCGTTGGCCAGTGAATACGCAGAAGACTACGTAAAACCGTTCAAGTAACCCGGTACCACCGCCACGAGTTTTTGTTTCTTTAACACGTCATTTGCAGAGGAAATCGCAATGAAATGTAATGTTGGTAAAGCAGACAAGATCGCCCGGATTATCATTGGCTTATGCATTATTGCCGCCGGTGTTTATTTCAACTCGTGGTTCGGTGTTATTGGAGTTGTTCCTATAGTTACCGCTATACTGGGCTGGTGTCCGCTGTATATTCCTTTTGGGATATCTAGCTGTAAAAAATAAACACGGAGCCTCCTAATGATTGGCAGTCTCCCACAAACGGCGATGTAATAGATCGCCGTTTTGATGTAACGGATAAAGTCATGCCACGCCAATTAGACCAAACAGGCACTCAACAAGCCTCACTAGCTAAACGATTTGCTGCTCTGATTTACGATTTGTTAGTTCTGATAGGCTTACTCTTCTGCGTAAGCGCTTTGTGGATTGTGTTTAACAACGGAGAAGCCGTTTCTGGCCCGTTTTACAATACATCTTTGTTTTTAACCGTCTTCTTATTTAACGCATATTTTTGGACGCGCTCCGGGCAAACCATCGGTATGATGGCATGGCGATTACGTGTTCAAACGGTTGATGGCTACACCCTAAATTGGACGCAATCATTAATTCGCTTCTTTAGCTCATTATTCTCTATTGCGTGTTTTGGTGCAGGCTATTGGACGATGCTACTCAATGACGAACGCCTTACCTGGCATGATCGTTTTTCAGATACCCGCGTTGTTGTTTTACCTAAGCGCGAAACTAAAAAACAACCTAAATAAACAAGCATGGTAGCTCCTTCGCTAGCTAGCCCTGCGCAGCAATAGCAGCCCCACCGCAAAGCAAATTAAAATGGGGATTAACGAAGCAAGCAGTGGTGTAAACCCTAAGATTGCGCTTGCCGGAGATAACAGGTCTTGCGAAAACTTAAAGATTAACCCGACCACCACGCCGGCAATCACCCTTTGCCCAACAGTTACACTGCGTAAAGGGCCAAAAACAAACGAGATCGCAACTAATACAAGCGCTAAAATTCCTGCAGGCTGGAGCACTTTACTCCAGAAGGCCAGTTTATACTGTGTCGCATTTAGACCTTGCTCACCCAGATAACGGGTATATGCCCATAATCCACTGATGGATAAATCCACAGGCTCGACGACGATTACCGACAACAATGTGGGCGTAAGTCCTGATACCCAATGTTCGGTTAACTGCTCGTCAACCTCTGTATGATCCTCAAATAACCGCGTACGCTGAATATTTTTAAGATCCCACCCATCACCTGTAAAGCGACCTTGTTCAGCAAAACTGGTACTAATCAGTCGATTACTCTCATCAAAATCAAACCGAGTAATACCAAAAATCGTCCCTTCTAAATCAACCGCATTGATATGGATAAACTGATTATCTTGACGATGCCAAATACCGTGCTTTGACTGCAACGCCTTACCACCAGATTGCGCTAAAGCTCGGGAGCTTTCTGCTATTTGCTCGGTTTTAGGTACAACGAACTCCCCCAAAAGCAGCGCAGCCACTGCCAGTAATAAAGCAGGCTTTAAAACGGAAATAACAATCCGACTAATTGATATACCCGCGGCCCTCATGACCGTTAACTCGCTATGGCTAGCTAACATACCTAAACCAACCAAGGCCCCAATCAAACTAGCTAAGGGCATAAATTCATAAAGCTGGCTTGGGATTCGCAAGCCCAAATAATAGAGCAAATCACCGATTTGATAGGTGTCGTTTAAGTCCTCAGTCTGATCAACAAACTCAAAAATAATATCTAAACCAACCACCACTAATAAAATGACGAAGACAGCAGAGAGCACCTGCGCAGCGACATAACGATCTAAGCGTGTAAACATTAAGACTTACTCCGCTTAAAAGAAGGCATCGAGGGCAAACGGTTCATCAAACTCTCCCAAAAATGACCTGCAAACAACATCGATAACGCCAGTGATAAAAATGCGGCATGAATAAGCCACAGGGTAAATAACGGCAAGTCCCCGTCCTCCATTTTACCTTTCGCCGACGTGAGTAACGTGAGATACAACATATATAGCAAGATAGAAGGCACGAGTTTCGCGTAACGACCCTGCCTAGGGTTTGTTTTAGCCATTGGGACTGCGATCATAGTTATGATAAGCACCAAAAACGGCAGCGACAGGAGCCATTGAATTTCGGCTTTATGTTTAACAGAATCAACAGCCAACAACTCGGTTATGGTCAGCGCATTAACATCGGCACTGCGTCGACGCAAATTAGACGGAGGTAATTGGAAGCCATACTCATCAAAGCTAACAGCTTGATAGTTCGCTTGTCCAGGCACCCCCTCATAACGAACACCATCCTCTAACACTATATAGCGCAAATCGCTATTTTGCTCATCCACTTTACGGCCGGAATCAGCCATCACCACACTAATTTGCCCTGTTTTTTCATCGCTTTCAGACACAAAAATCAAGCCCAGTGCATCACTACTTTCCGCTCCACTGGTATAAATCGTTCGATGGCTACCGGAAAAGTTCTGAAAGCGCCCTGCGCTAAGCATATCCAGCTCACTGGCCTCACTCTGCTTTTGATAAAGAATGTCCATTTTTTTCCACGCATAAGGTGAACCATACATCCCCAAAAAGGCTACCAACACAGCAACCCCTAATGCGGCCCCTAATGCATAGCCAGTCAAACGTTTAGGGCTAACCCCTCCTGCCTGTAAAACGACCATCTCACTTTCGAGGTACATACGCCCATAAGCAAGCAACACCCCCAAAAATAAGCCCAATGGCAAGATAAGCATGAGCATGCCCGGTACTCGATAAGCCACCGACTGCAACACAAACTCAGGCGACAATTCTCCAGCCGCGGCATAGGTTAAAAACTTAATTAAACGGCCACTGACAATGACCAACGTAAGCACGGCGGTAACCGCTAAGGTGCTCATTAAAATCTGACGAGATAGATAACGAAAAATAATCAAAACAAAATGCCAGTCAGGTAAAGGGTTTGTGAAACAAAACGCGAAATAGTTTATAGTGCCAAGCAACCGATTTTGCCTGAAACTTAGGACGGCATTATCACTCAAAGCCGGTGTAAAGTCTTGTTTGGAGCGATCATGGATTTTGAAATTGTTAACGGTTCAGTAGTCTCACTAGAAACCGAATGTTTAGTTATTGGTATCGAAGCGGATGCACAGCTATCTCCTTCAGCAGCGGCAGTCGATCAAGCCTCTCATGGTTTTATTAGCGCACTCACAGCGGCAGGCGACATTAAAGGAAAAACAGCAGAAACATTGTTACTGCAAAAAATTGATGGTGTAACGGCTAAGCGCATCTTACTAGTAGGTTTAGGTAAAGCGGACGAGCGTCACGACCGCAACCAAAAGAAAATCATCAAAGCCATTTTAGCCACGGTGAAAAGCCTTAGCTTAACAGGCATTACAGTAGCGCTAGACGGGCTCATTTCAGAGCAAGATGACACCTACCGCCAGGTGCGCCAAATTGCTCAAGTTGCTACCGCTGAGCTATACCAATACGACCAAACCAAAAGCAAAAAAGCCGACCCTTATGTCATTGCACGTTTTGAAATTCACCTAGCAGACGATGTTACTGAAGAAGGCGAAGGTGCATTAGTTGACGCCACTGCTATTGCAAACGGGATGAATGTTGCCCGCGACTTAGGCAACTTACCGGGTAATGTATGTACGCCTTCATACTTAGCACAACAGGCCATTGAGCTCGCTAACCAATACGACTCTGTCACCTGCGAAATTCTAGACGAAGACGCGATGGAACAGCTCGGCATGGGATCATTGCTATCGGTAGGCCGTGGCAGCGTAGAACCTTCACGCTTAATTGTTGTGAAATACAACGGTGGCGACGCGGATATGCAACCCCATGTTTTGGTGGGTAAAGGCATTACCTTCGATACCGGCGGTATTTCGCTCAAACCTGGCGCCAAGATGGATGAAATGAAGTTCGATATGTGTGGTGCTGCATCCGTCATGGGAACCATGAATGCGGTCGCTGAAATGGAGTTGCCAATCAACATTATTGGTGTCATCGCATCGGCTGAAAACATGCCAAGCAGTAATGCAACCAAGCCGGGTGATATTGTCACCTCTATGTCAGGCCAGACTATTGAGATCCTCAATACTGATGCCGAAGGTCGTTTAGTATTGTGTGATGCACTGAGCTATGTCGAGCGTTTCAACCCTAAAACAGTGGTTGATATCGCTACACTCACCGGCGCTTGCATCGTGGCCTTAGGTAATGTTGCTTCAGGGTTATTAACCAATGATGACGAACTCGCTGCCGAGCTAACCTTAGCGGGCGATTATGCGGATGATCGTACATGGCGCTTACCTTTGTGGGATGACTACCAAGAACAACTGGATAGCAATTTTGCAGACATCGCCAACATAGGTACTGGCGGTGCAGGTACGATTACGGCAGCCTGTTTCTTATCTCGCTTCACTAAAGCGTATCGCTGGGCACATTTAGACATCGCCGGTATCGCGTGGAACAGTGGCGGCAAAGAAAAAGGCGCGACCGGCCGTTGCGTTCCTTTGCTAAGCCAATACCTGCTTAACCAAGCGGCTGAAGAAGTAGCCGACGATGATGAGCACGATCACGCGCACTAATCATCAATAATTTTAACGGTTCCTACCGCGTCTAAAGCGTCAGGAACCGTTACTATTCCTATTTCCAGTAAAACCGATTTTACAGAGACAACCATGGCGCAAGCTGACTTTTATATTTTACCAGCTGCTGATGAAGAGAGCCGCTATCGTTTTTTAGGTAAACTCGCGACTCGCGCTATTGGCGCAGGGCACCAACTGTATGTTTTAACGGACTCCCGACAGCAAGCCGAGATCATTAGCGAACGCTTATGGCATGCAGGGCCAGAGACATTTTTACCTAGCCATTTAGCCAACACCCCAACAGCAAGCCAAGCACCCATTTGCTTAGGCTGGGATACCGCTCATTTCCCACAAAAGCCAGACCTGTTGGTAAACCTATCTTCCCACTACCCCTCGCAAACCAAACAATTTAAGCGCGTCACAGAAATAGTTATTCAACAAGACAATATTTTAGAACAAACTCGCCAGCGCTATAAAAGTTACCAACAAGATGGTATCAAACCCAATATGCATGACATGAGAAACCGATCTTAACCAGACATCGCCGCCGTGTTTACACGCCTACAGCAGGCTCGACTTAATCATGTCAAAGCTGTCCATTAAGCGAGCAACAAACTGATCTTTAGGTCTAAAGCTCCCCTGAGTCTCGTTCAGCAAATCGTGTTTCAAATCATCCAGCATCTTTACCAAACGGCGTTGGTGCAAACCGGTAACGGCCTGTACCGGATCAATAATCACACCCGATAGCGCAGCAAACGCCGCTAAAATTGCCATCACTATGGCCATCACTGCGGCTGTGAGTGCCAGTGAAGGTTCTGGTGGAAAAATTGAAAAATAGACAGTGCCCAGTGTCTCGCCAAAAATGAAATCACGAGCAGCAACGGCTTTACTGACTAATGAAGCCACGATAAAGGCAATCCCCATTCCTCCAGGCGTAAATTTCTGAAATGTAAACGCACCCAACAAAGTACAAGACAAACTATTGGTAATATCGGCGGAGGCGGTTCGTGTTACTTGATATTGATCCAACGCCTCACTAATGAGCGGCTCAAGTGTCCGATTTAATTGCTGATCAGTCAGCCCGTTAGGCGACTGGGCATTATATAGGGCGCGTAACTCTTCCAATATATAGTCGTCTAGTTGGCGTGATTGCCCATCACCGCCTAACAAGTCCTGCTTAATCAAGTTCGCTATATGGATCTGCACCTGAGTCGTCAACCCGCTAGGCGTGCGAGCCAACTGTTTAACACACCAAACGGCAACACGCTGGTTAGGAAACGCCCTCTTCAGTAAAAAACGAATTAAGCACACTAAAGCATAGATAGGTGCCCAAAATAAATTAAGTGGAGCCCGCAACAAATCCCAACCCCACGCCACCTTATTCGTTGCAATCGCACCCGGCCACCCAAAATGCTGACGAATAAAAGACGGAATCCGAGCATGGCATTGTGCAAAATAGCTATCAACACCTCGTTGAATAGCGGCTTCGATGGCCTGTTTTTGCTCCACCTGTGTATCCATTTAGCGCGAAACCTTAAAAAAATTAAGAAAAACGATCATAACTCATCAATTTTACATGTTTATAACTTCCCAGCTCTAACTTGCATGGGTAAAATTTCGCCCCTACTGTCTTATAAGATTGTCAGTTTATAAGAGTTTACACACTATTTATCGGAGCACACCTATGGGCAGGGCCTATCAGAACCGCAAAGAGTCGATGGCAAAAACATCAGACATGAAAGCTAAGATTTATAGCCGTTACGGTCGTGAGATCTATATGTCGGCCAAAACTGGCGGTTCAGACCCTACCGGAAACTTATCGCTTCGATCACTCATTGAACGTGCTAAAAAAGACCAAGTGCCAAGCCACGTTATCGACAAGGCGCTCGCTAAAGCCCAAGGCGGTGCAGGAGAAGATTTCTCTCCAGCGCGCTACGAGGGTTATGGCCCCGGTAACTGCATGGTGATTATCGATTGCTTAACCGATAACCCAAACCGCACCTTTGGAGACGTTCGTAACTGCTTTACGAAAAGCAAAGCCAAAATTGGTACCCAAGGGTCAGTCGCACACATGTTCGACCACGACGCTATTTTCGTGTTCAATGGTGACGACGACGAAGTCGTGCTAGAAGCCCTGATGGAAGCGGATGTCGATGTTACTGATGTTGAAGTTGAAGACGGCAAAGTAAGCGTTTTCACTCCTAACACAGAGTTTTTCGCTACAAAAACAGCGTTAGAAGAAGCCTTCCCCGATATTGATTTCGATGTAGCCGAAATTCAATTCATTCCCAAAGTGTCCACCACCTTGGATAACGAAGACGATATCGCAATGTTCGAAAAGTTTATGGGCATGTTAAACGAGCTGGATGATGTTCAGAACGTTTACCACAACGTAGAAGGCCAATAAGCCGATTCCCTCACCTCAGAGGGAGCTAAACCGCTCCCTCTTTTGTTATCCCCTGAGTTTCCCAACTTTATCCTCACCAATCTGGCGCCATCCCTTCTGTGAACAGGCCTGTGCAGGTATAATCTGCGGTCTAATTTAACAAACATGCACAAGCAGACAGACTAACGGGCTTTATTTACCGTTGTTGCACGTTTTTATCATCTGCTTAACTGCGCTTATAGATATTGATGCGACCCGCTCGCTAAGAGATTACAGCCACCATGGAAAAGACTTACCAGCCGCACGAGATCGAGAAATCCTGGTACAAAATCTGGGAAGACAGCAACTACTTTACACCCAGTGGTAAAGGCGATAGTTACTGCGTCATGATCCCGCCGCCTAATGTTACGGGCAGCCTTCATATGGGTCATGCATTCCAGCACACCATTATGGACTCTTTAGTGCGCTACCAGCGTATGAAAGGTAAGAACACACTGTGGCAAGTAGGTACAGACCACGCGGGTATCGCCACACAAATGGTGGTAGAGCGAAAACTAGCAGGCACCACTGGAGAAACACGTCACGATTTAGGCCGTGAGAACTTCATCGAAAAAATTTGGGAATGGAAAGAAGAATCGGGTGGCACAATTACCAGCCAAATGCGTCGCTTAGGTAACTCAGTAGACTGGGCCAACGAACGCTTCACTATGGACACTGGCTTCTACAATGCGGTGCAAGAAGTCTTCATTCAACTGTTCGATGAAGGGTTAATTTACCGTGGCAAACGCCTCGTTAATTGGGATCCAAAGCTACACACTGCTATTTCTGATCTCGAAGTAGAGAACAAAGAAGTCAAAGGTAAGATGTGGTATCTGCGCTACCCTCTCGCGGATGGCGAAACAACAGCCGCTGGCGACAACTACATTGTGGTTGGTACAACCCGCCCAGAAACAATGTTGGGTGATACAGCCGTTGCTGTTAACCCAAATGACGAGCGTTACACAAACTTAGTCGGCAAATTTGTCGAACTACCACTCGTTGGGCGCCGTATTCCAATTATTGCCGACGAATACGCAAACATGGAAAAAGGCACAGGTTGTGTAAAAATCACACCGGCTCATGATTTTAATGACTACGAGGTTGGTAAACGCAACCAACTTCCAATGATCAATGTACTGACTCTTAGCGCTGATATAAGAGATGAAGGCCAAACCTTTAGCTTTGATGGCCGAGTAACTGATGCCATTGACGGCACCATTCCCAAAAAATACCGAGGCATGGAGCGCTTTGCAGCACGTAAAGCCATTGTTGCAGATTTTGAAGCAGCCGGTTTGTTAGTCAAAATCGATGAAAATGACATGACTGTACCTTATGGTGACCGTGGTGGCGTTGTTATTGAACCCATGCTAACCGATCAATGGTTTGCCGATGCCAAAACATTAGCCAAGCCAGCTGTCGAAGCGGTTGAGAATGGTGATATTCAGTTTGTACCTAAGCAGTACGAAAATATGTATTTCGCTTGGATGCGCGACATCCAAGATTGGTGCATCTCTCGTCAATTATGGTGGGGGCACCGTATTCCTGCCTTTTACGATAACCAAGGTAATGTATACGTTGCGAACAGCGCCGAAGCGGCCCGTGAAAAATACAACTTACCTGCTGATACCGAGTTAAGCCAAGACAACGATGTACTAGATACCTGGTTTAGCTCTGCGTTGTGGACATTTGGTACGCTAGGTTGGCCAGAAAACACCGAGCGTTTAAAAACATTCCACCCAACCGATACCTTAGTCACTGGCTTCGATATTATCTTCTTCTGGGTTGCTCGCATGATCATGATGACCATGCACTTTATGAAAGACGAAGATGGCAAACCACAAGTGCCGTTCAAGACGGTCTATGTTACCGGCCTTATCCGTGATGATCAGGGCGATAAAATGTCCAAGTCTAAAGGTAACGTTCTTGATCCTTTAGACATGATCGACGGTATCGACCTGCCTACGTTATTAGAAAAACGAACGGGCAATATGATGCAGCCACAATTGGCTGAGAAAATTGGTAAGCGTACCGAAAAAGAATTCCCGGAAGGTATCTCTGCGCATGGTACAGACGCACTGCGCTTTACCTTGTCAGCGATGGCAACCACTGGGCGTGATATCAACTGGGATATGAAACGTTTAGAGGGCTACCGTAACTTCTGTAATAAGATTTGGAATGCCGCCCGTTACGTATTGATGAACACGCAAGGTGAGGATTGTGGTGTCAATGGTGAGGCCGTCGAGCTGTCATTGGCTGACCGCTGGATTGCAAGCCGTCTACAAGTGCTAGAAGCTGATGTTACTCGCTATTTTGATGAGTACCGTTTTGATCTAGCATCATCCGCACTTTATGACTTTATTTGGAACGAATACTGCGACTGGTACCTCGAGCTATCCAAGCCTGTTTTATGGGATGAAAACGCCAACATTGAAGCAAAACGAGGCACACGTCGTACCTTGGTACGTGTTCTTGAAGTCGTTTTGCGTTTGGCCCACCCCATCATGCCTTACATTACCGAAGAGATTTGGCAGCAAGTGAAGGGGCTAACGGGTAAGGAAGGCGACACCATTATGCTTCAGCCTTATCCAGTAGCCGACCTAAGCAAGCGGGATGAACAAGCCGAGTCTGATATTGACTGGTTAAAAGGCGTCATCGTGGGTATCCGTAATATCCGTGGCGAAATGAATATTTCACCGGCTAAAGACCTGGATATCCTCATCAGTAATGGCAGCGCTGAAGACCAACGCCGCCTAGAAGAGAATCGTACGTTTTTAACAAAACTGGCGAAATTAAGCTCTATCACTTGGTTAAATGCCGGTGACGAAGCGCCTATGTCAGCAACTCAGTTAGTCGGCGAAATGGAAGTGCTAGTCCCAATGGCCGGATTAATCGACAAAGACGCAGAACTTGCCCGCCTTAAGAAAGAGATGGAAAAGCTCGGAAAAGACGTGGCCCGAGTGGAAGGTAAGCTAAACAATGCCAAATTTATGGCAAATGCGCCCGAAGCAGTTGTTGCGAAAGAGCAGGAGAAAATTGCGGATGCTAAATCAGCACTCGACAAATTAACCGAGCAATACAGCAAAATTGAAGCGCTCTAAAGCTACCCGTTAACGCTCCCTAAAAAAACCGGCAACTGCCGGTTTTTTTATACCTATATTTTTTTATACCTATAATGGCTCAAAGCACTAAGCTTTGATTTTGCCATAATCGACCATTTGATAGCCTTTGGTCTTTTGAAAATCCTTATCAAGCAGCATAACCGTGTCACCGGCTTTAAGGCTATGCTCTGCTTCAACATGCTCAGCTTTAAACTGCTCCCAATGCGCTGAAACGTAATGATGCAAACGCGTATCAAAATGATGCTTTTCAGCAAGCTGCTGACGTAACTTATCATCTATCACATCAACAATTTTCTTCTTCGTTATATTGAAGCTGGTATATGCCACGGGCGGCCAGCCATAAAGGCTTACTAGTACATTGAGGACTTCGTCTGTTTTTTCAGATGGCCCATACAGATTGAAGTGCGATTCTAAATTCTGGATTGCTTGCTGATACATCGCTTCATCACATGGCCCCGACATCGATGAGGCTCCAGCAATCATTCTTACTTGAGGGTTATCCACCATACGTAAAGCAAACTCGGTAAAATCATCATCTTTCTCAATAGCACCGGTTTGGTAAAGGTAATTAAATGTGGATAACTCTCTAGCAATGGGCTCACGCACAACGGTGAAATAATTATATTGGCCGCCCAAAATAGAGTGCACACCAAACGGAAAATGCCCACTAATAAGGTCGGCATCTACAAAATAACGATCAGGACGATCTTGGACATTACTCCACGCACCTTGCCAACCTGGAATAATAGCAATTGGCGGGCGATAACCTTGAATAACCGCTCGCGAATACGCCGACTTTGCTTCTATCATCTCGGCTTCCAGTATAGCGATGACAGTGCTGCCTGCTGTTTTAGGAATATGAAGAAATATAGAAGGGTTTTCACGTTTTTCAGGGGGGATACCTTTCAGCGTGCATCCAGGTAAAAAAACTAGCTTATCATCAGAGAACTGCAGTTCTGAATGGCGGCCCGCCAATGCCGTAATATTTAATTTATCGGCAATATAATTACGTAATTTCCATATCAACATGTTGACATCCATGATGGCTTATTTTGGTTATGGGGAGTTAGGGGCCATAGTACAGCTTATTAAATGAAGTCACTATGAACCGTAGCAATACAT
Source organism: Neptunomonas phycophila (assembly GCF_001922575.1). Classification (NCBI taxonomy): domain Bacteria; kingdom Pseudomonadati; phylum Pseudomonadota; class Gammaproteobacteria; order Oceanospirillales; family Oceanospirillaceae; genus Neptunomonas; species Neptunomonas phycophila. The sequence goes on along the minus strand of NZ_MRCI01000002.1, from coordinate 274,024 downwards.
TATGCCTTGTCACCCAGCCAAGCTAACAAATTGCGTGCGCAACGCAAAAATTCGATTAGCTTTATGATTGAATCAAACTGACTCGTATAACAGAATACATGAATAAATACAGAGCAGAGGTTTTTATGGACTTAGGTTTATCCGGTAAAAAAGCACTTATTTTTGGCGCCAGCACTGGCTTAGGCCGCGCCATAGCCATTGAGTTTGCGATGGAAGGTGCACAGGTTACTCTATGCAGCCGCAGCGAAGACAAACTTGCGTCATTAGCTGAATCCTTAAGTGAATTAGGTTGTAGTGCTAACTATTTAGTAGTCGATTTATCCTCCAAAAAAGCTAGAGAAAAGCTAGTAGCTAACTTAAAAAGCGCTCAAGATGGGTATGATATTCTCATCAACAACGGTGGAGGGCCTCCGCCTTCAACCACCAGCGAAACAACCACTGAGCAATGGCTCTCATCTTTTAATACCATGCTGTTGTCGACCTTTGAAATTACCCAGGCGGTATTACCTCATATGCGCAAAAATCAGTGGGGTCGTGTTATCAACGTGGTGTCGAACGGTGTTATCCAACCTATACCCAACTTAAGTATTTCTAATACATTACGCGCAAGCGTAATTGGTTGGGCCAAAACACTATCCAATGAAGAAGCAGCCAACGGTATAACCGTCAATTCTATTCTGCCTGGGCGTATTGATACTGACCGGCTCAAAGTATTAGACGCTAACAAAGCGGCCCGCACAGGAGCCTCTGTGGAGTCAGTAACGCAGGCATCACTTAAAACCATTCCTGCAGGCCGCTACGGCAAGCCTGATGAATTTGCTGCCGCCGCCGTATTCCTTGCCAGTGACCGCGCCGGCTATATTACGGGCAGCATGATGCGTGTAGATGGCGGCTTAATTAAGAGCGTCTAATTCAAATCAAGTGTAAAGCTCTCTTCGGGTTGGCTGGGTGGTTCCCACTCAACCCGGTTTCGGCCATTTTTCTTAGCGCGGTACAGCAACTTATCCGCCTTGCTAAGCAAGTGATCCTCATTCAAATCTGCACAGGGGATTACACTTACAACCCCAATACTTACTGTCATCATGATTTCGGCGCCCGCATAAAAAATCTTAGCTTCGCGAAAACGTCCTACAATCAGCTCAGCGATACATACGGCTCCATCCAATGCCGTATTAGGTAACAAAACCACAAACTCCTCTCCGCCATATCGTGCAACTGTATCTTGTGGTCGCCGGACACAACTTAAAATATGTTTAGCGGCCTCGATCAAACAGGCATCTCCAAACTGATGACCATAGGTATCGTTGATATGTTTAAAATGATCTATATCTAATAAGAGTAACGAGATGGGTTCTTTTTCTCGATGGCATTGCCTAAAAGCAAGCCTATATAACTCATCAAAATAACGTCTATTTCCCAGTTTAGTTAATGGATCTGTGGTGCTGAGTAACTTAAGTTTTTCATTCACCTGCTCCAGCTCATAAGTTCGAGCTTGTACTAAATGATCTAAATCCTCATTCGCTTTTTGCTTAGCATCTAATAACGCTTTATGAACCAACGCAAGCTCGGCTCTATTCATATTAATACGTTGAGACAGAGCAAAGGCGTGCAACATGGCCATAAAACTAACACCAATAGACAAGGCATTTTCAGTAAAAAAATTGCTAGGCAGCGCGCCCACTTTTACAAAAACAGTCACCCCTAAACCAATGGACGCAAAAAAAACTGACATCAGCATGTATTTAGCGGGAGGATAACCATCAAGAAAACGAACGATATACACCATAAAATTAATGACGATTGAGCAAAGAACAGCCGCTAGCAACAGTTTTAAAGCAAACACGTAAGGCAGAAAAGACGCGATACAAGCTATGAATAAACCCGCAAAGCCAAAACACCTCATCGTAAAGCCTAAGGTTGGTCTTGAGGTTTTAACAGCCAGTACTTCAAATGCAAACATGCAAGGGAAGTAAATACTTAGGCCCATACACATAATTAAGAAAGTATCGGAAACACGTGGGCTCATAGGCCAAAAAAAGACTCCGGGTATGCCATTCAAACAGGCATAGACCCCCAATAAGCTTAAGTAGAACAGCGAGTAGTTAAGGTAAGCTCTTTCTTTAATCGATATAAATAAAAAGAAGTGATAGACACTAATGGTCAATAGCAGCCCGAAAAAAAGGCCATATAACAAGCTACTTAAATGATCAGACTCGACAAACGATTGACTATCCCAAATAGCTAAGGGGATTTGCATAGCGCCTTTAGATTGAACACGAACATACAATTCGATCTGTTCTGTAGGGTTTACATAAAAAGGAATTAGGTGCTGAGTGTGACGGACAGGTCGTTGACCAACCGGAATCGTATCCCCTGTAAAAAGGGACTCAACACCCGTTTCGCTAACAAAGTAAACCTGTATATCATCTAAAAAAGGGTTATCAACCTGAAGGTAGAGTAGTCGATGCTTATCTAATGGGTTAACTACTTTTGTTTTTATCCAAAACGCGGATGTAGTAAACCCAAAACTTAAGCCATTGCTTCCTGAGACCTTCCAAAGATCCTCTTGCAACATCTCGTCATAAGTTCGTTGAGCGGTTTTATCTTCAAAATACTGGCCGCCAATGCCAAGCTGCTGATGCTTAAAGTCTTCATCCAACACCACATCCGCAAACGCGGGAAATACTGCACTCAAAACCAAGCAAAGTGTGATGAAAACATGACCCCATTTATTCATATAGTTAGGGAATCTCTACTGACTTTCTAAAAAAGTGATTATTAATTGGAGCGTTACAGTTATTGTAGACCCCGATGCCGGTTTTTGCTTATGGCCTTCCCCACATAGATAAAACAAGTCTTAATGAGTGACGACCGTGAATGTTCGGATCTATTAGCAATACTTCAGGAAACACTAGACTCCCAACACGCCAATATTTGCGTTTCTCTTTTTGCTATTAAAAACCTACACCAAAGGCATTTAACACAACAACGCAAAAACGCTCTGGATTATCTTTTACACTATTCCAGCGACTTAACTTATTTTCTTAAAAATTGGATAGCTCTACGCCACGGTGAGTAGGTTAGCTAGCATTTAGCCTTCTATTTGGTCTAACCAACACAGCTTTCATTTGAAATCCCTATACGGTCAGTTTACTGTCATAATCTGTCGGTATACTTTTGGAACAACAAAGGATTGCGTGCAATCCACAGAAAGGATTTATAGTCAGATGAGCATTATTCATTTAGTGGGTGGCGAAAAAGGCGGCGTGGGTAAATCGGTCGTTTCACGCTTGTTGTCACAATATTTTTTAGATCAATCTCTCCCTTTTACGGCATTGGATGCTGATCAGTCTCACAGCACGCTGACGCGCTCTTACAGTGACTACACAAATGCGGTAAATCTTGATCAGTTCGAAAGTGCTGATCAGATCATGGAAAAAGCTATCGAAAACGACCAACAAGTTTTGATCGACCTACCCGCTCAAAGCGAACGCTTCCTTGAGCGCTGGATGGAAGAAAATGGCGTATTAGAAATGTGCGACGAAACGGGCGTAACCCTCGTTTTTTGGTACGTTGTTGATGATGGGCGTGATTCAACGTTACTGTTAGACCAGTTCCTAACTAAATACCAAAACCGCATGACATGTATTGTGGTTAAAAACCAAGGGAGAGGTTCAGACTTCAGCCACCTCGACCAATTGGCCGGGGCTAGTTACGACAACGTAATGATGATCGACTTGCCAGCACTGCACTCGCCTACCATGCGTAAAATAGACAAACAGAGTTTTAGTTTTTGGGCCGCGGCCCACGTAAAAGAGGGTGAGGGACACCTCGGTATGATGGAACGCCAGCGTGTACGTGTTTGGCAAAACAAAGCCTATTCAGCATTCAAGCATGTGTTTGATCAACTTCCCGACACCTATGTAGAATAATTCCCTTATCGACAAAGCGGCTATGAATGCCGCTTTGTATTCCTCCCTGCTCTCCTATAGAATGGCCACACTTTCTGCTCGCCATCTTATACCCCTAGGCTTAAAACCTTAGCCTGGCGATCGATTTATTTTGCTGCTCTCCCAGTTCCTACTGCGGTAATGGGCGGCTATGCCCTCCATGACAACACTGTGAGAACACACAACTATGAGTTTTGATTCCCTTGGACTTTCTGCACCTATATTACAAGCCGTTGCAGAACAAGGATATAACACGCCATCCCCGATCCAAGCACAAGCGATACCAGCCGTTCTAAACGGAAAAGACGTGATGGCTGCAGCGCAAACAGGGACAGGCAAAACAGCAGGCTTCACCCTGCCCGTTCTAGAGCTATTAAGCCGAGGCACCAAAGCGGCACCCAACCATATTCGCGCCTTAGTACTCACGCCGACCCGCGAACTCGCTGCTCAAGTCGGTGAAAACGTTGCAAAATACGGAAAACACCTACCCCTGAGGTCTCAAATCGTCTTCGGCGGTGTTGGCATCAACCCTCAAATGATGCAATTGCGTAAAGGCTGCGACATTTTAATCGCAACGCCTGGTCGCCTAATCGACTTGTACAATCAAAAAGCGGTTAAATTCAACCAGCTGGAAATATTGGTACTGGATGAAGCCGACCGCATGCTAGACATGGGTTTTATTCATGATATACGCCGTATCATGACCTTATTACCCAAACAGCGTCAAAACCTACTATTTTCAGCCACATTTTCTGAAGATATTCGCGCTCTGGCTAAAGGCATTATCAACGACCCTATTGAAATATCCGTCACACCACGAAATGCAACGGCGGCTTCTGTCGAGCAGTGCATACATCCAGTCGACAAACCCGACAAATCTCAATTACTTGCCCACTTAATTAAGCAAAATCAGTGGTCTCAGGTACTCGTTTTTAGCCGAACCAAACATGGTGCAGATCGATTAGCACGTTTTCTTATTAAGAAAAGCATCCCTTCTGCAGCGATTCATGGCAACAAAAGCCAAGGCGCCCGAACACGTGCATTATCAGATTTCAAAGATGGCCGAGTTCAGGTACTGGTCGCCACAGATATCGCCGCTCGCGGAATCGACATCGACCAATTGCCGCAAGTAGTCAACTTTGATTTGCCCAATGTATCCGAAGACTACGTACACCGCATTGGTCGCACAGGCCGCGCTGGTGCTGTTGGTAAAGCCGTATCGTTAGTCTCTGCCGAAGAGTTTAAGTTACTTTCTGATATTGAACGGCTGACGCAAAAGATTATCCCGCGTGAGATTATTAAAGGGTTTGAGCCTGACGAAAGATTGCCTGAATCTCGTCTGCGCCCGCCGGCAGGTGCCAAAAAACCTAAGAAGCCTAAAGATCCATCAAAAAACACATCGTCTCCCAATCAAGGGAACCGAGCACAGGCCCAAAACGGCAACTCAAACAAACCGGCGCAAGGCGATAGAAAGCGTCGTTTTAGGAAACCACGCACAAGTACGACAGCTGCTAAATCGTAAGGCCTGACGTATTTCTGAGAACATCACGTGAACCACTTCCGTGGTTACCACCGGTAACCACGGATTCTCCTTTTGTTGAATTCTCAAATAAGTGTATTCCCTCACTTCCTAAGCCCCCCACCCTTCCTCTGAGATGATTCAATTCTTGTTCTTTTATAGGGCTTAGCTATAGTTACACTATATATGGCGCTCAACCCTTTAGCTCTATACATAAAGATCTAGTCTACCCATACAAAAGTATACTAGCAGATAGAACAATTAAAAAAGCTGATCTTTACCTTCAATTAAACGACTGTGTATTTTCAGCATATTATAAAAGCTATAGCTATTAGGTTACGTAACGGAGTACTACGAATGGCTACCGGGATAAATGGGTCAAAAGATGAAGAAATTACCTTAGTCGGGATTGGGGCAAGCGCTGGTGGTTTAGAAGCACTAACACGGTTTATCCGAGGCCTGCCGCATGGTTTAAAAATGGGCTTTTTAATTGCTCAACATCTCAGCCCTGCCCATAAAACAATGCTGGTAGAGTTACTCACCCGGGAGACAGAGCTTACCGTAACCGACGCGGTCCATGGACTCGCGATACAAGCAGATACCATCTACGTAACGCCTCCAAACAGAAATATCGAAATTAACGCTAATTTTGAGATTATCTTAACAGATCGAGATCTAACCACGTTTGGCCCTAAGCCTTCAATAAATCACCTATTTAGCTCAATCGCCGAGTTTAAAAAAGAACATGCCATTGGAATTATTTTATCCGGCACAGGTACCGATGGGGCACAAGGCATAAGAGCGATTAACGCGGCAGGAGGCATTACTATGGTGCAAGATCCTGCAGATGCTAAGTATGACGGAATGCCCAAAGCCGCTATTGATAGCTGTAATGTAGATATGGTTTTAAAACCCTTAGAAATTGGTAAAGAGCTCCTTGCTTTACAAAATATGCCACGCGACAAGGTTTTGCTCCGTTACTCAGCAAACAGCCAACCAAGTGAGCTAGACAGGATTTTTGAATTACTTTACCAACACCGGCGCGTTGACTTTTCCTCCTACAAAAGAAATACAATAAATCGTCGAATTGAACGCCGAATATTAGCGACTAAGTCTGCTACCCTCACCGAATACTTAGCGCTACTCGAAAACAATGCCGAAGAAGTGTCTGCTTTATATAAGGACATCCTTATTGGAGTCACCCGCTTTTTTCGCGACACAGAATCGTTCACCGGCTTGAGAAGAGCTTTCGCAAACTATTTAGACCGCAACCCAGACTTAAAAGAAGTGCGGATTTGGATTCCTGGCTGCTCAACCGGAGAGGAAACTTACTCTATACTCATTTTATTAAAAGAACTATTAGATGAGCGCGAACAGTGGATTAATATTCAAATTTTCGCGACCGATATTGATGACGATGCGCTATCAAAAGCGCGTCGAGGAATTTACAGCAGTATTTCTTTAGAAGGCGTTCATAAAACGATTCTAAATAAATACTTTAAGTTTTCTGACAATCAGTTTGAAGCACGTAAAGTTCTACGAGAAAGCATTGTTTTTTCATTTCATAACTTATTATCTGATCCCCCATTTCGCAATTCAGATTTAGTCATTTGTCGTAATTTACTCATTTATTTTACTAACGAAGCTCAAGAATATGTTTTTCCGGTTTTGCATTATGCGTTAAAACCAGGAGGGTTATTGTTCCTAGGTAATTCGGAGAACATTCCAGCCGGTATAGAGCTATTTTCAACTATCGACAAATCAAGCAAAATTTTCAAAAAAGTCACCATAGACAAATCAGCTTATGCGCTCACTAATCTAAAACCGACCAAGAATAGCCCTTCAAAACCTAAGCTGGAAAACGCTAACAAAAAAACCGCGTTGAGTTATCTGCAAGATATCATCATTAGCGAAGCCACTAAGCTATTAATCCCGCATGTGGTTGTAACCAATGAAAATATGGATGTCATTTTCAAAAAAGGTGATATTGACTTTTTAACGCTTCCGGATGGCTACGTCTCCTATAACTTATATAAAATGACATCCCCGAGCATCGCTGTCGAGGTTCGTAAAACCGTTCACCAAGCTCTTAAAACGGAACAAGTTAGTAGCAGCCGATATTTTTCATTTACAGGCTCTACAAATGAATCTCGCTTTATAAAAGCTCACGTTGTACCTTATTTACAACACTCTCAGCCTATGTTTGTTATCTACTTTCAACAAGTCAACCTAAGCGAGCTTCCCTATATTGACGTAGAAAAACTAGACTCCACCGCAACGCCGGACAACTTACTCCAGCTGGAACTCACCCATACACGAGAGCATCTACAAACACTGGTCGAAGAACTAGAAACAAGCAATGAAGAGTTACAATCACTTAATGAAGAACTTCAAAGCTCTAATGAAGAACTCCAATCGACTAACGAAGAGATGGAAACGAGTAATGAAGAACTACAAGCCACAAACGAAGAACTTCAGGCTGCCTATGCTGAACTTAAAGACATGTTCGATAATAAAGCAAAGATGGAGCAGCAATTAAATCATTTGAATCAGCGTTACGAGTCCCTGCTGGATAACGTTAATGATGCCATCGTACTCACTGACATTGACGGTAATATATTAAAAACCAATGCCAGTATGGTAGCGATCGCTCAACTCCCGCAAAGCACGCTGCTCAAACAAAACTGGCACGATATCATCTGCAAACTCCCACCAGATAAAAATGAGAGCCACTTAGACCAGCTACTGACCAATAAAAAATATGGCCCTTACCAAGCAGTTATTCATGTAAATAACGAGAAGAAAATTCTCAAGATCACCGATTATCTCTCTACGGGCCAAGAAAGTGATATGAAGATATGGAGCTTTGCTCAAGATGTCACCGAATCTTACAAAGTACTCGCCGAGCTGAAACTAAGTAACCAAAAATATCAAACAACGTTTGAGCAGGCTAACATAGGTATTGCTCACGTAGGCTTGCAGGGTGAATGGCTAAGCGTTAACAGTAAATTATGCGAAATGCTGGGGTATTCACTCGACGAGTTTATGACTCTTACCTTTCAAGAGATTACTCACACGGAAGATTTAGAAGCCGATTTAGAATTACTAAACCAGCTGCTAGCCGGCGATATCACCCACTACTCAATGGAAAAACGTTACTTAAAAAAAGACGGACACATTATATGGATTCATTTATCAGTTGCCCTAGTCAGAGATGATGAAAACAAACCGCTATTCTTTATTTCCGTTATCCAAAATATTGACCAATCAAAGCGCTATATTAGCGAGCTTGAACAAGCGAAAGTGGTGCTAGATAGCACACAAGAAGCTATTTTAATCACCGACCTCGATCTAAATATCATTAAATTAAACAGCGCGTTTGAAATAATGACAGGCTACAAAAAGGATGACGTAATAGGAAAAGGGATTAGTTTGCTGTTTTCCAAAGATATTAATGAGCGCCTCCTTGAAGAAATCTCAAATAAGCTACCAACTCGAGGTCAATGGTCTGGGGAAGTGGTTAGCAAACATCAATGTGATGAGCTGTTCCCTGTTTATATGAATATCAACGCCGTCAAAAACAGCCGTGATGAAGTGATGCGTTATGTTGTCACAATGACCGACATTACTGCGCTTAAAAATAGCCAAGAAGAAATCACTTATCTAGCAAATCATGATGTTCTCACTTCCCTACCTAACCGCTCTTTATTAACCGATCGCTTAAATCATGCGATTGCCAATTCAAAACGCAATGGCCAGATTCTTGCCATTTTATTTATTGATTTGGATCGTTTTAAAATCATCAATGATAGCTCCGGTCACCAAGTTGGAGACAATGTACTTAAAGTTATTGCTAAGCGTTTAACCAATGCCTTACGCAAACAAGATACCATCGCACGAATTGGTGGAGACGAGTTTGTCGCACTATTGGAAGGTATCGATAGCCCATTAAGCGCAGGCAAAATTGCCCAAGGCCTCATCCAACAATTATCGCAACCTGTAGAGGTAGGCTCGCAGAGCTTTAAGTTAGGCGGCAGTGTTGGTATTAGTATTTACCCTAACGACGGCATGACCAGCGATGACTTGCTGCGTCAAGCTGACATCGCGATGTACGACGCGAAAGAAAAAGGCGGGAGTAGATTTTGCTTTAGCTCACAAGATATTTCGAGCTCAGCATTAGAGCGCGCCACACTTGAAAATTCAATTCGCAAGGCACTTAAAGACAACGAGTTTGAAGTCTTCTACCAACCCATTATCGACCTACAAACGGGAGAGGTTGACTCTTTAGAGGCACTCATTCGCTGGAATCAGCCTGAAATGGGACAAATAATGCCCAGCAAGTTTATTCCGATAGCCGAGCAGTCCGATTTAATTATCTCTATTTCAGAATACGTTATACACACAGTAATCAAAGACTTATTAGAAATAGGTGATCGATACAAAGGTACGGTGTCGATCAATTTATCTGCAAAAGATTTTGAAAACGAAGGGTTTTATCGTTGGTTTGCAGGCATTGTGAACAACTATAACTTTCCAGTAGAACGCTTAAAATTTGAGCTAACTGAAGGCTTGATCGTCCCTGAAAACGATGACTTCCAGTACAAATATAAGCGCTTTGACCGCCTTGGCGTTAAGCTAGTTATCGATGATTTTGGCACGGGTTATTCGAACTTGCTCTACCTTCGCAAGATGCCTTTCAACTCCTTAAAAGTCGATAAAGGCTTTATTGCTGACATAGGTAGCAGCAAATCATCTGAAGAAATCATAAAAGCCTCTATTGCCATGGCGAAAGCACTAAACCTGCTAGTGGTGGCCGAAGGTATAGAAACAGAGGAGCAATATATATTCCTCAAAGAGAACGGTTGCGACTACGGGCAAGGTTACCTTTTGGCCATACCCCTTCCAATCGAAGCCTGTTTAGAAAAGATGAATAAGAATTAACTAATAATGTGTAAATCTAATTTCTATACTATTGTTTATATAAATGCGCGTTTGAATACTACTTTATAACAATGGATTTAGTGGCTAATGATGGACAAACATGAATTAAATCAGCCTGCCCCCCCAACATTAGCCAATATCACTGATAAGTTTCATTGGTATCATTGGTTAGTACTACTTGCTTCTTTTTTACTAACATTAGCCGCTTGGTTTGTTAGTTCCGAACAAAGCCACCAAAAAATGGAGCAGCAATACAAGTTCCAAGCTTCGCACTTAATCGAATTGGTCGAGGAGCGCATGAATCGCTATGAAGATACACTGTGGGGGAGCGTTGCAGCGTTAAAGTTTTCTGATGGAGAAATCAACGCCAAACAATGGAAATCCTACAGCGAGCAATTATCCCTCGCCTCTAAATACCCAGGTATTAACGGCATAGGCGTCATCTATTATGTAAAACCTGAGGGCCTGAGTTCATTCATAACTCGACAGCAAAGAGACCAAACAGACTTCCGGGTGCACCCGCCGCACAACAAGCAAGAATTTTGGCCCATCACCTTTATTGAACCACTTGAGTCAAATCGCAAGGCGCTTGGTTTGGATATGGCCCACGAAACCAACCGTTTAACCGCAGCTAAAAAAGCAAGGGACAGCGGCTTAGCTCAAATCACCGCTCCAATTGTTCTTGTACAAGATTCTCAAAAAACACCCGGTTTTTTATTCTATGCTCCCTTCTATAAAACCGAGAACATACCCGACACGTTAGATAAACGCCGTGCCAATTTTATTGGCAACGTCTATGCACCCTTCATTATGAAAAATCTAATGGACGGTACACTTGAAAATGAGAACAGGCTACTCAACTTTTCTATACGTGATGGAAACTACTTACTTTACGATGAGCTGTCGGCTGACTCCACAGACTTTGATCCAGACCCTATTTTTTCAGAGCAACACAAGATCAACCTGTATGGCCGAACGTGGGATTTTAAAATACAAACGTCGCTCCTTTTTCGTTCGCAACACAACAATAATCAGCCTATTATTATTTTACTAGCCGGTATTGCCATAGAGATAATGCTGTTCTCTTTATTTCTTATTTTAGTTAATGCCAATCATCGTGCTGTATCCTATGCAAAAACAGTCTCTAAAGACCTTATTCAAAAGCAAGAAGAGTTAACTGGCGCTTATACCCGCATGAGTAGAGCATTTGACACAATGCTCGATGGCTTAGTTATTGTATCCAACACAGGCATTATTTTAGAGGTCAACAATGCCACTCTTATGCTATTCCACTACCACAGAGATGAGCTAGTTGGACAAAACATACATTGTTTATTACCGACCTCTTCAAACGATGAATCTGAAAACGCAAATCCACTGCTGACAGTCGGTGAACAACGGATTATGGGTAAAAGGAAGAATAATTCTCAGCTGCCCATCCACATACAAATCAGTGAAGACCTGGAAAATAACCAACCTATTTTTATAGGTATTATTCATGACCTCACAGACAAGCATCAAGACGAACAACGATTAGCCGAACAGGAAGCATTGCTAACAACAGCGATACACTCCTCGTTATCCGGCTTTGCCCTATGTGATGTCGCATGCAATTTCACGGAAATCAACGCAGGTTTAGCTGAATGGCTTGGCTACAGTACGGAAGAACTAATAGGTCAACCTGTCAGCACCATTATTGCAGACCACGAAAAAGTACAAACCCAACACGGCCTTGATATGCTAATCAAAGGCGACATTGAATCTATACGTCGAGAGAAACAATACAAAAGAGTCGATGGCTCACTGGTATGGGGGCTTTTATCGTCATCATCTATACGTAACTCGGCAGGCCAAGTAACCTCTATATTTGCTCAGATTCTTGATATTGATCGAGCGAAGCGGTTATCTCTGCAACTAGAAACACGTAATGCAGAACTGGTCAGGAGTAACGCAGAGCTTGACCAATTTGCTTATGTCGCCTCTCATGACTTGAAAGCGCCACTCAATGCCATTAATAAGCTGGCCGGCTGGATAGAAGAAGACTGTGAAGGTCTTTTACCCGAAAGTGCTCAGCAGCACTTTGAGTTGCTCAAAAACCGTAGCAAGCGCATGGGGAAACTCCTTGACGACCTCCTACTCTTTTCGCGCGTGGGCCGTGTAAACTATCAAGTAGAAAGTGTTGGTTTACGCCCATTGGTACTCGACATCGTTGGGCTGATGGATATACCAAGCACCTTTAACGTGACGGTGGCTGATATAACGCTCAACGTCGCCAAAACGCCTTTTGAACAGGTCATACGAAACCTGATAGGCAATGCAGTTAAACACCACCCCAATGATGCAGGTAACATTGCCGTCTTGGCGGAAAAAACAGTCAATGGTTTTACCTTAAAAGTAGCTGATGATGGTACGGGAATCCCACCTAACCTTCATGATAAAGCATTGGAAATGTTTCAAACCCTTCGACCTCGCGACGAGGTCGAAGGAAGTGGATTAGGCTTAGCTTTGTGTAATAAGATAGTGGAATATAATGGTGGATCTCTACATATTGAGTCTACAAATCCAGAATTCCTCGATAAACCTAATCAGCTGTCGGCCGATAACCTAGGGACGACAATAGTCATCTTTTTACCTATTAAGCAAAATATGACTGATTAGATGACACGGAGTCATGTATGGACGACATGAAAAAAGAAGCAACGCTCTTTCTTATTGAAGATGATGATGTAGACGCCCAAACCGTAGAGCGCGCATTCAAAAAACTACGCATTAGTAACCCAATCGTCAGAGCTCGAGATGGTGTAGAAGCGTTTGCTATGCTGGAGAGCGGCGAGGTCACTAAGCCGTTTGTCATATTACTCGATTTACAAATGCCAAGAATGAACGGCTTAGAGTTTTTGGAAGCCGTGCGTGCATCATCTCGCTTTAGGGACAGTGTCATTTTTATATTGACGACTTCTAAATCAGAAGAAGAAAGAACAAAAGCCTATCAAAATTTAATTGCAGGGTACTTCTTAAAAGATGAATCAGGTGAAGGCAGCATGGATGTTTCTGCTCTTCTTAACGGTTACTGGAAAATTTCTTTTTTACCGACGTAAGTAACGTTGTAAAGCAGAGGCAAGCTTAATGCGCGTTTTGATTGTAGATGATGATATTGTAGATAGAGAGAGCGTTAAGCGCTCACTGTTTAAATCATCATTTGACTGTACAATTTCTGAAGCCTTAAACGTAGACTCTGCCCTAGCTGCATGCGAGCAGAATACGTATGACATTATTTTGTTGGATTACCAATTGCCACAACGCAATGGTATCGAGTTGCTTCTAGAACTAAGACAAGCACCTAAGATACGTTACGAAACCATTGTAATGATGAGCAACTCCGAAGATGAAGCGGTCGCTCTACAATGCATTCAAGCAGGCGCTCAAGACTTCTTGCTTAAAAACGAAATCACCGCCACCAAGCTGCGCCGTACAATCATACAAGCCCAAAAGCGCTTTGAACTAGAGCGCGAACTAAAAGATAGTTTTGATCGTGTAAAGCGCCTAGCTGAAAGGGACGCTCTCACGAACCTTGCTAACCGCCATCTCTTCGATGAAACATTCAAAGTAGCCGTCTCAAATAATCATCGTAATCAAGCCTGTTTAGCCCTGATTTTATTTGACTTGGATAACTTTAAGTTAATTAATGATAGCTTTGGCCACGGCGCTGGCGACGGTTTACTGATAAAAGTGTGCAAACGCATCTCGGCGGTTTTGCGTGGAAGCGAGCTTTTTGCTCGCTTAGGTGGTGACGAGTTCATTATTTTACTCACCAACTTAAACTCGCCTTACGATGTAGCTCGAATCGCACAACGTATACAAGTTGCCATGCAAGCGCCGTTTGAGATAGATGGTAAAGAATTTAATGTATCTATTAGTATCGGTATTTCTATCGATAACGCTCAGACTAACCACTCCTCAGAAGAGTTATTAAAATACGCCGACATAGCGATGTACCGATCAAAGCAAAGCGGCCGAGGGCAAATCAGTTTTTTCGAAGAAGCCATGCAACATGAGACGCAACGCAGGCTCGCTCTTGAGAACGGTATCCCAAAAGCCTTAAAAGACAACGAGTTCTTCTTAGTCTATCAACCGGTTTTTTCAGTCGATGATTCCCAGCTATGTGGCTTTGAAGCACTCATTCGCTGGCAGTCTCCAGCGGGGCTAATTCCGCCAGATGAATTCATCCCTATTGCAGAGCAATCTTTCCAAATTGTTGAGATTGGTCGTTGGGTAGCCGAGCAAGCCATACAACAAATAAGCGCTTGGAATAAACTACGTTCAAAAAACAACCTACTCAGCATAGCGATTAATTTATCGCCTACGCAATTAAATGATCTGGAATTTCCAGCTATTGTTAAGCGCATTTGCAATGCCCATCAGTTGGCTCCCAGCCTAGTAGAGTTTGAATTAACGGAAACCGCTATCCTAGAAAGCAACTCCTCTACACTTGCCGTGCTAGACCAATTGGTTGAATTGGGTTGCACCCTCGCGTTGGATGACTTTGGTACTGGGTATTCGTCAATATCTCATTTAAACAGCATACCGCTGACGACGGTTAAATTAGATAAATCGTTAATGCCGTTAAATGAAAAAAGAAATAAAACCGATGCACTGGTAACGGGGTTAGTGCAAATGTTAAAAATTTTGGAGCTGGATATCGTCGCTGAAGGTGTTGAGACTGAACAACATAAGACATTATGCCAAAGCTTAAATGTGACCCGGCAGCAAGGTTATTATTTCGATCCGGGCTTAACAGCTCATGCCGTTACCGAGCGCTATCTTAAATAAGCTGAGCAAACGCCTCATCGTTACCTTTCTCATAAGCTACCCTCAGCCGTTCGGCACCGGAATAGCTGATTGCATATTTCGCTTTAGCTATAATGAAAATTTAGCCACCATACTTTGCAAACGTTGGGCAATTAAACGTATATCGTCGCTGGCAACCACCGTCTCATTCGTAAATTGAATCCCCTTTTCTGTGACGTCACTTACATTACTGACATTTCGGCTAACACTATCAGCCACTCGACTTTGCTCGGATACCGCTGAGGCTATCTGCGTATTCATCTCATTAATGGTTTGCACAGCAAGCGTAATTGCATCAAGAGCATCCCGTGCATTAGCGGCTTTATCAACGCTTTGCTCTGCTTGTTCCTTACCTTGCCGCATGGCTATCGCTGCGCTGTTTGTTCCTTTTTGTAAGCCTTCGATCAAGTTCTGAATTTGCTCGGTCGATTGTTGAGTTCTTTGTGCTAACACTCTGACTTCATCAGCTACAACAGCAAAACCACGCCCCTGCTCCCCTGCCCTTGCAGCCTCTATGGCCGCATTCAGTGCCAGTAGATTAGTTTGCTCTGCAATGCTACGAATAACATCCAAGATTCCGCCAATATTGACACTTTGCTTTTCTAAGTCGCTGATACGTTCCTGAGTTTGCGTAACACTCGAAGCGAGCGCTCTGATGCTCGCTTGTGTATCTTCTACAATATTACGCCCAGTAGTCGCATCATTATTAGCGGTTGCGGCTGCCTGAGCGGCTTGTTGTGCACTATCCGATACATCTCTTACCGATACCGCCATTTGCTCCATTGCTACCATCACTTGATCAGTTTCACTTTGCTGGCTAACCACACCCTGCTGAGACTGGTAAGTGGCATTTGCCATTCGTGTTGTGGCTTGACTCATTTCAGAGCTAGCGAGTGATATTTGGCTGATCATGGTTTTTAAACTATGTGCCGTATTTTGCAGGGCCGTTAGCAAGATACCGACTTCATCTTTACGCTGTCGTGTTTTCGGTATTGCCAAATTCCCGGCTGCAAGGTTATTCGCTATAGTGACAGCCGCTCCTATAGGCTTACTAATAGCTCTCGACATAGCGACGGCAAACACACTTCCTAAAATTAAAGCCGCTACAGTCACCCATAACATCACTCCGATTTTTTGTTCTACTTCAGCTTTTAGCCCAGCGCCTAACTGTGTTTGATCAGCTAAAACCGATTGTTTTATCCCCAAAAGGTGACCAATCATTTGCTGCTCGGCAGCTTCTAGCGCCGCGGTGTCTGACGCCAATGCTTCGGTCATTTGGAATAGGCTGTTTAAATGCTCAATATAAGCTTTGCTTTCAGATTGATAGTTACTGTATTTAACACGGATGTCGGCAGTTGATATATTGCTACCCAACTCTATAGCTAGTTCGTCTACATCATTTTCTATCGACATTAGCGCTCGATTATAGTCTCCAGACAAACCGCTGTTTAAATACTGGCTCGTATATAAACGGGTTGCCATTAGAGCCTGCTGAACTTGTGCCGCATCAAACATCACCATAGAGCTATTATCATCTCTAGCTCGCTCAATGATTTCACTCATACTAAGGCTCATTTCTTCTCCACGCACCAGTAACTTGGAAGAGACCAACTCATCACTTGCAGTAATACGATCAATTAAGCGCTGAACTACGTCTTGATAGGTTTGCATGGCAGCTAAAGCTTGCTGAATGAGGATTTGTCGGTCTGGGTTTTGGGTTATCTTCTGAGCATGGTCGAGTTGAGATGCCAGTTGTGCCGTTGTCTGAGTGTACTGATCCAGCTCGTGTTCGCTATGCGTTATAAGATACGCTTGAAAATCAGATCGCGCACGCAGCATCGTTACTTGAATATCACCGGCAAGCACAGTGATATTTGTCATACGGCTGTATGTCTCTACACCTTTCTCCGCTTTATTGAGCGAACCTATCCCAAAAAAAGAGGCTATGGCCATGAGAATCATAACAACACCAAAACCTAGCCCTATTTTCCAACCTAAGCGAAGATTGCCTAACATCATATGTACCACGGTAGAAGAAGTCAGAGTTCAATCTAGGACAAGATATTGATTTTTCAACGAAGTCAGTACTAAAGAAGGTGCTTCAACGACCTAAGTAGCTCATCAATGCAATGAGTTAATGAGCTAACCAAAACGAAAGCTAGACGCCGTGATACTGCCAAACAGATCTTCTTGATGATATATACATTCAAACGTGTCGTTTTCGGCCGCACCAACAGCAACCATTAATGGGATAAGATGATCTTCACGTGGGTGTGCAAAGCGAGCCATAGGTGCCGATGCCCATTGGCACAAACGGACAGTACGATCTTCTCCGGTAAACGATAAGCTGTGCTGTAACCAATTATCAAACCGCTTTGAAGGTTGTTGCGCGCCGGGATCCATACGACGTAAGTTATGGTAGCTTAGCCCGCTTCCAATGATAAGTACGCCTTGATCTCGCAACGGCGCCAGCAAACGCCCCACATCGATATGCTGTGCTGGATCTAATGAAGCGTTTAATGATAACTGCACAACCGGTACATCTGCATCAGGGTACATAGGCTTTAACATAGTAAACGTCCCATGATCTAAACCTCGCGTGTTATCGAGCTTCACATCCAAACCCGCTGCCGCTAATAAAGCATGGACCTGATCAGCTAATTGGGGAGACCCAGGCGCAGGATAGCTAATATGATAGGTGTGCTCAGGAAAGCCATAATAGTCAAATACCATCCCCGGTCGGCTGGCGGCTGAAATACTAAAACCTTGTGTTTCCCAATGCCCACTAATAACCAATACAGCCTCTGGCGCTTGAGGCAAATTGTGAGGGATTGCACGCAATGAAGCCTCTAATTGAGCAAATAAAGTGCCTTGCTCTTTTTTCATCCACGGCCATGGGCCACCGCCATGTGATAAAAAATAGGTGGGTAAACGCATACCATCTCCTGACCGCTGCTATTAAGAACAGAGAGCAGTGTATATCAGAGCTAAAAAGAACAATCATGCATAGTTATTAAGCAACCATTCCACTAGACGCATACTATTAAACTTGTGACTAGGCTATGTGAAGCCTGTTTAGCCTCAGAAAGGTTACATTGGATGGTAAAAAGCGCGCAATGAGTTATCAACCTCTTGATAACGCTTTAGAAGATTACGAAGATTGTTGGGCAACTCTTTATCGTCCACAAAAATAAACCCCGCCGCCTCATAAAAATCGTGCAGATGCGGTTGCGCAAAACAATAGCTATGCGTTAACCAACCTTCCTTTTCTATGCAATCTAACAACCGGATACCGTAACCTTGACGCCGAAATTCACCTTCGATCCAAACACCCCGAATAATACGCTCACCTGCCTGTAAAGTGATGCGGGCAACCGCAATAATCAGATTAGATGCGTCAATTAATACGGCAACTGTTTCGCCGTTTCGCGGAAAGCCTTCGTAATTATTACGTTTATAAAAAGGGTGCAGCAAACGCCACTGAGAAGGTGATAACGCTACAAAACGGATGTTGTTGGGGCTAGAAGAGTTATCCAAAATGGATACTATCCTTAGTACTTGCTAGTGACTGGGCACGCTTTTTACCGCAAGCGGCCCTTTAATTAGAAAACATAGCAGAGGACTCCTTCCTAAGCTATGCCTCTGATCTCCTGATCAAGGTAAACCATAATGTTTGCCAAAATCTATCGTTGCTTTTAAGAAAGCACTTTACAGGTACTTATCTTCAAGCGACTCATTATAGGTATAGCCCATTGTCAGGAAAGTGCAAAATACAGGCATAGAAAAATGCCAAAGCGTTCTTCCACGGACGACTCCGTACCAAATTGCCTTGGCCTTAATTTTTACCCTAGTAACAGTAAGAAGGTTTTATCTTAGCCGTCATACAAACCGGCTATTCAATGCGTGATTGAATGCGACTAGGTGAACAAAAAAGTGCTTTACTTTTTCTTGATGTCATCATTCATCAAATGCCGAATTTTTATAAAGCCCCACACCATAACACTAGCCATTGCAGCGACACCTAACAAGCTAGGCCACAGTGTTTCAAACGCATAAGGATCAATACCAAACATAATACGTGCCTCTTTTCTTTACGATTTCAGTACAGATTAGAGACCTTATTTGAATAAAGAATTGACCTAACTCAACATTTAGCTGCCGTGCAATACTGCTATCTAAAAACAGAAATAAACCATTGATTTAATTAATAAAAAATAAAACCATCACCCACACCATATGCCGATTACTTGATCTATATCAAACCGCTTTCATTATCGCTTAAGCCTAGCAAATTACCCTATGTTCTCCCTCCTAAAACCCATATATAGCCCTCCCCAAACCTGGCATCAACCTGCAAATCACAAATTTGACTAACGAAAATTAAATACTGGCTTTCAATTTATCAAAAATAGATTTCAATCTATTTATTAACAACTAAAACTATTAATAATCATATAGCCATAAAAATAACTAATAGCGAGAACACCACAAAAAAACCAGTAAAAACAAACAGTTACAAAGCATGAAAAAGCTTATAAAAAAAGACAAGAAAAGCATAAAAAGCCGTTTATTTTCAACAACTTACACAATGAAAAAGTTTGTGAAAATCTTGCCAACAATCATAATTAGATATATACTTATCAATAAGTATTTAAGATTAATCAATAATGGTATAAGACTATGCAGGAACGAGAAATAAAGTTGCTTTTTAATGCGGGTGTTTTTGAATCTTGCCATGCAACGCCCATCGCCATGTCACGCGGATGGACGTTAAAATTTATTGCGAAAGATGAAAACGTGATTACGCTCGACCTTCAGCGCAGTAAAAAAGAAAGGGAGTTTAAAAGCTTAGATGGGGCAGCAGCCGTGGCAAAACGCATAGGTTTTGAGTGGCTAAATGTGCATATTGGAGATATGGAATGGCAAGAAAAGGTATAAAGCGCTTTAAGTAACGCTTCATACCAATGAGATGATTACTGTATCGACTAACCGATGCCGTTTTCGAGCTCAGTCTCAGTAGCTTCTCGGACTGACGTAATCTCTATAGCAAACGTTAATACTTGACCTGCAAACGGGTGGTTGGCGTCTACCGTCACCACCTCGTCACCTATTTCGGCAACGGTTACTACTTCGGGCTGACCTTGTTCATTGGTCATTTCGCACATTGAGCCCACTGCCAAATCAGCCATCCCTGCAAATAGGGCTCTATCTACATCAAATAATTTATCTTCATCATGCAGCCCATAGCCTTTCTCGGGCGGCACACATACATCAAATTTATCGCCCGCTTTATGACCTAACATGGCCTCTTCAAGGCCAGGTACAATTTGTTGTTTCCCATGAATATACGGAATAGGCTCTTCACCTTCGGTCGTATCAACGACTTCGTTTTGATCGTTTTTTAATTCATAGTGAAAAAAAACAACTGAATTATCAGCTACTTGCATGAAATACCTCACTTAGATAGGCGCTGTGAAATCCAGCTACCCAATGTTTTTAATGACTCCACTGAGACTTCGTGAGCCATTGCATATTCGTAAAACTCAGGATCAAAGCCCGTTTGCTTAAGTTGCTGTTTAGCCTCTTCAGCCATCGTCAACGGCACCACATCATCATAGGTTCCGTGCAGAATTAGCACAGGTAACGATGTAGCAGCCGTCACCGCGAGGCTAGACAACGGCCTTGGCAAGTAGGTCGACATCGCTGCTATTCCTCCTATCGAAGAGGAACCTTGCAGCCCTGTTTCATAGGCGACAGCACCGCCTTGAGAAAACCCCACCAGCAAAATACGTTGAGCATCAATGCCTTGTTCGATTTGATCATCCACCATTTTGTTAATGCGTATAATCGACTCATCTAACTGGTGGCTATTTATTTCGCGGCCATTATCCATGCTGATAATGTCGTACCACGAGCGCATCTCAAATCCACCATTAACCGTCACGGGCCGTACCGGAGCATTCGGGAATAAAAAACGAATTTTCAATGATTCAGGCAATAATAGATAAGGCAATGTAGGCGGAAAGTCGGCCCCATCAGCCCCTAAACCATGCATCCAAATAATTGCAGCATCGGGTTGAGCTGCTGTTTCTACCGTAATAACGTCACTCATGGCTGAATCCTTTGTAAATCCCACCCATTATTAGCATTACGTGTGTAAATTAATCGATCATGCAAACGACTTTCTCGGCCTTGCCAAAATTCGAACTTTTCTGGAATAAGACGATAACCACCCCAGCGAGCAGGCCTTGCTACACAATCATCAACCGTATGCTCGGCCAGATCTTCTACCTTAGCCTCAAGAACTTCTCGGGACGCAACAGGATGACTCTGATGCGACACATGAGCGCTCAGGCGGCTCCCTAGTGGACGCGAATTAAAATAATGATCCGCTTGTTCAGGCAGCAGCTTTTCTACCCGTCCTTGAATCCGTATTTGTCGTTCCAGCCCATACCAATAAAATAAGATCTCAGCATAAGGGTTATCAGCTAATGCCTGGCCTTTTTGACTTTCGTAGTCGGTATACCATGCAAAGCCCGACTCATCGAAGTGCTTTAGCAACACAATGCGAGCCGAAGGTCGTCCTTGCTTATCTGCCGTGGCTAACGTCATCGAACTTACATCATCAGGACGCACTTGACGCGCGACGGCAAACCAGTCGGCGAATTGGGCAATAGGGTCGCCTTTCATCATTGATTTTGTAATACCTGTCGCTACGTACTCGCGGCGCAGCGCCGTCAAATCACCTTGCTCTTCTGCCATGGAAACCTCTCCTCTTAATGGCGCTAACTATAACGAAATCATCTCATTAAATCAGTGCGTATACTTACAAAACGCCCTCGTAGTTTCTGATTTACTGCGTAAAGTCAGTTACCTGCAATCTTGCTAACCAAGGTCAAAGGTAAATTCGTACACCCAGCACGCTTAGCTGATTCAAGGTTAGCACCCTCCATGAGTTATCTGGCATACTGAGCTTTGTAAATTTAGGTTAAATGTAAGGCATGTCAGATACGGAAATGTCCACGATTGATCACAACAAGGTACTCGTATGCCCAGCCTGCGACCTACTTATGGAAAACCGCGCGGTTCCTAACCGTCACGAGGCTGAATGCCCTCGTTGCCAAACGGTATTGATATCCAGCCGTCACCATACATTTGAATGGACGCTAGCTTTAGCTATTGCGGGCCTTATTCTGTTTTTTCCTGCAAATTTGTTTCCTATTTTATCCCTTAAAGCTTTAGGTCTTGTGCAATCTGAGACTATATTTGAGTCCGTCGCGGCTATGTATAGCAACGGTCTTTATGTGGTTGCAGGTTTGGTGCTCTTCTCAGCAATCATTATTCCTTTCATAAAACTCGTTTTAATGGCCTATTTGAGTACCTGCTTGTTATTTCACTACCCGGCCCCTTTTCTCGCTTGGGCCATGCGAGGCTATCAACAACTCGATAGTTGGGGCATGCTCGAGATTTACATGTTAGGCGTACTCGTTTCGATCATTAAACTCATTGATGTTGCTGCGGTGACGCCGGGGATTGGTTTATACAGCTTAGCCGCTTTAATTATTGTGACTTTGCTCACCTCAACACAGTTAGATAGCTACCGCTTTTGGCGACGCATAGAACAATTGGAACGCCGCCTATGATCCCTGAAGACTTACGTAAGTCCGCTATAAATTTTGGTATTATTTTATGCCACGATTGTCGCAAGCCCTTTCCAGAAACGATGGACCATCACTCATGCACACGCTGCGGAGCTAGCCTTCATAAACGCAAACAGCATTCCATTGCTTACACATGGGCTTTACTCATCGCCTCTGCTTTTATGTTATTGCCTGCCAACATGCTCCCAATCATGACGTTAACCTCTTTAGGGCAAGGGGGGCCTTCAACAATTCTGGGCGGCGTATTGCAACTGATGGATCACGGCATGATGGGCATTGCGTTAGTAGTGTTGACGGCATCAATCATCATCCCAGTCATGAAAATTATTGGCCTTATTATCCTGCTACTTGCCGTCCAACTAGGCTGGACAACTAATATGCGCCAAAAAATGTGGATGTACCGTTTTGTAGAATGGATTGGCCGTTGGTCCATGTTAGATATTTTTGTAGTAGCCATTTTAGCCGCCATTGTGCAGCTCGGTAGTTTAGCCAGTGTAACAGGCAACTCCGGTGCAACTGCCTTTGGTGTCTCCGTTATACTCACTATGTTAGCAGCCCATAGCTTTGATACTCGGCTTATATGGGATAAGCATTTGGAACAATTAGAGGTTTTTCCATGAGCGACAACACCCCTGTCATTAAACGCCGGCGCACCCCCTCGGCCGTTTGGTTCTTACCCATTTTAGCTGCCATCATTGCCGGCTGGCTGGTGTATCAGAACTATAGGGATCAAGGTGTGCTGATTGAAGTAATGTTCGATTCTGCAACAGGGCTAGAGGCTAACAAAACCAAGGTTCTTTACCGTGGTTTGCCCACAGGGGTGGTCAAAAGCCTAAAAATTGATGAAGACCTGCGTCGTGTGCGGGCGGTCATCGAAATGGTTCCGGAAACGGCCGATACCTTGACCGATGAAGCGCAGTTTTGGTTAGTTAAACCTCAAGTTTCTTTATCAGGAGTGCGCGGTTTAGAAACACTGCTCTCCGGCCATTACATTGGTTTTCAACCAGGCATGTCAGGTAAAACGACAGATACCTTTATTGCTAATGATCAACCACCTCCACCGCTCAAAGATTCAGACGGACTCTACCTGACACTTACAGCCGACAACGCTCGTTCGGTGTACCAAGGCGCTAAAGTATACTACCGCGATATTGAAGTTGGCGAAGTGCTAAGCCACACGCTCAGCCCCAATGGCCAGCGTGTGCTGATCGAAACATACATAGAACCCCGTTATACAGGGCTAATTAAAGAAAATACTCGCTTTTGGAATGCAAGCGGTATTCGTATTAAAGCGGATTTGCCAAAAATCGACATACAAGTTGATTCTTTAGCTTCCATTATCGCTGGTGGTATTCATTTTTCGCCACCCGATGAAGATGCAAAACCAGCGACTAACGGAACGCGCTTTAGCTTATTCGACGATTACGAAGCCGCTCAAGACGGGATTAATGTAAAACTTCGCTTCCCTAGTGCAACTGAAATCAGCGAAGGCACGGTTGTCATGAGCCGCGGTGTACAAATTGGTCGTGTCAAAGAGGCAACCGTCACCGATGACTTCAAATACTTGGATACCGTGCTGTTTCTTGACCCTCGCGCAAAAGATTTGCTCCGCGAAAGCTCCCGTTTTTGGTTACAAAAGCCGCAGCTATCCATCACAAATCTATCCAATATTGGCGATCTATTACGTGGCAGCTTTATAGAATTAGATCCAGGCCAAGGGGCAGAGAAACTCTCGTTTACTGCACTCAACTTAGCACCGGCCAAACGCCAACTAGCGATGGGTAAAAGCTTTGAACTCAAGACCGATACACTCGGATCAATTACCAAAGGCTCTCCTATTCTTTATCGCCAAATGCCTGTGGGTGAAGTGTTAAGTTATGAGCTTGGTAGTGATGGCTCTCACATCATCATCCATGCGGCTATAGAGCAACAGTACAGTCACTTATTAAGCGGCAATGCACGTTTTTGGAATGCTAGTGGCATCAAGGTTAATGCAAGCCTACGCGGAGTATCTGTCTCTACAGAGTCGGCCACCAGCTTATTATTGGGGGGGATTTCGTTCTTTAACCCCGGTGATGGTAAAAAATCAGCGCCTAAATCCAGCTACACTCTTTATGATGATTATCAATCCGCCAGCGACAACGGAAAACTGTCTGATCAACGCTTTGCTGGTGCTCTAAAAATCCGATTGCATGCTGAAGAAACAGGCTCACTCAAAGCAGGAGATCCCGTACTGTATAAGCAGATCCGTGTTGGTGAGATCACTGATGTAACGCTCAATAAAGACGGTAATGCGGTCACCCTCTACGCCCTCATCGAAAAGCCTTATAAGCATTTAGTTCACGAAGGTACTCGCTTCTGGAATGCCAGCGGTATTTCCGCCGATGTATCCCTACGCCAGCTAGACTTAAAAATGGAATCCTTAGAGGCTCTAATTAGCGGTGGTATAGCCTTCGCGAACTTCGAAGAAGGCGCAGCCATTAAAACAAACCACCTATTCACTTTATACCCCAACGAGTCGCTCAGCGAACTACAACCTCTGGGTATTATTGTGACGTTCCCTGCCGGAAAGGATCTACAACCCCTCGCCGATATTCGATATAAAGGGCAAACCGTTGGTAAAGTACGGAACGTCAAGGTAATCGAGCAAGGAAAGCGGATTAAGGCCTTTATTGACTTATATCGTGATGGTCACTTTTTGGCACAAGAAGGCAGCCGTTTTTGGGTAGTTTCCTCACAAATACGCCTTAGCGCTATTGAAAACCCCGAAGGGCTAATATTAGGTAATTACGTAGAAGCCTCCGAAGGAAACGGTAAAGCACAGTTTCAGTTTAAAGGGCTAACCAAACCTCCTGCTTTTCGTAACTACGAAGGCTTAAACTTAATTGTGCAAGTACCTGAGTTGGGCTCACTAATGAAAGGCAGCCCTGTGTTCTTCCGCCAGGTCCCTGTAGGTCGTGTCACTAACTTTGACCTGCCCTCCGTGGGACAACACGTCAATGTATTCGTCAATATTAACCCTGAATATGCATCGTACGTGCGAGCCGATAGCGAATTTGAAAATATCAGCGGCGTCCGGATGGACTTATCATTGTTTGGTGGTTTGAAAGTGAAAGCGGAGAGCTTGGAAACAATTATTGGCGGCGGTTTAAGCTTTACCTCGCCAACTGACAGTCCAAAAGCCGCATCAGGTGCTATCTTTACATTAAAAGATGACTAAGAAGCCCAACCATGTTTCAGCCTTTACGACATACACTCGCTCGTAATAGTCGCAAGCGCCTGCCCCTTATCACGGCAGGTTTAGCCATTGCGGTTGTTACGAGCCTAACGGGTTGTCAAACATTGAACGACAACCGTAAGCCCTTCGCCCTTAAACAACTTGCCAAGTCTGAAATAGACATGGTGACCGACCTCAACCTTCAAACCGTGAATAAACTATCGCGGAACTTACTCGTCAAGCTTTATAAGCTCAACCCACGAGAGCTAAAGAAAGCGCCACCAGGCATGACAGTAAAAAAGCGGATTAACCAACTATTTAGTTATCCGCGCACAGTACGATTTAGCGAACTTGGCGATTACTATTCAACCACGGCGATCACACGGGCCTTTGATCCAGACTTTAACGGAGATCGTGTTTTTGCGCTGATGGTCGGGGTAACAGGCATGATCCATACTAGCTACAACTTTCAAAATGAGTTTTTCATGCTCGACTCAATAGACCATCAAAAACTTTACAATAGTGCGCGTAACTTAGAATCCGTTGCTTGGCAAATAAACCACAAGAAAGACAAAAACAACGAGCTGCTGCTTATTAGCAACAGCATTTCGCCTCAACTAAACGAGGTTAACCTCAGTACCGAACGGCTATTTAGCAAGATGATTGCTCTACAAGATATGATGGCGATGATAGCGGCCGACCAAAACAACCGCACCATCAATAAAGTAGTGCACGGCGTAGCGTCTACTACTTTTTTACCTATCTAACTAATGTCTAAGCTAAGTGACATTAGCCGATATTATTGGCCTGTTTCCATATCACGAATAAACGCATCGGACTCTTGTATCGCTCGCTCCATATCGCTAATTAAGCGATCTATGTTTTGCTGTAAACCAGCAAACTCTCCTTTGAGCGCGCCTATGGCCCGAGCATTTAAGTTATGCTTTAAATACAAAACATTATCGTTCAATGCGCTCAGCACTGGAGCCATCCGCTTTTCTGCCTGTCTCATCGTCCGTAACAACGCACTATAGCGACGTTGCGTACTCTTAAGCTGCTGGGCGCTTTGCGCACGTAAAGCTGCATTTTGATATTGGGACAGCTCATCCGTCCACTCATCAAACAGCGCCTCTGCCACTTGCTCCACTTGATTAATACGATCAGTGACTTCTTGCGCAGCGGCCGCGCTATCGTCATATTCATCCTTAAAACGATTGTAGAGAGTCTCTAGTTCAGCGCCGTCAAACTGTATAACCGCTTGGTATTGCGCTAATGCATCAGCAAACTGCTCTTGAGCATCGTCCTGCGCATCGCGTGCCTCTTCTACACGATCTACCAAGATATCCCGTTTATGCACACCGACCTTTTCCATCGCCGCATAATAAGCACTCTGACAACCACTCAAGGCTATCAATGCGGTTATCACAACCAAGATCCGCTTAGTCATCTACCTCTCCTACACCGTCTCAATACGATTAATTGCTTCATCCATTGACGTGTCAGCCGCTGTGTCCAACAAGACCGGCTCTGTTCTCTCCAATGGACGGTTAATTTCTATTTCGCTAATTTTATGGTTCTCGTTTAGCTTCAAAGTAACATCAGCACGTTCTGGCATTTCTATCAACATTTGTCGTGTTAAGCGTTCATAGTGCTGAATAAAACGCTGTATTTCCTGTTCATCCATAATACGTAGATGATCCGTAGGTTGCTGAGTATCAAAAATATACTTCACACGCTCAGCCAACTTTTTTTCTTGCAGTGAGCGCCACTCAAATACCGCTTCCATGCTCGGTACTTTGAGCATGACTAGCGTATCGATTAAATCAAAGAGCGCTTGATAAGGCCCAGCAAGCTGATCATTTACATACCGACGCCAATCACCATGAGGGTCCTCATTAGATTCTAATGCATTAATAGGGACTACCAACGCCGCTTCATCTTGAGGTAACGCTCCAACACACCAGCCTTCAAACACTATAATATCCGCAGGCCCTAACCACTCTTGCCACACCGCTGACGGACATCGATCATCTATCGACTTATCGAATACCGGAATTTTAGTGGGTTGTTTGGGATCACCGTTCTTGAGTGAGCGAATAATATCGATGCCCAACTGAACATCATGTGTACCAGGTACACCTCGTGTTAATAACAATGGATGGATTTCCTGAGCTAAGCGCTCACGCTCTTCACGAGTTTTGTACAAATCATCCAATGAAAATCCGACCACTTTTAAATCAAAGGCTTCGCTTAAAATAACCTCAATCAAATTAAACAACGTGGACTTTCCAGCCCCCTGAGCACCATTAATCCCAATAACCAGTGGCCCCGCTTGTTGCTGCTTACGGCAATACAACCAGGTGCCTAAAGGCACATAGATTGACTCAAACATTTCGACCAACCCAATATCGACCTTTAACGACGCCAACGCCGATGCAAACGCTTTTTCGACGACTTTAACGGCCTCGCTGCGCCGTTCAGCCGATAAGCACAACTGCTCTTTTGGCCACTGGGAGATCACTCTCATCAACCGCTATCCTCTATTAGTTACGTTTAATTATTACGAAGCCATGTTGTGATCGTTTCAATATGCTCTTCTTCCATGAGCGAAGGGACATGTTCGATGTCCGGCAAAGCATACAAAGATAACGCGGGGTTAAGCTGTTGCATCTGTTCTACCGTGTCGCGCGTTAGTACATCCGATGCTTCCCCCCAAATCAATAATTGCGGGCACTGAATTCCTTGCCAAAACGGCCACAAATCTACATCTTCAGATGAATTAGCACGCGCCATATCGCCGATAGCGGGATCATAATGCTGCGTCCAACCTTTTGAATCCAACCGATAGCCATAACGCACAAGGTGCTGCCATTGTTCTTCTCGAATGTAACGCAGCGCCGGATAATTAGCTTGCATCGCCGCTTTAGCGTCTGCAACACTCTCATAACAGCTCGGTTTTAGGTACTCACCTATTCGTTTGAGCGCTTCTTTAGATACAAAGGGCCCTACATCATTCAATATCAGCCGCTTGATGGGCGAATTTGGATAAGCCGCCAACATTATGCCCAAGAGCCCTCCCATTGACGTACCTAACCAGTCAACTTCCTTGACATTGAGCCGCGCTAATAGAGACATGATATCCGACAAATACTGCGCAAATGTGTAGCCCGTTGGATCCTTTAGCCAATCACTCTCTCCACGACCGACAATGTCAGGACAAATCACTCGATAGTGTCTGGATAAGGCCTTAGCTATATCATCAAAATCTCGACCATTACGCGCCAAGCCGTGCACGCAGACTAATACCCGCTCATTATCAAGATGGCCCCACTCTCGATACGCCATCTTATGATAACCCGCCGTACTAAGCCCTAAGACATAATCCGTTCGCATCGACTGCTCCTTTAAATTTCGTTAGTGCTGGGGATAACTCATAGCTACACAATCAACAACTCTTTGGTCAAGCGCAGTAGCCAAAGTGTGCACACATCACAGAATTAACTTAACACGCCAAACTCAAATGTGAAATTGAACGCACCGAAACTTCTGGATCTCAAAAATGCAAAAAGCCTCAAAATAGTGATGAAATTTCGGCATCACGACAGAAACAAATAACCCATTGATTTTATTGGAAATAAATTAAATCCTGTTCATGAAAATATTTTTGTATCCATTAAGATACACTATAAGTTATTGATTTTAATAGGCAACGCATAACAAACAGATCAACAGTCTCCGTTCAGTAACAGTATTTTAAAAAATAACTAGTTTTTGTTATCAAAAGCTTATAAAAAACCCGAAAACTCAGAACATTAATAAGTAATTCATTGATTTCAAACACAATTTAAAAACTTGGCACAAACTAAGCAAAGTATTAGGTGTTCTAAATCGAAATGAGGGTTAAGCCATGAAAACATTAACGACCTTAGCTACGTTGGTTGCGCTATCAAACCCAGTCATGGCTGAACACCATGAACACTCCATGGATTTATTCATGTCCTTAGACACAAACGGGGATCAACACATATCCCCACTAGAAGCTAAAGGCCACGAAGAACTCCTAGAGCAATTCGAAACGCTCGACCTTGATACGGACGGGCAGCTTAGTAAAGCGGAACTTGATTTATTTAAGATGCAGTAATAAATGATCACGAATAAGGAGATCACACCATGAAACAGTTATCTGTATTAGCATCCATCAAAAAAGCATCACTTGTATTAGCTACCGTAGCAGCGACTACAACTTTCGCTACCCTGTCCACCGCTGCAGTATCAGATGAGCAAGTCGAAGGTGGCACGGATCTGTTCTCCACTCTCGACGCTGACAACAACGAAGTTATCACCCCAGATGAAGCCATTTATCTAGAACCTTTAATGGCCCAATTCAATGAATTAGATACCAACAAAGACGGCATGCTCACTCAAAAAGAGTTTGATGCCCTAAGCCTTGGCTAAGCACACATCCGCCAATGAGTGCTTATCAAGTACGGTTATAACTACATAACCGTTACGAACGACCGTCGCAGGTCTTTTAAACCGCAACTATCTTGTTGCACCGCTCTTTTCTCTCGTAACCTTGCCCCGGTGAGCCGCCCGAAGCCCCGGGGATTTTTTTATCTAAATCCAGTTAACGCTTAATCCTGAGCACTCCTTCCGGTATACTTTTCTGCCTATTTTTGAGGAGCCGAACGGCTGAGCAGGAATCATTTCTATGAATCGGGATTTAGCGCACCTACAACCTTATCCATTTGAGAAGCTAGCTAAGCTAAAAGCGGCAGTGACTCCACCGACAGATATGTCACATATTGCCTTTTCAATAGGCGAGCCCAAACATGCTTCACCAGACTTTGTTGTAAAGGCGCTAGCCGACAACCTCAATGGGCTGTCTGTCTACCCTACAACCAAGGGCTCACTGGAGTTACGTACTTCCATTGCTAACTGGTGTACTCGCCGTTTTCATCTCAGCGAAGGTGTGCTGAGCCCTGAAGACAATGTATTACCAGTCACTGGCACACGCGAAGCTATTTTTGCTTTCACTCAAGCCGCTGTTGACCGTGTACCTGGTGCGTTAGTTGTATCACCTAATCCGTTTTATCAGATTTATGAAGGTGCGGCGTATCTAGCGGGAGCCACACCACATTATTTAAACTGCCTTGCAGACAACAACTTCATCCCCGATTACGACGCCGTTGCGGATGATGTTTGGGATAACTGCCAAATTCTATTTATCTGCTCACCCGGCAACCCGACAGGCGCCGTTACTCAGTTTGATACCCTCAAGAAATTAATCGCGCTGGCTGATAAGCATGACTTTATCATTGCCTCTGATGAGTGTTATTCAGAAATATATTTTGATGAAGCCAACCCACCTATTGGTTTATTAGAAGCCTGTGAAAAATTAGGCCGTCACGACTTTGATAAATGCGTGGTAATGCACAGCTTATCAAAGCGTTCTAATTTACCGGGCATGCGCTCAGGCTTCATTGCTGGTGACGCCAAGTTACTGGAGCCTTTCCTAAAGTATCGCACCTATCATGGTTGCGCCATGCAAGCTCAGCATCAAATAGCCTCTATCGCCGCATGGGATGATGAAGCCCACGTGCTCGACAACCGGAATAAGTATCGCGAAAAATTCCGTGAAGTTGTTAATATTTTATCGCCTGTCATGGAAGTGAAACAACCCGATGCGAGTTTCTACTTATGGGCCAAGACCCCAATTGCTGACGATGAATTTGCACAACGTCTATTTGCCGAACAGCATATGACCGTACTGCCAGGCAGCTACGTATCACGAGAAGTCGATGGCATTGTTCCTGGTGCAGGCTATGTTCGTATGGCACTGGTTGCCACACTGGACGAATGTATAGAAGGTGCTAAACGCATCCGAACTTTCGTTGAAAGCTTAACCTAAACACTATTAAGTAAAAGGCGAGATAATGGCGGTTACTTTATACGGCATTAAAAATTGCGATACGATTAAAAAAGCGCGCAAATGGTTGGAAGCGCACGCGATCGAATACCGTTTCCACGATTTTAGAGTAGATGGCCTAGAACCTGATTTACTGGATCAGTGGTGCCAAGAATTAGGCTGGGAGTTAGTCCTTAATAAACGCGGTACAACGTGGCGCCAACTCCCAGACGACACAAAGAATTCGGTAGACGAAACGTCAGCTAAACGTTTGATGCTTGAAAGCCCAGCAATGATTAAGCGCCCTGTGCTGGACACCGGTTCTGAACGAAAGATCGGCTTTAAAGAAGCCGACTACACCTCTTTATTTTCACATCAGGTGTCGTAAGGCATCTTAGGCGGAGCATATTATGAGTTATTTTGCATTTGGTTTAGGTATCGGCACTCAATCTTCAAACGATGAATGGCTAGAAATTTACTACAATAAGCCGGTTATCAATCCATCTGAAGCGCTGGTTTCAGCCGTTGCAGCAACACTAGGTTACGAAGGTGGCGATGCCGCTATCGAAATCTGCGCCGAACAATTATCCGACTTAGAAGCCGCGTTTCTTAGTGTAGGCGCTGAAGACCAAGCCGAAGTAGTAGAGATTTTAAAAGGCACAAAGCAACCATTAGTTGTCACTATTCTAGAAACAGACTCTGAACCCGCTACAACCGCTGAAGTTTACTTAAAACTCACCCTGTTATCGCAGCGTATGGTTAAGCCACACGGTATTAACTTAGCCGGTATGTTTGGTTTGTTACCCAATGTTGCTTGGACTAACGAAGGTGCAGTGTCGCTAGAAGATTTACCAAAGCGCCAACTGGCTGCTCGCGCTCAAGGTAAAGTGCTCGACGTACAATCGGTTGATAAATTCCCGAAAATGACCAATTACGTTGTTCCTGCAGGCATCCGTGTAGGCGATGCATCACGTATCCGCCTTGGAGCTCATGTAGGTGAAGGCACTACCGTAATGCACGAAGGCTTTATCAACTTTAACGCCGGTACTTTGGGTGTAAGCATGGTTGAAGGGCGTATTTCAGCAGGTGTTGTCGTTGGCAACGGTTCTGATTTAGGCGGCGGCTGCTCTACCATGGGAACACTTTCTGGTGGTAATAACGTAGTAATTTCTGTTGGCGAAAACTGCTTACTCGGTGCTAATGCTGGTTTAGGTATCCCATTAGGCGATCGTTGCACTATCGAAGCGGGATTATATGTCACTGGTGGTTCAAAAGTAGTTGTACTGGATGACAAAAACAACGAAGTAGAAACAGTTAAAGCTTCTCAGTTGGCTGGCACCTCTGATTTACTCTTCCGCCGAAACTCACAAAATGGCCGTATCGAAGTAAAGACCAACAAATCAGCTATTGAGCTGAACGAAGAGCTTCACAAGCATAACTAAGT
The DNA here is from genome assembly GCF_001922575.1 of Neptunomonas phycophila. Lineage (NCBI taxonomy): Bacteria > Pseudomonadati > Pseudomonadota > Gammaproteobacteria > Oceanospirillales > Oceanospirillaceae > Neptunomonas > Neptunomonas phycophila. The sequence goes on along the minus strand of NZ_MRCI01000002.1, from coordinate 240,536 downwards.
GCGCGCTCAGCACCCTTATATGCTTGTTACACCTCTTATTACTCTATAGAAGCCGGGATATCCCGGCTTCGCCCATTTACTGATCGCTACTATTTTGGAGCCTAACATGTCGATCCAATCCCCTACCGTCGAACTGACTAAAGAATTGATCTCTCGCCAATCGGTAACGCCTGAAGATGCAGGCTGCCAAGAGCTGATGATCAGTAAATTGGAAGCATTAGGCTTTACGATTGAACGTTTAGTATTTGAAGATACCACCAACTTATGGGCGCGCCGCGGTACACAAGCCCCATTATTTTGCTTTGCGGGGCACACCGATGTTGTTCCGACAGGCCCAGCTGAGCAGTGGACATTCCCCCCTTTCGAACCCACACTTAGCCAAGGCTATCTATACGGCCGCGGTGCCGCTGATATGAAAGGCAGCATTGCCGCATTCATGACAGCGCTAGAGCGTTTTATTGACCACCACCCAGATCATTCTGGCTCTATCGCGCTATTAATCACCAGCGATGAGGAAGGCCCTTTTATTAATGGGACTACCCGAGTTATCGATCACCTAGAAGCGCGTAACGAAAAAATTGACTGGTGCATTGTGGGCGAGCCATCTAGCACTAACTTAGTGGGTGACATCATTAAAAACGGCCGCCGTGGGTCTTTGAGTGGAAAACTAAAAGTAACCGGCATCCAAGGACACGTGGCCTATCCGCACCTTGTTCGTAACCCTATTCATGAAGTAGCGCCGGCTCTAGCCACGCTTGCTTCAACCGAATGGGATAAAGGGAATGAATTTTTCCCTCCGACTAGTTTCCAGATATCAAACATCCATTCAGGCACTGGGGCGACCAACGTAGTGCCCGGCGACATCGTAGTTGATTTTAACTTTCGTTTCTCAACAGAAGTCACCGCCGACCAACTCAAAGAACGCGTCACCAAGATATTGGATCAGCACACAACCGAATGGAACATTGATTGGATTTTATCAGGCAATCCATTTATTACAGCCGAAGGCAGTCTTGTTAATGCGGTGCAAGCGTCAATTTTGGACATAACAGGCCGTGAAACCGAATTATCCACATCGGGCGGCACTTCGGATGGCCGTTTTATTGCTCCTACTGGCGCCCAAGTCGTAGAGCTTGGCCCGGTTAACGCTACTATTCACAAAGTGAATGAATGCGTAAAAGCAAGCGACCTAGACTTATTGAGCGATATATACGAAAACGTGTTGGCGCGACTGCTGCCTAAAACTGTTTAACGAGAGTGTAACGGCGGCAACCCCGCCGTAAAAGACGAGATCACCTCCCAATCACGGAGCTATTCACTGTGCCTACGCAAGCCACTCATGCCCCCGTCAGCACTCCGGCATTTATTTGCCCCGTATGCCAACTCGGCCTCATACTGACTGATAATACATTGCGCTGTGAACAGGGACATAGCTTCGACAGAGCAAAACAGGGCTACTGGAACCTTTTACTCGTTCAACGCAAACGATCTAAAGATCCAGGTGACAACCCCGACATGGTCCGCGCAAGAACCGCTTTCTTAGACCAAGGTTTTTATCAGCCACTAGCGGATCACATGTGCAAGCTAGCTTCAGAGTACACGGCCAAAACACCTAAGGGTTCTGTACTAGATCTTGGTTGTGGTGAAGGATTTTATACCGCTCAACTAGCACAGGCGCTGCCTAACACCCATGTTTACGGCTTAGATATATCAAAACATGCAATACGCGCAGCCACTAAACGATCGAAACCACTGAACAACATTCATTGGTTAGTCGCAACCGGTGCTCAAATACCGCTTGCTGCTCACAGCCAAGATTTACTCATCGTTATGTTTAGCCGATTAATGCCAGTGCACTTTGCCCATATTCTCAAGCAAACAGGAAAACTCATTTTAGTTTGGCCGGCCGCGAACCATCTCATTGAGCTAAGGCAACAAATTTATCAGGACATAAGACCGTCTACCTTTGACCCTATTAACGAACTTAAGACACACTTTACACTTGATAAGGTTGAGCAATTAAGCTTCACCTTTACGTTAGATAACCGAGAAACACTAGACGCATTGATAGGAATGACACCGCACAGCCAGCGTATTAACGACGATAGCAGAGAGCGTCTTTTAAAAGCGGGGCCTGTAACTTTTACCTTTGATGTGCAGATTGGCACTTTTATGCCTCGTACTGAATGATGAAAAAAGTAAAACATGAGGGCTTTTTCTTCATAAAAGGGCTACAAAAAGCCTACCACTGGCTACTCAACTTTTCACAACATACCCAACGTAACCTAGTTATCCTCATTAGTGGCTTTAGCGTTACGTTACTCGGTTTGTTGTTGGTGATTCTTGCTGAGTTCTTTTTTGGCCAGTCCATCAAGCAAGAGATTCTTGCACTCATTGGCGTTGCATTGATTGTTATCGGCTTAACAGCCGCCGCAATAGGGTATTTCTGCCTAAGCGTCTTGGGCTTAGTGCGGTATATTTTGCACAAGCCAAACAAGAGCAAGCCAACATCTACCCCCCAACCTCCTCCCTCTAAAAAAGACTCACCTTAAAAAGCGAGGATTCTAGTACCCCCATCCTATTCCACTCTATCCCACTCAGCCTCTTTATTAGTACTCACGACCTATTTCAAGCTCTACTTTCACTCCCAAACAAAGCTATTTCGTCCAAGACATCCTCTTCAAAGATAGCTCAAACAATTAACTCGGCAGGGTCAAACCACATCAACCGTCCTTCAAAGCATTTCACAAAAAATAACTATCGACCTAGTTTGTTTTTCACACACCAGCAAAACCCACTATTGTTTTTTAAATGGAACAATAAGATTTAAAAATCGAACTGAACCATTCCACAACAAAACTAAAAGTTATTAAAAATAACAGGTTATAATCAAAAATAAATAAAACATCTACAAATTAGATATAAACAAACTAAATTTAGCTATTTCACATTGCATTTAACTATATATAATGGCCTCAATCCTGTAGCGGTGCTTTAAAAAATATTTAAGCATTAATTGAACTACACAGAGAAAAAATGGACCAAGAAGCAAGTTTGTTGCAAATATTCACCAATAAACCAACTTCGGTCATTTATTAATGTAATACCAAATTAAGGGTTTCAACTAACAAGCCCTTAATTAGAAAAGAGGTAAATATCATGAAAACTAACACTCAACTTACTCTTACTGCTTTAGCTGGCGCCCTAACACTAACAGCTGCATTACCAACTTTTGCTGCTGATCAGGGATCTGCATCAGATCTTAAATGGATTAAGAAAGTTCAATCAGCTTCAACACACAACGCTCAGGATGCTGTGTTGCCAACGGCAGGTGCTGATTTCGCTTCTAACCAGTCTGCTGGTCAAGACTTAAAGTGGATAAAAAAAGTACAATCAGGTACAGACTTAGCCTCTAACCAGTCTGCAGGCCAAGATCTAAAATGGATCAAAAAAGTGCAGTCCGGTTCTGATTACAACCAACTGGCTCCTGTAACAGGTGATGAGTTAGCTGCAGACCAAACCGCTGGCCAAGATCTAAAATGGATTAAAGGAATTCAATCAGGTTCTGATCACAACCAATTAGCTCCATTCACAGGTTCTGACTTAGCATCTAACCAATCTGCTGGCCAAGATCTAAAATGGATCAAAAAAGTGCAGTCCGGTTCTGATTACAACCAACTGGCTCCATTCACAGGTTCTGACTTAGCATCTAACCAATCTGCTGGCCAAGATCTAAAGTGGATCAAAAAAGTACAGTCTGGTTCTGATTACAACCAACTGGCTCCATTCACAGGTTCTGATCTAGCATCTAACCAATCCGCGGGCCAAGATCTAAAGTGGATCAAAAAAGTGCAGTCTGGGTCTGATTACAACCAACTGGCTCCTGTAACAGGTGCTGAATTGGCTGCTGATCAGACTGCTGGTCAAGATCTACAGTGGATTAAAGGTATTCAGCAAGCAGTCACTGCTTAATTGTTGAACCTGATAAACAAAAAAACCCGCTATAGCGGGTTTTTTTATGTTTCTTTTTACCGTAAAGGTTAGTTAGAACAGCGGGAACTCACTTCCGTTTAGCAAAATTTTTCCCTCTTCAACTGATAAATTTGCGGTGTAATCTGTATCGTTCAATATGAAAAAGCCCTGCTCTACTAGCATCTGTAACTGCATACGCTCTTCATCCCCAAGCTTATCACTCATCGCAACAGGCACAGATACATCAGCTTGAAGTTCCATGTACTGTAACAGCATCAACGGGCTCATCATTAAATCAGATGCCGTAAATGGCACTAGGTTTAAGTCAGCTTTGGCTTGCGCTTTTTCGCCTTCCATTTCGAATGATAGATCATTCAAATCGATCCCAACGCCTTCTTGCGTAACACGATCTAATGTTTCAACTATTAGTTGCATTTGCTCAAATGCAGCTTCTGGATCGTCAGCATCAGGTTGCATAGATTGTGTTACTTCGGCTAAATCCCGAACGGCCTGGTAATCAAAATCAAATGTCATGCTTAAGTTAGGCACTTCCACCACAGAAAGTACATCTCCTTGCTCAAGCGTCGCCTTTTCAGCCCCGTAGCCAACAGATAATAAAACTCTGCCGCCATCTAAAATCTGATCGACTGTGATAGCTAAACTATCCAACGTCGCCTGCTGTTGAGCATCACGGAATACAATCTGTTCGGCACGAACAACGGCATTGAACTCTTCTGCCATAACAGCATCTTGTAAAAAATCAGAGTCCAAAACTCCAGTTTCTTCTCCGGAGACCCCTTCAATACGCAACTCACCATCTTCAGCGGTTATATAGGAGTCATCCATGGTAAGCGTTGCGGCAAAGTCTCGACCCGACTGGTTAAACTCTACTTGTGCAGCCCCTACTACAAACGTTGCTCCATCTTCTAAATTACCAGACATGCGGGCCGTTTCAGCTCGCGCATTAACACGGCTTGTTTGTGATATAGGATTAAAACTTTGTGTAGACTCTAAAACGAACGGGGCTTGATCGCTATCATCCAAATAGCGTTTTAATACATCTAGCAACTCACCTTCTGCCAACACCACGGTTGAATTAGCAGAAAGGAAGCCGTGCTTCACCGTTAAGTCCATTGGTATCTTGTTGGTTTCCAACGCAGGAAAAATCGGTTCAGGATAATCGCTCAATGTATATTCAATACGGTACTGCGACTCAAAAAAACCTTCCGTCGCTGTTACCGCGATATCACCCTGATCACCTAATTGCTGTTTTACAACGTCTAACTGTTGTTGCACGAAGCTATCAGCCTGCTGACCAGTATATGCAACCCCTCCTAAATATGCCCCCGACCCCAACACAACTAAGGCGCCAATCATCAGCCCTTTATTCATAATCTATCCCTATAAAAACAATTATATAAAACACAAAAAGGAAGCATACACGAAGTCACCAAAGCTTAACTAGCATTCCCCGATAATGACTATTGAACATCTGTGAACTAATGCTCATACTCTTCGTTTTTATCATATAAGCACAGGTTTTATCATGAGCGAGCAGCGCCCACCCGATATCGAGATCTATGTAAAATCTTGCTCAGTCAATCAACTTGAGCAATGGCTTGAAAGCTGCGGCTCATCTTTACAACCCATCCTCTCTCAAGGGGCTGCTCATGAATATAAGCTCACGACCAATCAAGTCGACATTACCGTTTTAATCCATGAGAAAGTTGCTGGTAAAGCGTGGACAAGCGTGTGGTTCAAGTCTGATAAAACACCCTGGATGAACGATTTAGAATGCGCACGACAAGCAACAGCGGCTTTGAACACTCAAATCCGCTGTATTGCCGGTGGTTGGAGTGAAGGCGATGATCCAGATGAGTGGTGGAAGCTCGAAAAAGGGGAAGAAGAGCTAATCAAGTGGCTAACAAATTAAACCTAGTTTCCCGCTGTTACTGAGCGCTGCGGTGTGCAGCCACTTGTTGATAGATCACGGCAACAATAATTAAACTGAGCCCAATGTAAGTGGCTGGAACGATATCTTCACCCAATATCCAATGAATAAGTAATAAAGATAAAAATGGCGAGAGAAAAATTAAGTTACTCACTCGGCTAGCATGCGTCGCTAACTGCATGGCACCTAACCACAGTAAAAACGTGATACCCATTTCAAAGACACCCACATAAATAGCGCTAGTCACTCCTTGCCAATCATTGGGCAAGCCTGTTGTGTACATCATCATCCCCCACACCAACGGGCTTCCATGTATGAAACATAACAATAAAGACACCTCTGGCGGTGCCTTTAAGCGTGCGTTATACAACCAATAGACCGCCCACAATACGGTGCTACTTAGCGCCAACAACACACCTTTACCGCTATCAAATTGCAGCGCTAAAACATCGCCCCGAGTTGCTATCACGATAACGCCAAAGAAACCTACCAACAACGCAATAATATCGGCTCGTTTTAAAGCCTGACCTAACAATGGCACGGCTAACAAGGACAATACTAATGCCCAACTATAATTCAGTGGCTGGGCTTGCTGGGCCGGTAGCAAGTCATATGCATTGAACAAAATAACGTAATATAAAAAGGGGTTGATAGCCCCTAACAACGCGTATTGAACAGGAGCGGCTTTCCAAGCTTCGTAAACAAAGCGCATAGAATAACGTTTAGCAACAACCGCCAACAAAATGAATAGCGAAGTCGCCGAGGCGATACTCAATAGCTGTACAGGTGCTAAATGCGCCAATGATAATTTAAAGGCCGTTGCAACCGTAGACCAGCACAGTACAGCGAGTGCTCCGAGAAGCATCGCTTTGGGTTGGTTTTTAGTCAATGCTGCTGCCGTTTCCATACGCCTTCCCTTAGAAAAACGTCAGTCTATTCGCCAACAACTAGGCTGTCACGGGGAAAGTCATTAAAGAACAGTGCGTTGCGCTGTTTGTATTTGATCGAGCATTAAACTTCCCGATGCCATCAACGCCATTTTTGCAAAGTCATCGGATGGAGGAGCTGTATTGGTTGCATTTTCTGCTCGTGTTGCAATCATGCTTTTTAAATACGCAAAATCACCTGAGCGATGTTGATTAACCGCTTGATTCAAACGCTCTATCACTGCTGGCGGCTGTGTTTCATCAAGGGTTAAATATCGAGGAGTCGGTAATGAGAAATCACTGCCAGTAGCGTCGGTAGTATTAGCCTGCTGTATAGTTTGGAAAGACGTATTTTTTTGATAAGTGTCTAGCAAACTAATCAACATAGCAAAATCAGCACCATGCGACGACTGGACCGCTTGAGGAAGCGATGCCGTCGTTGTCTCGATACGATTTTGTATGGTTTCTAATTGCATGATAAACACCTTAACGCGATAGGTGTTTATATCGGCACATCGTCAGAAATCTTAAAGAAGAACGCTATTATGATTCGCCGACATTATATTCTATTTGATTAATATACCAGTAGGCCTCGCCTGCAGGTGTAATGACGGCAGCTTCATCACCCACTGACTTTTTAAGCAATGCACGCGCCATGGGGGAATCGATCGATATATAGTCTTGACGACCAAAAATTTCATCATAGCCAGCGATACGAAACCGTTTTTGCTCACCGCTCTCACTTTCGATACTAACCCAAGCACCAAAGAAAACACGGCCTTCTTGTTCTGGCGAGTAATCAACAATTTTTAGGTTTTCGATACATTTACTTAAGTAACGAACACGCCGGTCGATTTCTCGTAAGCGCTTTTTATTGTATTGGTAATCGGCATTCTCACTTCGATCGCCGAGGCTTGCGGCCCAAGTTACCTTTTTCGTTACCTCAGGACGCTCCTGGCGCCATAAATAATCCAGCTCTTTTTTAAGGGCGTTATACCCTTCACGGGTGATCAGTTGTGTTCTCATCGACTATATAAACTCTACTTCTGTTCGCGAGAGATTAACCTAAACAGGCACCCACTACACCGTTTTAATCGAGATGAGTGTGCTAGTTTCTGATCAAAACACACTTTCTCTATACCAAATGCCTAGCACTTTTTTATAAACACGAGTAAGGGCGCTTTCCGGTTGTACATCAAACGTCACCATACCTTGTTGCACAACACCTGAAATACCTCTCTGATCGGCGGGTGCTAATGAAACTTCGTACAGGCTAGCTAATGGTTTTAACTCCCCTTTTTCATTTTCCAGTACATCGATACGCCCACCAAAACGCTTCGCCATTTCAGGGCGATCCAACTGAGATATTGGATGCATTGCGATACTGTTTATCATTAACGGTATAGGACTGGCGGGGTGATCATCTTGATAAAAACTCGCGTGGGTCCCTTTTGATAACAGCAACAAACTCGATTCATCCACCCAAGCTATGATGGTCACCGAACTAGGGGCAACCAGCGTAAGCAAGTGCTCACCTTTGCTCACCCAATCGTGCATCTGAATATCATCATTGATATCAGCAACCGTGGCATTTATGTCAGCTCGAATCTGACCTACATCCAGTTGGCTCTGTAGGTTTTTGACTCGCTCGCTCTGTGTGGATAGCTCGGCCCGAACTAGGGGGCTATTATCCAAAAAACGAGCATCTAGACCTTGGGATTCTAATTGCCAATTAAGCTGCTCTTGATAATCGACACTGTTTCCAAGACGGAAACGAAGATCGGCATTCTCAATAAACGCGAAGGTGTCTCCCGCACTAACGGTATCGCCCAGCGAAGGCAGTGCTAGAAGCTGTCCACCAATTGGAGCCGTCACTCGTTGTGATTCATAAGCCATTAAAGCAGGTGAGCGCACCCCAGTTTTCCAAGGAATGCAAAAGGCTGCCACCAGTAAAATTAGGATAAATAATGTTCGTAGTTTTGCTCTATTCCATTTCATCAAATGCTTTTCCTGTTTCCATCGCCCCATCTCCCGCATGACTGGACGAGCAATGAAATACCAAATTTCAACACAAAAAAGAGCTAGGCCAAGCAGCTTAAAAAAGAAAAGGTAAACGGCAACGGCTATCCCTAAAAAGAGAAAGAAGCGATAAACCCATACAAAAAAAGCAAACCAAATAACAGCTTTATTGGGTCGCTCTGGTGGCGTGCGGTTATCCCCAAACAACCATTCGCGCAATTGCCAGCGTGCGAGCGCTTGTGAACGCGACTCTAAATTAGGAAATTGAAAAGCATCGGTTAGAATGTAATAACCATCAAAGCGCATCAGGGGATTAAAGTTAACAAGTACCGACATTATCCAAGTGGTTGTTGCCAACCAAAAACATATATCTCGTAGCCATCCGGCTGGTAAAATATGCCAAGCGATAAGCGCTAGGACGGCTACATAGAGTTCAACCCATATTCCTGCTAGCCCAACCCTGAGTCGAGACCTCGCATTTTGTATACGCCAAACATCGGTCGTATCTGTATATAGAATCGGCCAACCTACAATAAACGATAAGCCGATTACAGGCACTTTGCAGCCTAAATATTTAGCCGTAAACGCATGACCTAACTCATGCAGTATTTTCACAAACACTAAAGCGAAAAAGAGAGACCACCATCCAGCAGCTTCTTTCAAGGCTGCAAAACTTGCTATGAAGCTATCCCACTGATGAACAGTTAGCCACACACCCCAAACCAACAGCGCACAAATCACTATGCGAACAGCATAATGCCCCATCCATGCGACTTGAGTCACATGATTAGACAACCAACGATCGGGGTTCGAAAGCGGCAACTTAATAAATAAATAATGCTGTAATAACCAACGAATCCCTGTCGGCTTTGCCTGCTTTTGTTTCTCAAAGTAGGACTTTTGTTGGTCGTCTCCCCATACCAAATGGTGTTGACGTAAAAAAGAAGCAATATCGAGCATTTCTTGTGTATCGACCGTTCGCTTTAATGCCTGCCCTGCGGCCTCTAAAGCTTCAGACAATAACTGCCCTCGAAAAAAAGGCAATAAGTCGACAACAGCCTCACCGATACGATGGAAACTCTGGGTAACAGGGTCTTGAAGTAACCAGCGCCGATGCCCATCAGGCTCATTCGTCAATGCAGTAAGGTGAAGGTCTTGGCGTAAAACAGGCAACTGGGGGTTATTGTCCATACTAGACTCCCAACCAGCTCCGTAAACTCGCTAGGGGACGCCTAAAGAAGTAAAAGAACAGACTGACTTTTTCTCCTTCGATTCTAGCGATACCTCGCCAACCCGCAATAGGGGGGTTATTGCTTTCTAACAGCTTAGCTCGACCTCGGTATGCCACAACACCGCTGGGAGACATTTCTGCGCGATAGTTCACATGTAGCAGCTGAGCATGCATTACTGTGGATGGGTCAACATTCCAATACAGCTTAATGGGAGCACCATCAGGAAGAGGAATGTTATCCGCACTGGGTATCCACAGCTCAACATCTTCACCGTGACTACCTGCTACGGCCATTATCTTTTCACCCAAAGCAACTGGCTTACCTAACCAGTCATTAACTGAACTGATCATGGCTACACCCGTTTGCGGGGCGATGACACTGACACGCTTTAGCTCACCTTGTAAAAAATCAACTTCGCTTTGCGCTTGTTTCACTCGCGCTGCTAACAAAGGCACTTCCGCATTGCTCGCTGGGTTACTCATCGCCTGCTGCAAGCTACGCCGATACTCAGCATCAATAACAGCAAGTGCTTGACGTGATTTTTCAAGCTGACCATAAAGCGCTGAGTCATCTAAGGTCAGTAAAACTTGCCCTTTTTCGACACGCTGATTCGGCTCTACATGAACAGTTTTGATTATCCCATCTAACGGAGCACGTACTAACTGGGTGGCTTTAGGGACAACCTCTGCATCAGATAACACCGTTAAATGCACAGGCCAACACAAGCCAATAAGGATCAAAGCGGCAAGTACAACGCCATACACCCGCTTTTTAGAGGCTGACGGCCCTTTACTTTCGGCTTGGGAAATTACCGGAGCAGCACTAGCCACCCAATGTTGTAACAGTTGTTTTTCAGCCTCTTTCCACAAGCCTTCTCTCAATATCAATAGAGCGCCCAGTGTCTGCCCTCTCCACACCATAGGCACCCAAAGCCCATGCTCAGGCCAATAGCTTGGCCACTCTTGACGAAAGGATTCTGGGTTGACCTGCTCTTTTGATACAACTTGTGGCGAAGTTTGCTCAATAAACAAACCGGATAGAGACTGAACAACTTTTTTGGCCCACAACAAATAAGGCGTTTGGGCCGAAATATCGGGTACTGAAGAATGACTGCTGAGCTGCTGATTGTATACAAACAACATTTGACGAGCTTTCACCAAATAAGCCGTATCATTCACTAAGATATATTCAGCTTCGCGACGATTTTTAGCAGCTAACAGCCTTTTTTGTAACGTCAGCACAGCCGCCAAACGATCGGTTGTAACTGGCGCCTCACGTTTAACATCAATAGCAGCGCTCATTCTGCCCCCGCAGCCACCGCCAAATTGTCATTCGCAAAGTTAACTACGCCACTCATACCCGGTTTAAAGGCATGCTCATCAGGAAGCGTGGGTGTGGCGATTACTTTTAAGGTTTGGCTTACAGGATCAACATTATCAATGATACGGGCTATTTCTCCTTGAACTTGCTCTCCTGTGGTATCCGAGGTGAAAGTTACGGATGTACCTGCTTTCACATAACTTAGCCACTTGGCAGGGATGACCGCTTCAATTTCCATATCCGCTTTACTCACCAAACCAAATAAAGGATCACCTACGGATACATGTTGATGTAAATTAACATCGCGGCTGATCACTTCAGCATCAAAAGGCGCGTTAACGTTGCAGTCGTCTAAGCGAACGCGTACAAGTTTTAGTGCGGCATTGGCTTCTACAACATCAGCTCGAGATAGCTCAACATCCAAACTACTCACATTATCGTACTTAGCGAGTCTCTTATTCACTTTATACTTAGTGTTCGCGGCTGATAACCGAGCGGAGGCAACATTCTCTTCTGCTTTAATTGAACGACAATCAAAAGAGGCAAGCAGATCGCCTGCTTTTACCTCTTCGCCTGCACGCTTCTTAAGCTCTATCACTCTACCTGCTATGGGAGCAGCTAATTGAGTCATGTTCAATGCAGTCAATTGCCCTCTTACCTGAGATTCTTGAGCATAGCTAAGCGACGCTAAACAGCTTAAGAGGACGGCGACTAAAGAATGTTGCTTTCGCATTAGCTTACCCCTCAACCTTAGTTATCGCTATATCATGCGTTTGGCTGCTAAATTGACGCAATTGCTGTTCACTGGGTACTCCTGATGCCCACAGATCAAAGCCTTGAGTAATAACAGAAGCCAGCTCTTCTATGCTGTAATGTTGGTAGTCACTAGGAACGGGGTTAAAACCGACACTCAGCATAAAGTTCCCGTATGCTTCTTGGGCTTCAGCATATGACAGCAAATTGGTAAGCTGCGAATTAACCGCGCGAGCCTCAGACAGTAATGACTCAGTACCTGATATGGCGCTGCTAGCTCGTGCCTGAGAGTTAAAACCCGCTATTTGGTTATCAAGCTCCTCGAACTGTTGAGACAAGTCTAAAGCATCAATTGCATTGCGGTACTGCTGCCAACCCAAATTCACCTGCGCGATAACCCCCATGCTTGCGGCCATACGACGAGCCTCAACCATGTATTCACGAGCTTCATTTTGGTCTTTAATGATCCCCATTGAGAACAAACGCATAATATTCCAACTAATGCGAATACCAGCCTGCCCCCAAGTGCTGTTGTATAAGTAGCTATTACTGTCATAGTTACCAGCGTAAGAGAACTCTAGCCCTGGGAACATTCGTAGCATAGATTTCTTGGCTTCGCGCTGCGCTATTCTCGCATTGTATAACTCACCAATGTAATCAACGTTATTGCTAAGCGCTGTTCTTTCGAGCTGCTCAATATCTACCTGATCAAAGCGTGTTAACTCAGGACGCTTTTTAGGAACACTTAAAGTAACCACTGTACTAGGTGGCTGATTAATAATATTAGCAAGTTCAATTTGAGCGGCATCAACTGACTGCTGAAGACTTTTTAAGTTGCGTGTAATGGAAAGTAGTTTGCGGCGTTCTTGTAAAACAACAACCGGTGCACGAAGCTTTTCTTTTTGTATTTTCTCTAAGTTTTGCAACGCTTTATCTGTTCGCTGTAACAACTCTTCAATTTTTGGCCTAAGCTCTTGAGTTACAGCAGCCTTCCAATACGCCGCGCGCGTTTCTTGCAGTAGCTTAGACATAATATCGCGACGTTCATAACGGGCAATTTCAAAACGATCTGCTTCTTGCTTTGCTTTGAGGTAACTAACGCCAAAGTCCAATGCATTCCATGACAAGCGTAGATCTGCATTACGGCGCGACTGATCAGTCGACGTTGATGGCTCTAGACTCTCGATACCTGTCTCAACTGATTCACTGCTTGAGGCATCAACATTGCTGCGGCTTGTTAAACCAGCATTTGCTGCCAATAGCGGCAACATATCCATTTTTGCTAAGCGGAAACTTTGATCGGCCAATGCTTGCTCCATCAAACGAACCCGGTTGTTCACGTTATACTTGAGCGCATGCGCCATGGCTTCAGCTAGAGTCAACGGTTTCGACAAGGGAGGTGACGCCTCCAAAAACAATGCTTTATCAGCCTCTATCGCTGACTCTATTTCATTCAAAGCCATTGGATCACGTTGGACAGTACTACACCCGGCAATGATTAAAATGCTCGTGCCTAGCACTGCGACTTTACCTACAACTTTCATCGAAACTTTATTAATCGAACCCTGAATAACTTTCATATTTGGCCTAAATAACATAGTTAACATTTTCTTCCGTAGCCTGCTTTTGAGGAACTATCCCTCTTCCTGTAACAATTCCATCAACATATCCAAAGAGTGCGTGAGCTCTTGTTCAAAAGCTCCTTGTCCCGCTGATGCTAGTTGAATGGATAATGACTCTACCGATCCAGACATTTCTTTTGATGCCACTTTAACTGTTGTGTCTCGCCCACTACTTTGTGTAATAGCGACTAGTGGTTCAGAAACTTGACCGGCAACAGTTGAATTATTTGCAAATAATTCGGCAGAGGCTGAAGAAGGGCCTCCATTAGCTTGATCTTCATTGACGAGGTAAATAATAAAACTGGTGCTCGCTTCATTACCGGATTCATCTTCACCCGTGACTTTAACTTCGATTTTTTCAATGCCCTGCGCCAACGCTATGTCGCGCGATATTATGAATGTGCCAGATTCTTCATCGAAATTAATATAGTCAGGAAGAGGACTACCGTCAGGCAACGTCGCCTCTATCGATATATCCTCATTATTTGTACTTTCGAATGCACCAGGCGGTAATGAAAACTTATATAACGATTCATTAACGACGATATCCCGCAAAGCCACTGATAGCTGCACAGGCTCAATGCGGATATTTTGAATAACCTTATCCGTATAGGACTCAATGACCGAGGCCGCCGCTCCTAAATTATTGTCGCTAGCGCTTCCGCCCCCAAAACCTCCTGTACCAGATGAACTATCACCAGTAGATACGTTAGCTTGCGAGTCAGAAGATAAAGGCGCTTGTTCAACCGGCTCCGACGCAACGTGCGGCTCAGCATCACCTTCGATAGTGATGATCAACTGGCTAATAACAGCTCCACCTTGTGAGTCGTTAACCGTAAACGCAAACTGATCAATGCCTGTTTCGCCAAAATTAAGCGACTGTAATGCTACCGATGTGCGGGTTTGCTCATAATGCCATGTGCCATCAGACGAAATGCTCAACACACCGTAAGTGCCTACAACTTCCACCGTTTCCCCAACAGGTATCGTTAGGGAGTCAATCTGGCTGATGCGCAAATCATCACCGTCTAGGTCAACCTGAATTACATTGCCTTGATCATCAAATAGCACATTACCTTCAGCTTCTCTTACTCTATCCTCAATTAATGTAGCCGTTACATCCGTGGTAATGGGTTCTAGGTTAGCCACTTGAATCAACAAGGTGGATTCAAAAGTACCACCTTGCTCATCAGTAACGACAATGGTTACGGAATACTCACCTGCCTCTGTCGCATTTCCACCCGTGGAAGCATCAGCGCGCAATTGGCCGCTAATAACACCGGTTTCAGGATCAATAACCAGCCCAGACGGCAAACCAATAGCTTGGTAGCTAAAGACCGCCGCATTATCTTTATCGTTGAAAGCCCCTGAAATATCGATGCCATTTACTACCTCAGAATCATTCAACTGCTGAGAAAGTACGGCAGTATCATCAAGGTCCGTGCTTGCTTCTGGAAGGTCATTAGTGCCAACCAGTGTTACTACAATAGGGTGCGTATTGGAGTTACCCTGACTGTCTGTAACACTGACGGTATAAGTAAGAACGAGCTTTTCGCCAGCGGCTAAGTAATCAAAAGTTTGTTCAGCGCTATCAAAACTCCACCCCAGCGTTCCCGCTTGCGTGTCACTGTCGATTACCAAGTCCGTTACACTCAACATCGCTTGCAGTTCAGCATGGCTCAGTCCATGCGTATCACCAACTACCGCGACATTCTCAACGGCTGCCACAATGGAGTCGCTCGTATCCTTATCAAAAATACTCAACTGCCCTTCGGTTGATAAAGGCTCATTGGTTTCTGTTAGCTCCACTTCTGCAGTGTCGCCGTTCTCTACGGTAATGCTTGGCGCATCTTTAGCACCATTAATAGTAATAGTAACCCGCTGCTCACTTGTTGCACCGTGGACGTCTTCAACTGTCACGGTATAACTAAGCACTAACTGCTCCCCTACAGCTAAGTGATCAAACGCAATATCTTGGCTATCAAAATTCCACTCTAAAACCTCATTTTGCGAACCGTTCTCGATAACGGTTGCTGTCACATCTAACATAGCCAGTAAATCATCTGGCGAGTATGTGTGCGTATCGCCAGTCGTTTCAAGGTGACTGACACGAGCGATCACTTCGTCTGTCGTATCAAGGTCAGTGACCGATAGAGTCCCTTTGCTTTGTAGGCCTTCATCGGTTTCTGTTAACTCTGCAGTCGCACTATCAGTAGGGGTTAAGGTGATTTCCGGCTCATCATTAGAGCCTTCAATAGTCAAGGTAACAAGCTGTTGACTAGTCGCGCCTTGTGCATCAGTCACACTGACTGTGTAGGTCAAGACAAGCGGCTCGCCATCAGCCAGATGGTCGAAGGTGGCTCCTTGACTATCAAAGTTCCACTCCATCACCCCTGCTTGGCTGCCAGAGCCGATGACAACATCGGTAACGGCCAACATATCTAACAACTGAGCAGGGCTGTAAGGGCCTGTATCACCAGAGGTTGATACACTATCCACCTCCGCGGCAACCGCTTCGCTTGTATCCAGATCCCCAACGCTGATTTGGCCGTTGTCTACCAAACCACTATTGGTTTCGATCAAGGTGCTATTGACTTTGTCGCTCGCATTTACGGTTATCTCAGGTGCATCGTTAGTGCCGTTAATCGTGAGCGTGACAGTTTGAGTGGCTTGCGCGCCTTCGCTGTCTTCAACCAGCACGTTGTAGGTCAGCACCAGTTGTTCGCCTTCGGCGAGGTAATCGAAGGTGGTGCCGGCACTGTCAAAGTCCCATTCAATTATGCCGTTTTGGGTCGTACCGTCGATTACGTCGCTGGTAACGGTCAACATGCTCAATAGATCGGCATTGCTGAGTGTGTCTAGCTCACCCGTGGTGGTTAAACTGTCCACACTGGCCGCAACAGTGTCGGTGGTATCGAGGTCTGTCAGGCTCAATTGGCCACTGTCAGTTAGCCCCGCATCAGTTTCGGTGAGGCTGCTTACAGCTGTATCACCGGCATTTACCGTAATCTCAGGAGCATCGTTAGTGCCGTTAATCGTGAGTATGACCGTTTGGGTGTCTTGCGCGCCTTCGCTGTCTTCAAGCAGCACGTTGTAGGTCAGCACCAATTGTTCGCCTTCGGCGAGATAATCAAAGGTGGTGCCGGCACTGTCAAAGTCCCATTCAATTATGCCGTTTTGTGTCGTACCGTCGATTACGTCGCTGGTGACGGTCAACATGCTCAATAGATCGGCATTGCTGAGTGTGTCCAGCTCACCCGTGGTCGTTAAGCTGTCCACGCTGGCCGTAACGGTATCGGAGGTATCGAGGTCTGTCAGGCTCAATTGACCACTGTCAGTTAACCCCGCATCAGTTTCGGTGAGGCTGCTTGCAGCTGTATCACCGGCATTTACCGTGATCTCAGGTACATCGTTAGTGCCGTTAATCGTGAGGGTGATCGTTTGGGTGTCTTGCGCGCCTTCGCTATCTTCAACCAGCACGTTGTATGTCAGCACCAGTTGTTCGCCTTCGGCGAGGTAATCAAAGGTGGTGCCGGCACTGTCAAAGTCCCATTCAATTATGCCGTTTTGTGTCGTACCGTCGATTACGTCGCTGGTGACGGTCAGCATGCTCAATAAATCAGCATTACTGAGTGTGTCCAGCTCACCCGTGGTCGTTAAGCTGTCCACGCTGGCCGTAACGGTGTCGGTGGTATCGAGGTCTGTCAGGCTCAATTGGCCACTGTCAGTTAGCCCCGCATCGGTTTCGGTGAGGCTGCTTACAGCTGTATCACCGGCATTTACCGTGATCTCAGGTGCATCGTTGGTACCATTGATGGTAATGGTGAGTAATGCACTATCGTTACCACCTTGACCATCCGTGATGCTATAGGTGAATACCTCTGTGAAGGACTCACCATCAGCTAGGGCCTGTACAGCAGCAAGCGTATTATCCACTTGATAGGTATAGGCCCCATCTGCACCTACGCTCACAACGCCATAATTACCCGAAAGGCCCGTATCCACGGCTGTTGTTGTCGCTACATGAGTGCCGAAACCAATACCCGTCACATTGAGGGTATCATCATCTCCGTTTTGCTCACCATCGCTTACATCGCCCGGCTGTACCGCCGTGATCACATTACCAGTGACAGCGGTAACATCTGTAGATGCTTCACCTTCATTTACACTAGCTGCATCGTCCTGTGCCATAGGAGCAACATTAGATACAACCCATTCGAAGCTCGATTGTGTCTGTGTTGAGTTTTCATCAGTTGCCGTAATAACGACATTATAAACACCGTTACTAGCCGCACCATTAATGGAGGCATCGCCATCCACTTGGCCACTGATAACACCGGTTGCGCTATTAAGCGTTAAGCCTGCGGGTAAATCAGCAGCGCTATAGGTTAGCACTGCACCGTTATCAACATCATCGAATAGCCCGGAGATATCAATATCACTAATTGTTTCGCCATCATTGGCTGTCTGGTTGGACAAGCTACCGACCGTCACAGGTACATCATTAGTGCCATTAATAGTGATGGTTAATGTGGCTTCGTCTGTTCCGCCTTGGCCATCGCTGACTTGGTAAGTAAATACATCGTTCAAAGATTGGGACGTATTTAACGCCTGAATACTAGCTAATGCATTATTGACCGCATAACTATAACTACCATCAAGCGAGACACTCAACGTACCGTAAGTACCTACAATATCTGTATCACCCGATATCGCTAATGGTGTCGCTTCCCCAGCCACCCACGCATCTGAACTTAACGTATCAGCGTCGGCGCCGCCATCTTGGTCGTTCTCTGCACTTGTTGGTGAGGTGATGATGACATTCCCAGCAACCGTCGTGCTATCGGCTGACTCTACGCCTTCATTGACACTAGCCGTATCATCATTCGCCGTTGGATCAACATTACTGACTGTCCATGTAAACACAGCTTGCTCTGTCGCTGAGTTATTATCTGTAGCCGTCAGTGTGATTTGATACTGACCTGGTGTTGCCGTATTTCCACCTTGTGACGCATTTGGCGCGATATCACCAGAGATCACACCCGTTGCTGTGTTGAGCGATAACCCCGCAGGCAGGACATCCACGCTATAAGAGAGCGTGTCAGAGGTATCAGGATCAAGGAAATAGGTGCTGATATCGTATGAAACAGACGCTCCATCAGAGTCTGTTTGCGCAGCAGGCGTTGTTGCCACAGGCGCATCATTAGTCCCTGTTACCACAACACTCAATAAAGACGATGAAGTCGCGCCCTGAGAGTCGCTGACTAATACAGCCAGGGTAGTCGTTGCCGTTTCGCCTGCAGCCAGATAATCAAAGTCAGTGCCTGGATTAAAGCTGTAGCTGCCATCGCCCGCCACCGTAAAAGTACCGCCTGTACTTCCAGATACCGGTGAGTTCAGGTTATTTGTATCATTATCAACCTCGACAACCGATAACGTGTCGCCACTATCGACATCAGTATCGTTACTTAATAGACCTACATTGACCGGTACGGTTAGCGTCGCATTTTCAGAAGTTGCCCCGCTGTCATTATTGGCTTCCGGTGTATCATTAACGCCCGTCAACGTAATAGTAACCGTAGTTGTTGTGGTGTTATCCGCACTGGTTACAGTAAAAGTATCCGTCCGTGTATCCCCTTGAGCGATGGTTTGAATACTCGTTTGGCTGTTATCAGCGCTGTAGTTCCAAGCACCGTTTTCATCCACCGCCAATTGCCCATACGTTCCGGTTAAGGTTTCCGCTACAAATTTATCTTCACCGGCATCACCATTAGTTCCAGCGACAAGTGTGCCAGACGTCGTCAGTGTTGCGGCATCATCTTCAACAACATCTCCAGTATCAGGGGTTAATACGGGAACATCATCCGTCCCTGTAACTGTTACCGTTAATGTAGTTGTAGCCGTTACACCATCCGCATCCGTGACTTGATACGTAACCTGCGTATCAATTTGCTCTCCTACTTTTAAATATTGGAAATCTGAGCCGGGTGAGAATGTATAATCACCATTGGATTCGAGAACAAAGACACCGCCGTTATCTCCAGCGACATTTTCACTGACTAGGCCTGCATTGCCGTTTACAGCATTGACAGTTAAGGACTCTACATCAGGATCCGTATCGTTTGTGAGCACATTGCCAGACGCATTTGTGTCTTCATTAACCGTATTTGTATCAGCCTGAGGCGTCGGCGTGTCATTAGTATTTTGAACCTGTAAGAAGCCGCTTAGCGTATTAGAATTTGCAGAGCTTGGGCCACCCGAAGTGTTGTTATTGTTTCCGTCATTGACGACAAGGTTATAACCACGCACATCGGTATTGGGTGCATCCGATGTATTTGAGAAACGAATAGCCTCTACAATAGTGACAACTTGTTCAGCTGTCGTACCACTAGCTAACTGGATGACTAACTGCCCTGTCGTCGGAGCGGAGGTGGATTGCACGCCCGTTAACCCGCTATCTACCAGCAGCTGATCCGCCGTACTTGCATCCGCAATATTGACTGTTATTGAGCCGCCGCCAAAATCATCGCTACCCAGTACTGCATCAATATCTGATAAGGTAACATTACTAAATAAGTTTTCCTCAGCAGATCCTGTACCTTGTCCTGTATTTTCTATTGATACTATTGGCGTTGTGGAGCCTCCGGTGTCTCCCGCCACCACTGGCGCATCATTTACCGGATTAACCGTGATTTTCGTAACACCAGGGCTTGCTGAATCAGACCAGGTGCCCGTAGCAGAATAGGAAACATCTACCAACTGACCGTTCTGAGCGGTTTGATCACTATCCGCCACCACATACGACAAGCCAGATACAACACCATGAAAGTCTGCTGCGGGCACAAAGCGTATTTCAGCATCAGGCGCTAGCACCAACGCGCTGGTCGTTGTTACAGCAGAGCCGACAGCTACCCAGCCTCCACCGGTGTTATACTGCCACTCGCCCTGAGAAGCAGGGGTGCTATTGTCTATTAGTGCTATACCGCCGAGGCTCGATGCATCACTCCCGTTATTAACGGCCGTATCAGATTGCCCGTCTGTCCCGTCATCATAGCCAGGACCATAAAGTGCCAAAACTGATGTGCCACTAGGCGTGGAGTCTTCGGCAATGTCAGCTAGGTCTGCCGAGCTAACTGTAATAGTTGGTGGGTCATTCACCGCATTGACATGGATACCGACATTAGATGTCGCGGCCGACCAGACACTTTCATCAGCACCAAGATCCCCTGTTGTACTTAAATTATAAGTATCAGTCCCGCCGCTGCTTGTGCTTATCGTTGGCTGGCTGTTATCTCCCAAGCGGGTCGTCAACTCTCCGGGCTCGCCATTAAAATCGTCGGCCGGTAAGAAGCGCACTAAGGTATCAGCCGTAACAATAACCGCGGCGCTATCCGAAGCGCTGGTACTGATTGACGTCCAACTACCGCCCACAAATACCTGCCACTCCCCTTGTTCGGCGGTGGCGGCATTGCCTGTTATTGCAATAAACGAAAGCGCAGTAGCTTGAGAGCCGCTTGACCCTCCATTGTTAGCCGTTTGGTCATCGGTGGCATCCGAGTAGTTACCGGCCAAGAGAGAAGTAAAAGTCTCGCCAGCTGGGGCTGCTATCCCTTCGTTCTCATCTGCCAGAGTAACATCTACTCCTGTGTTATCAGGTCGGTCATTTACGTTATTAACGGTAACTGCCACAGCAAGTGTATCGTTTAAAGTGCCGCCATCACCGGTGTTACCGCCATCCGTGACGGTAATGGTTAACGTATCGCTCCCGAAGTAATCAGCGTCAGGTGAGTAACTCGTCGCTGCTAGTAAGGCGTTTAGCTCAGCAAGCGAGGCAGCATTCAGTGTTAACGTCCGCGAATCACCACTTAGGGTTCCGTTACCGCTGCTATCTGCTAGTGTCCCTTCTGTGACGGTAATGCTGATCGTCATACTACTCGTATCAAAATGGTCAGCATCACTGATGGTATAACTTGATAACGAGAAACTTTGATCCTCATTCATCGCAAACGTTGCATCACCATTCACAACTGGAGCATCATTGGTATTACTAATATCAATTGTGATAGCGCCGGATTCTGTGAGCGCATTCGACTGATCTGTTGTTTGATCACCGTTTGCCAAATCTGAATAGACGATATTAATCACCGCGGTATCGTCAGCATCAGGGTCAGTCGGTGCAAAATTCAATGTTGCTAATTTCGCGTTAATATCCGCTAAGGTGCCCGTCAATGTTAGCGTGCTTGCGGCTGCTTCTCCTGTAACCGAAATAAGCCCACCAGCGTCCCCAGCATTTTGTGAAACGCTCAAAACTACTTCTTGGTTTGCGTTATAGGTGCTTTGACCTTCATCATTAATATCGGCAATGCTCACACCGGTAATATCAATGTTCGTGCCTGTATTCAGGGTAAAGTGATCATCGGTTATGTTTAACTGTGGCGCGTCATTAATAGCGGTAATAGTGAGAGAAGTAGACTCTGAATCACTTAACGAAGAACTCGCTCCGTGAACGTCGCTATCCGTTACTGTAAGTGTCAGAGTTTCTGTCCCATTATCTTGATCATCTGGCGTATACAGTACTTGAGCCAAAGCCGCATTAACTTGATCAACAGTCCCGGTCAATGTGATGTCTGTCGTTCCATTACCTGTGACAGCCACGCCTGAGTTCGTTGTAGATAAGCTACCGGCAGTGACAGCTACAGTAGCAGTGACTTGTTCATCAAAACTGTCCACATCAGAAATAGAAAGCCCCGTTAACAGTGTTGGGGTGTCTTCATTCACCGTTTGCGCAGCAAGGGTTACAACCGGCGCATCGTTCACTGTAGAAGTAACGAGATTTACCGAGGCACTCGAAACATTGTTGCTTTGCGAAACGGCACTGCCATCATCATTGACTGTGCCGCCATTCGCCGCTGAGCTGTTTGCTTGTAAACGGTCATCAGCGTCCAGCACTAGCACCAACGCTGAATCCAAATCATTGCTTGCCGAGACACCTAGCCCTGTTAACGCTGCTTGCAAATTGGCCAATGACCCTGTTAACGTGATTTGTGTATCAGTACCTGGCGTCCCCGTCACGGTTAAGCCTGTAACATCATTGAGTGTAATTGATGCATCTGCATTAGAAATTTGAGCATCAGCACCGTCATTCAACGTCAAGGTAACGGTTAACTCATCCGTTTCACCTGCGCCCACACCTAAGCCTGAATCGGCATCATTAATATCCACATCTGATAGGGTAAATGCGCCTCCCAGATCCAGCACATTACTGGTTACAAACGAATCGTTAGGTTGATTAGCCGTAACTTCGGCAGCATCGTTACGTGCTTGGACTTGAATATCAAAAGTACCAACAGCGGTTGTTAATGGCCCATCACTCACTTCAAAAGTAAACTGGTCGGAGCGCGTTTCTGAGCCATCATGCTCATAGCTAATGAAACCATTATCGATATCATCCTGAGTAAACGTACTGCCAACAATGAGTGTTTTCCCATTGAATAAAATGCGTCCGTTTTCCGTAAGATTAATTATCTTGAAAGTGGATTGGCGAGTGCTGTTATCAGAGTCTATCGCTGTTAGATGGGATGAGGTGATCACCTGCTCATCGCCCTCACCAACCACTAGAATTTCATTGGCGGTAGTTTCGGTATTTCCATCACTGTTAGTAATAGACTGATCAGGGTCAGTTGATGTTGCTGCAATAATTGGCGCATCATTAAACGCTGAAATTTCTAAAGTAACTGTGCCCGTGTCTGATTGATTGTTTGCCGCTGGGTCGGGTGAGCTCGTATCGGGCTCTAATGGATCAGCCGCCGCAGTTAAATCATCACGTACAACATAGGTAAAACTATCAATAAGGTTTGCAGATGCATCCCCGCCACTATGTTGATATCGAATACCACTGGTTCCCCCATCAACAGAGCTGGACAGGATGCTCTGTTCATACCACGCCCCGTCTAGTGTGATAGTTTCCCATGCAGAGCTTGACGTGTTCCAACGCTCCAAGACACCATCTTCGGGTAAGGCTGTAATTTGAAACCAAAGAACGTCAGTACCGCCTTCGCTATTTGGGTCTTCACCCGCGTCTAAGGTACTTAGCGAACCATCTTCGTCAGACATTTCTATATCTGATAAGCCTATTCGCACTATTCCGTCGTTTGTAGCGGTCGCTTCGGTCAGCTCTACTGTAGTTTCACCAACATCCGGAGTGTCGTTAATGGGATATGCGTTTAAGGTAAAGCTTCCAGTTCCTTCATAATTACCACCATTAGTGACAATGAACGAGAAACTACCGTGATGATCTTCACTACCATTATGCTCGAAAGTAATTCGATTGTTATCTATGTCGTCTTGAGTAAACGAGCCATAAGCTTCAATTGCATTGCCGTCCAAGTACAACGTACCGTTACTGGGTAGGCTACTGACACTGTATACAACCTGTGTGGCGGGAAAGGTATAAGTGTTCGCGGTGAGCGTATAGGAAAGATCGGCACTGGTGATGGTTATAGTGGCTGCTTCATCAAAGTTAGCCCTACCCTGGTTTACAATAGTATCGCTGATGGCTGGTGTAGCATAATCGGCTGGGTCTCCTGTGGTTGACCCAATAATAAAGGTTAACGACCCCGTTTGTAGGTTACCTTCACTGTCTCTCCAGGCACCAGCCTCCCCCGCATTGTCAAACGCGCGGTATTCTGAATCTGACAACGTAAAACTTAGCCCCGTATCAGTTGAGCTGCCATCTGTCGACGTTTGCACATAACGTACTTTACCATCGGCAATATCAGCCACGCTAAAAACGCCACCAACCGGTAGTGCTACCCAATCCGGGACAGCCACTGTTCCTTGATTTAGCTGGATTTGACCGAAGTCAGGTTCAGAGGCAACACTAAAGACGAGCTGCTCATTCGTACTGTCTGGATCAGTAGCGGTTAAATCATCCAGTGTTAGCGTGACACCTGTGTTACCCGTATCAACGGCGTTAATTGGATCGCCTGTTACTACCGCTATGGGGTCATCATTATTCTCAGTAATGGCAATGGTGACATCACGCGACGTTGTAATCTTAGCTCCGTCGCCCTCACCACCACCGTTATCGGTTATTTGAATGGTAAAAACTGGCGCTACAACATTTGGCTCATCGCCATCGTGAGCAAATGAAAGCAATGCCAACTTATCAGCTGAAAATTGTGCGGCAGCATCACTAACGGAGCTTATTTCTTCGCCCGCATCAACAATGCCATCATTATCGCTGTCTAAAAATAAAACACCGCGATCGGTCAGCCCAGATATATCCGTTATTGCCACTTGAGCGCTACTGGACGTGTCAGCATGTCCTGCTTCAGCATCACTGTAACTTAAACCTAAAGAAGTTGTTTCTCCTTCAAACTGCTCTGGCTCCCCCGTTATTTCAGGGGCGGTATTGAGCGGCAGCAAGTTAACCGACAAACTGGCTGCAGCCTCTCCACCAGCACCATCAAGCACTCTGATATCAAACGAGTCACTATCGCCAGAGGCCACATCACTACCATCATGCACATAGGTCAAACTCGCTAATTGCGACGCGTCTAATGTAGAACCGGGAGCAACAGGAGACCCGCTAAAGTATAACCGTCCATTAGTCGGTAATGAGCCTATCTCTATGATCAGTTGGTCATAACCTTGCTCACCTGACTCAATATCAGGGTCACTTAACCCTAGTGCTTCAATTGAAAATGTGACTGTTGAACTTTCTTGGACCTCTAAAGCAGGATTAGAAAGTATTGGATCATCGTTCACAGGGGTTAACGCAATATTGTAGGTCGCTTGGTCTCGGTCCGTAGCACCTTCCTTTAAAACCATAGCCACAGACAAGTCACCCGTATAGTTACTACCCGGCTGAACCTGAACCCCTGCAAGCGCTGTATTAATTTCCGATGCGGTGCCTGTTAGAGTTAATTGAGTACCTGCATCACTTCCACCTTGCAAGAAAAGGCTACCCGCTGAAATGGCATCTGTATTTAGGGTTAAACGCAGCGAATAATTATCCGAGCCATTCTCATCACTAATAGCAACACCCGCGAGTGCGACAGCGGTGTCTTCCTGACCAGAAGCGGTTGCTACAGACCCATCACTATTAACATCCACATTCGTATTGTCAGTTAATGTCACTGCAGCCGCTGCATCTAAAAGTAAGCGGGACTCTAAAGAAAGCAAGTCGGTCTTTTTCATAATCAATACTACCTGGCAATTAGGTTCAACGTGATGCGTCACAAAACAATGTATAGAAGTGTAGTTAAAACGTGTCGGCCTACAGGCTTAAAACTGAATAATTTTCAAAAAATTATTAAATGCTAATTGCTAAGATCGAATCAGTAATCCGTGTTACTTAATACACGGTTAATAAGAGCCAATTACTTGTAAAATAAGGGATTAAACTAAGGTTAATCTTGTTGTGTATTAAATACGAGGCCGGAAAGGAATTCCGAACTCACTAACAAACTGGAGAATTTTTAATGCAGATCCCTTCGCTCAAAACGGTTTTATCTTCAATTGTCATTCTTTCATCGCTTACTACATTGCCAGCGTCAGCCGCTTCAGCCTGTAAAGGCATCTCACAAAGTGCTTGCGACAATTCAAACTCATGCTATTGGGTATCAGGCTACAAACGAGCTGATGGGGCCTCCGTTAAAGCCCACTGCCGAACCAAAGCTAAATCATCTATTTCTAAAGCAGCCGACAAGAAATCATCAAGCACAAAAACGGCTGCCAAAAAAGAAACTAAAAACTTAACCAATAAAACGGCAAGTAGCGCTAAACAAAAAGCGACAGACACCAAGAAAGCGACGTCGACCAAAAACACAACTAAGAAAGTAGAATCTTCGACTAAAAAATCGAGTTCATAAGCCGTTATCGAATTGATATCAAGAAAAAAAGACGGGGCTAATATAGCCCCGCAGAATGACAAGAACCGTGTAATCACCTGATAAGAAAGCTATCAGATAATTGGGTGAAGCATACCGATAACGAGGTGTTAAGCGGTATGACTTGCGAGCCATTTAAGATTAGTAGAAATGAGAATTATTATCAATACTATTTTTAAATAAATTTAAATTTATCTAAAAAAAGCGAGTTTTGTTAACAAAAAACGGGGATAGAAAAGCGGATAACATGTGGATAAGTCGCAGACTCTATCGTGCAGCCTGCGCTATTGCTGAAAAGTGTTATATTGATGCTTAATTAACCTGATACATCTAACTGCGTTCGCACGGCTTTCCAAAATCGTTTAGACCAATAAGGATTGTCCATTTTAGAAATTGTCACGCCTTTGCGTGATGATGCATGCATGAACTGATCTTCGCCAATATAAATGCCTACATGTCGCTGTCGCGGTGTGGTTTTAAATAAGACTAAGTCACCGGGCTCCATTTCCCAGCGATTTATTTCATCTCCAATTTTCGCTTGCGCTTTAGTCGTTCGCGGTAAATGCACATCGAACAGCTCAGCATACGTGAGTGCTACAAAGGCGGAGCAATCCACTCCCTGTTTTGTGGTTCCACCGTATTTATACGGAGTGCCTTGCCAATCGGCATAGTGCGCAAACAATTTACTAAAAAAGCCTTGCTTTTTAGGTGCTACGGCCTCAACTTCACCAATAGCATAAGATTCTACTACCGTTGCAGGACGCTTAGGAACAGAACACCCAGTTAGCGCAATAACTAACGCACAACACACACTATATCGAACAAACTTCATTAAACGACTACCTATAAAGAGGGCACTGTGCCTTTGTATTTACAGCGGCAGCTTGTGTAATAACACTACCTTAACCGCTTAATATGGGAAGTATAATACTATTCTTTAATTTCAGAGATCTATAGATTGAATAATAACGTTCAGTATAACCAAATGTCTGACCTTGTGTTAAACCATTTGGCCGAACAACTATACCTGCAAGGTTATTGTGTCGTTAACGACCTTTTACCGTTAACCCTCATCGAGAGTCTAACGAGACGCATAACTCACCCTGACGCGATTCTAGAACCGGCAGGTATTGGACGACTTGATGATCATCATATTAATCAGACGATTCGAACGGATACCATTCATTGGCTTGATCCAAAACACACTATTGATGCACTGTATTTATCCGCTATGGAAGCCCTTCGCTTAGCCATTAACAAGCGTCTATTCCTAGGTTTATTTGATTACGAATCCCACTTTGCGCATTACCCGCCCAACGGATTCTATAAAAAACACCAAGATGCTTTTACCGGACAATCAAACCGGATACTAACAACCGTGTTGTATTTAAATAACCAGTGGTCAGAAAATGACGGCGGTGAACTCATCATATACAACATCAGCGGCGATCAGATTATGTGTGTGGAACCCAAGGCCGGATGCTTTGTTATCTTTTTGAGCGATGAGTTCCCTCATGAAGTAATAAAAACGAAAAAAGATCGATACAGCATCGCTGGATGGTTTCGAATTAACAGCTCAACCGAACATAAAGTCGATCCGCCGCTGTAGATGGGTGGAAGAATTATTTCACTCGACATACTATGTGAAAGTTATTGAATAAAATGAGACAACTTTTGTTTCGTTGTTGTTCAGGTGCGTTACTTACAATCACATACATCCGATATCTTCTAACATCTGAGGAAATAAGGCATGGCTAAGCTGACCGACATTAAAGGCATTACAGAAGCAAGCGCAACAAAATTAAAAGAAGCAGGCGCGACAACTCAGGAAAAATTCCTTGAGGTTTGTGGTGATAAAAAGGGCCGTAAAGAGGTAGCAAGCGCTTCTGGCTTAGACGAAAAAGATATTTTAGCGTGGCTAAACCGTGCTGACTTGGCACGCATCAAAGGGGTAAGCACAGCTTATGCCGATTTACTTGAGTTAGCAGGTGTAGACACCGTACCGGAACTTGCGCAACGTAATGGTGCTAACTTACACGCCAAAATGGTAGAAATTAATACTGAGCAATCCATCGTTGTTCAAATGCCTTCTAGCAACCAAGTTGAAGGCTGGGTAACTCAAGCTAAAGAGCTACCGCGCGCTATCCACTATTAATATCTCATCATTTAACGGCAAGTCACCCGTACTTGCCGTTTCTGTTCTGCCCTACTGCTGACAAATCTGGTAGCATGTTCTCTTTATTGACTATTGAGATTAACTGCCTGTGTTCACTGAATTCAACCTCGACGAGCGTTTATTAAAAGCGCTGGATTCACTCTCTTTTACTAAGCCAACAGACGTACAGCGAGAAACTATTCCTCTGGCGCTAGCGGGTAAAGATTTACTAGTAACGGCAGAAACAGGCAGCGGTAAAACCTTAGCGTTCGGGTTACCTTTGTTGCAACGCTTGCAGACTAATAAACAACCCAATTTAGGTGCTCGCGCGCTCATACTTGCCCCTACCCGGGAGCTGGCGATACAAATTCAGGAAGAGATCGCTAAATTTGCCAAATTCACTTTTATCAATGCAGATACGGTTTGCGGCGGAGAGCCGTTCAAGCCCCAAGCAGCTCGTTTACGTAAAAATCCTGAAATATTAATAGCAACGCCAGGCCGGTTAGTTGAGCATTTAGATAGGCAGAGTATTTCCCTTGAAGACATCGAGGTTCTCATCTTAGATGAAGCAGACCGTATGCTTGAGATGGGATTCGAAGAAGACATGAATCGCATTATTTCAGCCTGCCCTGAAGAGCGGCAATCGCTGCTGTTCTCTGCAACACTGGGCCATAAAAGCATGTCCTCTGTTGTTTCATCCTCACTAAAAGATCCCGAAAACTTAATGCTCACCAGCCGCCGAGCTGCGCACATTAACATTGCACAGCAAATAATCCCGGCTATTGATAACAGTTTGAAAGATAAGCAATTAGTCTGGCTACTTACACATGAGACTTATGAGAAAGCGATTGTCTTTGTCAACACAAAAGTACAAGCCGATCGTCTATCGGGCTACTTACGCTACAACAAGTTAAAAGCGGGTGTTATTCATGGGGATCTCACCCAGGAACAGCGCAAGCATGCAATGAACCTGCTAAAAATTGGGAAAATTGACATCTTGGTTGCCACCGATGTAGCCGCGCGCGGTCTGGATGTGGACGGTATCGACCTAGTTATCAACTATGAAATGGCACGCAAAGGTGACGAACACACTCACCGTGTAGGAAGAACGGGTCGCGCAGGGCGCCAAGGCTTGGCGATTTCACTCATCAGCCCTAATGAATGGAACCTCATGTCAAGCATTGAGCGTTATCTCAAGACTCACTTCGAGAAACGTACCATTAAAGGCCTTGAAGGTAGTTATTTGGGGCCGAAAAAGCTGAAAGCCTCTGGCAAAGCCGCAGGGCCAAAAAAGAAAAAGACAGCGGAGAAAAAACTAAGTAAGACAAAAGCGGCGCCTAAGAAGAGAGCCGGGAAGCGGCCTTCATCTCCGTCGGCACCGATTGATGATGGTTTTTCCCCTTTCAAAAAGCGATAGAAAATTACGATTACAGGGATCACTCCACACGCTTAGCCGACATAAGCTGTGGAGCTGTGGAGCTCTGAACCATCGACAATCACTCAACGCCAAACGCAATCAATCATCATTGGGCTTATCGGTTCCTCTCACGCTGCTTAGCAGGCTATCCTGAGCGTCTTGGCAGAAGGCAATAGCTTGCTCTATTGGTAATGCAGGAGCTAGCCAATAACCTTGAATGTATTCACACCCAAAAGAACGAAGCACATCAACTTGCCCATCGTTTTCGACCCCCTCTGCTATCACCCCTATATTGAGCGCCGTCCCCATTTTAACAATGACCTCGACCAGCGTTCGATCTTGCTCATCATGCAGTAAATCCTGAATGAAGCTTTTATCAATTTTTAAGTAGTTAACGGGGTAGCTGCGTAAGTAATTAATAGCCGAGTAGCCTGTTCCAAAATCGTCTACAGCAAATTCAATCCCCATTTTCCGAAGCGCGGACACAACATTGATTCGATTGACATGCTTATCCATAAATAAAGATTCGGTAATTTCGAATACTAGTTTACGGCAATCGATACCGTTTTCTCGAATGATCGCTTTCCACTTCTCGTAAGCGCGAGTCGAATAAAACTCATTCACCGAACGGTTGATAGCAATCTGAATATCAATATCATTTTCCATAAACTTACGGTGATCTTTACACGCTTGTTTAAGGACCCAGTTACCGAGCTCTCGAATGGCACCGGTGCGCTCTGCGATTGGTATAAACTCATCGGGTTGCATCAGCCCTTTGTCAGGATGCTTCCAGCGGATCAACGCCTCACATTTAACAATACGACCACTATTTAAGCTCATGATGGGCTGGTAATGCAGAACGAATTGGTTCTCTTGAATACCTTTTAAAATGTTATTGTGCACATCCAGAAAATGCTCGGCTTCATCTTGCATGCCCTCATTGAAAAAGAAATATCCGTTGCGACCTGCACGCTTGGCAGCATACATCGCCTGATCAGAGTGTAGTAATAAGCTTGATACGTCATCTCCATCCAGAGGATACATGGCAATCCCCATACTGGCGGAAATGCTGTATTGGCGGTTATTCATATTAAAGGGCTGAGTTATCTTTTTCTGCATTTTCTCGGCCAGTAAATCCGCTTGAATTACGTCTTCGATATTCCTTAATACAACCACAAACTCGTCACCAGCCAAACGAGCTACAATATCGCTATCACGCGCCGATTGTTTAAGCCGATCAGAGAACTCGATCAGTAGCTGATCTCCTATGGCATGGCCTGCGCTATCATTTATTTGTTTAAAGTAATCAATATCTATAAAGAAAACGGCGAAGCCTTGCTCTTCACGCTTTACTTCACGGATTAATGAATTAAGGCGTTGACTAAAATGATACCGGTTTGGCAAGCCCGTTAGCACGTCGTAATTAGCACGGTAATTCGCTGTATTGACCGCACGTGTTTTGTCGTTATAAACCCGACCTAACAAAAAAACACCACAAGCAATGAAGCCAGAAACAACGACAGACAGCCCCCACATCATCCATAATCTAGAACTAGGAACGGACCACCCTTCAACTGGAGTAGCGGCTAAAAACCAACGTTTGATAGGTAACTGAATTACATCGATAACAGGTTCTTGTTCCAAGACGGAAGAATCACCAACGAACACAGTTTTCATACCCCCTTCGTCACCTAGCTCCCCGACGGCTACTCGATAGCCCCCTAGATCACTTTCATTTAGAAGCGCAGCAAATAAATCATTTTGATCAATTAATGCTGACACGATCCCCCAAAAAAAAGGCTCTTCATCGGTTTCAATGAATATAGGATAACGCGCAACAATCGCTGTTGAATCATCGCTCAATACTTGAGGGGACGAAACCGCTAAGTTACGATGCTTTATAGCCTCTTGAATAAGTGGCATTTGTCGCGAATAAACATTGTAGCTAGTGCCAATTAAATGCTCTTTTCCTTCCGACGGAAAAATGTACTTAATGGTTAGGTCTGGAGCGATATTGAGATGTGTGAGCAATTTATTTTCTAATAAAAGTTCACGCGCAACAGTCGGGAAATGTTCTTCAGATAAATCCATATCAACGGCAACTTCAGCTTTTAGCGCTTTAAGTACAGCTAAAACTGAGTTGATATCCCGCTCGATTTGAGCACGAAACACACCGACTTGCCCAAGCGAAGATATTTTCTGCTCTGCAATAATTTGATCAGATTCACTTTTAATGAAAAAGTAAGCTAAAACCAGCAACAAGAGGAAGATAACACCTCCTGTCAGCGCTGGGAGCTTAACTAAAAAGTGAATAAATTGCTTAGTAAAACTCATATTCCCTGAGCTCACTTATTATTTGGTGTTAAAGACTCCGAATACAGCTATTAGTAGCAGTACAGACGTTCCGTGCCTGACGACCACCAACTCTTCGATTGTTTAGCAAGGCGACACCCTACCGATATCTATCACCCTGCCACATTAAAATAACGGCATAACTATGCAGGCGTACAAGCATACAATTAACCGCGCATTTAGTATGAATATAACTATAGAACTTAAGTATCGATTTTAACAAAAAAAACAGAAAGAATGTGATGAGCAGCATCAATTAGAATCAAGAAACTACAACATTAAGGAATTAGCTTCAAAAAAGTATTCGCTTTACGCCGCTCTACGTTGGCTAAAATGCGTTTTTTGGCGGGCTCATCAGCTTGAGGCCAGCTGCGTATCTCGCTTAGCGAGCGTAAGCAACCGATACAAATATCTTTATCGTCGAGGCAACAACGGCGCACACAGGGAGAATCAATCATGAACAGAGGATACAAAAAAGGCGCGCTTTTGCACACCTTTTTCAGCTGCAGGGCAAAAGTATTAACTTTAGCCCTACTTCGTTTTTACTTAGTACGAAGAATATCGCGTATTTCGCTTAATAGAACTTCTTCTTTAGTAGGCTCAGGATCTGCTTCTGGCTCTTGCGGCGCTTCTTCTTCCTTGCGCTTCATAGAGTTGATTGACTTAATCGCCATGAAAACAGCCATCGCTACAATCAAGAAATCCAGTACTGTTTGGATAAATTTACCGTAGTTAATCGAAACAGCCGCTATTTCACCTTCAGCAGGCTTCAAAATATAGGCCAGGTCAGAAAAGTCGACCCCACCCATTAACATACCGATTGGCGGCATAACAATATCACCCACAAATGATGATACGATTTTACCAAAGGCTGCCCCAATGATAATACCCACCGCCATATCCATGACGTTGCCTTTAACTGCAAATTCCTTAAATTCCTTTATAAAGCTCACAGTAGTTTCCTCTTAGTTATTTTCGACCATTGTCGTATTTCCAGATGAACAATTCGTGAATCAGCCTTAACGACCTAGCATTCCTTTAAGCGCAGCTGGTAAATCGGCTGGTAAAATCACCGTTTTCGCATTATCTGACTGCGACATAGCTTGTAATGCATCAACATATTTTTCACCTAATATATACATCACAGGTAACTCGTTACCTTGAATAGCGCCTGTAACTTTACCAATCGATACTTGGCTTGCCTCAGCTAAGACAATTTGCGCTTCCGCATCACGTTTGGACGCCTCAAGACGGCCTTCTGCTTCGAGAATAGCGGCAGACTTTTCACCATCAGCACGTGTTACGCGAGCCCGTCTTTGACGCTCTGCCGCCGCCTGTTCTTCCATGGCTGCCTGCATCGTTCCTGACGGCGTAATATCTTGAATTTCAACTGTTTTTAGCGTGATACCCCAATCTGAAATATCATCCGAGATAGCAGACTTAAGCTTAGCTTTTATTTGGTCTCGTGATGATAACGCATCATCCAGTCCCATTTCGCCGACGATTGAACGTAACGACGTTTGCACTAGATTTTGTATCGCTAAAATATAATCTTCGACGCCATATACCGCTTTTTCAGGGGAAACAATATTAATGTAAGCAACGGCATTCGCAATAATAACCGCATTATCTTTGGTGATAACTTCTTGCGACGGAATATCCATCACAATATCTTTAGTCGTGACGGTATAAGCCACTTGATCAATATACGGAATAATTATTTTAAGGCCGGGGCCTAATGTTCTAGAAAACTTACCTAAACGTTGTATTACAAACTTACTACCTTGAGGCACTATTTTTACACTCGAAAAAATAGTGACTATAACTACCAACAAAAATATACCGGCAACTATTAAACTTTCCACACGAAACTCCCTTTTATAGACATTAAAATATTCACTAATTTTAGCGTTTTTCCACTAGTAATGTATTACCAGATAATTCACTAACAATTATACGATCGCCCAGTTCAACTGGCTCTGAACATATAAATTCCCACTCATCATCACCCAGCAAAGGGGTAGTAAAGCGTGCTACACCGCGGCTTTGTTCTGTGGGTCGCTTGATGACCTGCCCTGTTTCGCCTGAAATAGCCTCTTTTGCCATCCCGGCTTTTGTATGGTCTTTGAAACGCGGCGATAAAATAATAAACCAAAGCGCAGTGAAGATAGCCGAAGACACGGCCCAAATGAAGAGTTGCCAATTAATTGCTAAATCAGGTGAGAGCCAAAGCAAGAAGGAGACTACAAAGCCACCTAGCCCAAACCAAAAAATGGTAAAGCTGGGTATAAATATCTCAGCGGCCATTAATACCATGCCCAACACAAGCCAATGCCATGGTTGCAAAACAATATCCATAGGTACATCCCTATCCGTTAACTGATGCAGGGATTGTCTATCGCTTTTGCAGCCTAAGCAACTGATTAAATTCTGCGTTGCTTATCAAACCATATTTAATCGTGCTTTTTTCTAAAATCACATACCTACGAGAAAAAATCGCCTTACTAAAAAATGGATGTAGTGATCTCTACACCAGCTATCTTTTTAGTAAGGCTGCGAACTAACCGCCGGCTCCCATAGGTGGAGTAGATTTGTCCGGTGTAAGTAGAACGGCTACATCATTAGTGCCTAAACGCGAACAGATTACCGAGGTGGTCTTTAGTTCCTGACTATCCATTACTATGGAAGGGCTCGTTTTTTGCGCACCGTTTAAGAAATCAGCATTAATCGATACAACCCGGTTACCCTGTCGAACAAGCCCCACATCTCTGAGTAAGCGATCATCAAGATGTTCCATTGATTGATAAGTATATGCTGCAGCCGCACGCTGTTGGAGTGCATCGAAGCCCGCTTTAATTAATCCTAAAAATGTCATTTTCTATCTCCTTTAGACATTATGAGAGTAATGCCGAGAAGATCTTCGCAGGACTTAGGTAGGGAGTAGAGCACCTTGGACCGCGAAGAGTTTCGCGGCCAAATAAAAATCAGAACACGCGAAAACACGAAATACGCATAAACGGCTTAACCGCTGCGTTATTTCGAATAATCGTATGTGAGACATAAAATGTCATTCTGACTTCCTAAAATTTGTAGTGTATGAGACTTAGCTTGACTACACGGCCTCAACCAGAGCAAAAAGGATCATGCATCTGAAAGGCATGTTATAACTAAATCACCAAAGCTTATAACAGTTATAACGGCTACACAGCCCTGCTGTCAACCTAAACGCCGCTATCCATGAGTCACTAGTCTGCGTTACTATAGCGTACTTACGAAAGGCGCCTTAATGCATATTTTTGCCCCTCAGGCCCCGATCTCATTTACGACCTTAACTTCCCGGCACCGTTTCACTTTCAACAAGCTATGATGATCTGCTATGACTGCGTTTTCTGACCTACATTTATGCCCTGAACTGCAATTTACACTGCAATCATTAGGCTACGACAAGCCTACGCCTATCCAAGAAAAGGCTATCCCGCTAATTTTAGAAGGCAAAGATTTGTTAGCAGAAGCTCAAACCGGCACTGGCAAAACAGCCGGGTTCGCGCTTCCGATGATAGAAAGGCTTAGCAAAACCCCAGCCGCCCCAGATTATCATCATATTCGCGGTCTGGTACTTACCCCCACACGCGAGCTAGCGGTCCAGGTTGGTGACCACACACTCGCCTATGGTAAACACCTAGGTATGCGAGTTATATCGCTGTACGGGGGAGCTCGGTTTGATAACCAAATCCGTAAAATGAAACGCGGAGCCGACATATTAGTTGCAACACCCGGCCGCTTATTGGAAATGGTCAGCCAGAAAAAGATTTCTTTAGCACAGGTAGAGATACTCGTACTAGACGAAGCTGACCGCATGCTGGATCTGGGCTTTATCCACGATATTAAAAAAATCATGTCTTTTATCCCTGCACAACGCCAGACACTCTTATTTTCGGCGACCTTCAACCCTGCTATAGAGTCGCTAGCCGATACGTTATTAAAATCACCGGTTAAAGTCAGTACATCTACTCGCAACACTACCGCTAAATTGGTGCAGCAAAAAGCGTATAAAGTCGATAACAGTGATAAATCCGACATCTTGAGTTTTTTAATTGACGGTTGCCAATGGTCACAAACACTTGTTTTCACTCGCACAAAACGGCGAGCTGACATGGTATGCGACTATTTAAATGCCGAAGGTATTTCGGCTGTCGCCATGCATGGCGACAAACTCCAGCGTGAGCGAAATGCCGCACTCAGTGCATTTGTAAATGGCGAAGTGCGTGTCATGGTAGCAACCGATGTAGCGGCCCGAGGCTTAGATATTGAATCCTTACCACAAGTGATTAACTATGATCTGCCCAACCTGCCTGAAGCTTACGTACACAGAATTGGCCGCACAGGACGAGCGGGAAAAGAAGGCACAGCTATTTCTTTGGTCGCACCTGATGAGAAAAACTACCTCGCTGATATCTGCCAGCTCATAAGCAAGCAAATCCCTTTACAAGCCGTCCCCACAATTGAGAACGGCAAGCTGATTGATGCCAAAAAGTCAGCGCATAATCCGCCCCCTAAACGGCGCAAAAATAAGTCTGGAAAAGCCAACCATTTAAAAACTAACCGAACCAAGGCTGCAACGTCCAAAAAAGTGCCTAACGAGTCAGTTACGCAAGAGGGTAACGGCAAAAATACTTCGCCTCGTCGCCATGCCGGCCGACGCTCTCTTTTTGATCATTAATCAGGAATAGCAGCCATGTGGCTTTGGATACCCTTTACGATTTTCGCTGCTTTTATGCAGTCTTGGCGCAACGCTTTTCAAAAACAACTCAGTCAAGATGTGAACACTACCGGTGTAACACTGGCTCGCTTTATTTATGCAGGCCCATTGGCCGCTTTATATGTACTTGCATTGTATACGTGGCAACCTGTCGCCATGCCGCATTTAAGCGGTCTATTTTGGGTGTATGTCGTATTAGCTTCCGTCGCGCAAATATTTGCCACTAGCTTAATGGTTATGCTGTTTCGCTTGCGTAACTATGCGATAGGCGTGGGATTAGCAAAAAGTGAAGCCGTAATGGCCGCTATTTTGGGCGCCCTATTCTTTGGTGCTCCGCTCAGTGCCTTGGCCTGGATGGGTGTATTTATTGGAGGCTTAGCCATTTGGTTAATGAGCAATCCCGGATCATTTAGGGATATTTCCCTATCAACAGTCGTCACAGGGCTAGGCAGTGGATTATGTTTCGCTTTAACCGTTTTATGGGTGCGCGAAGCCAGCTTACTTTTAGAGCTACCCTTCCCCTACAGCGCCGCTTGGGTACTCGTGGCGGTTATAACCACACAAACAATAATTCTCATTAGTTGGCTCTTAGTGAGGGATAAGCAAACACTTGTCGCTCTTTGGAAAAGACCAAAGCTTACTCTGACCATTAGCCTATTTAGCTGTTTAGGATCATTGGGGTGGTTTACCGCCATGAGCTTACAAACAGCCGCTATGGTAAAAACATTAGGGCAAATAGAAGTGTTATTTACCCTAATGATTTCTGTTATTTGGTTTCGCGAAAAGCTAAAACCAAAAGATAAAATAGGGTTAGCATTAATTGTTATCGGCGCTATTTTTGTGATGCTTGCTTAGTCAAACCATCGCTATACAAGCCAATACGCTAAGCAATTTGATTTACAGTAACTTGCAACACAGCTGATTATTATCAGCAAATAACAGGAGAACAGCAGCACCTTTGTTCTCCTGTTATAAAATAGGTCCTTACCCTTCACTTTCTATGACGATTTTACCGAAATGTTTAGCCTTAGCCATCCAGTGATAAGCATCTATCGCTTTAGAAAAAGGAAAAGACTTATCGATTTCAGAATGAATCTGATGTGCTTCCATCGTTTTAACCAGTTGTTCGAGCATAGCTGTACTACCAACATAGATGCCTTGAATCCTTAATAAATTAAAAATAGCCACTTCACTACCGACACTGACCACCTCACCTGCTCCGTCTGATAGGGGAACAATAGGGCGAACGTCATTTCTAACATAAGCACCCATGGTAATTAACATGTCCCTATAGTTGAGTGAACATGCCTTCATCTTTACGAGAATTTCATCTGAAGCTGGAGTAGGAGAATATCCACGACTACTTGCTCGATAGCATCAATACCGTCAGCGGTTGTTACACGATATGCCTGCACATTTTATCTCCTAAAAAGTTGACTACTAAATTAGGTTTACATGCAAAATTACGTGCTGCAACTACTTACCTGACAAACCAATGCCATTTACCTGCGAACTCATTCTAAAGTAAGTCGACCTCATAAAAGTCAACGAGTGGACTAAAATTGAACAACTCACTGCTTCCAAATGTTGAGACAACCTTATACACTGGAAGAAATGTTGCAGTGCAATATAAATACATTGCACCCCACTTAATCAGAGGCACGCGAGGGTTTTACAATGTTGTATCACCTACACCATACAATTAATCAATCGGTACAACCTATCCATTTATGGGCACAAGCTTGCAGTAAGCAACTGAAACAGCCATGGATGCTGCCGTTTCGATTTAATACATTTACTAACACAGCATTAGCTAGCCTAGAGTTGATTGAACGTTGCACTGACAATTATGAAAAGCCTGAATTTGGCTTGCACAACACCGAAATTAACGGTGAAGAAGTCCGTGTACGTGAGGAAGTAGCCTACTCTTTACCGTTTTGCGACCTGCTGCACTTTCGCCGCGCCGGTTCATACAACCACCCCAAAGTCTTGCTAGTAGCGCCACTTTCAGGCCACTACGCCACATTGCTACGCGGAACCGTAGAAAACTTTTTGCCAGATCACGAGGTTTATATCACTGATTGGCAAAATGCGCGCGACGTACCCACACGCGAAGGCAGCTTCAGCTTTGATGACTATGTACGTTATCTTATCGAGTTTATGGAGTTCCTAGGCCCTGAAACAAATGTTATTGCCGTTTGCCAGCCAAGTGTACCGGCTGTTGTCGCTGTTACCATCATGTCAGAGCGCAATAACCCCAACCTACCTAAGACGCTCACGCTAATGGGTGGCCCCATTGACACTCGTTTAAACCCGACAGGTGTCAATGATTACGCCTCCGGCAAAGATTTAGAATGGTTCGAAACCAAAGTCATCTGTACCGTCCCTGGTGAATTCCCGGGTGCGGGTCAACGCGTATACCCCGGGTTTATCCAACTTTCAGGTTTCATGAGCATGAATATGGATAACCACATCAACAAGCACTTTAAGTTCTTTGGGGATCTTATCAAAGGTGATGGAGATAGCGCCGAAGCACATCGTACTTTTTACAATGAATACCTTGCCGTCATGGATTTACCGGCTGATTTTTACTTAGATACCATTCGAAAAGTGTTCCTTGAACACCGCTTGGCAACCGGCACAATGATGTTTGAAGACCAACAAATCGACACCAAAGCCGTTAAAAATGTCGCACTCCTTACCATTGAAGGTGAAAACGACGATATCACTGGCAACGGCCAAACCAAAGCCGCGCATGATGTGCTGAGCAGCATACCTGACAGCTTAAAAATGCATTATGAACAGCCTAATGTTGGACACTATGGCATTTTTAACGGCCGCCGCTTTCGCCAAGAAGTATCTCCGGTAATCAAAGACTTTATTAAAAAGCATGCTGATGCAGCACCGGCAAAAGTAGAGGAAAAAGCGCAGCCTACCCCAGCCAAAACAGCGAGCGTCACTGCTGATACCCCTTCGGAAAAACCAGAATCCAGCAAGCCGGCAGCTCCTAAGACGACCACTCGCGCTAAAAGAGCGACGTCAGCCAAAGCGACTACATCGAAAACAGAAACTACTGCTCGGAAGACAACGGCCAAACGTGCGACGCCTGCTAAAGCAACAGCAACCAAACCCGCACAACCTAGCGCGGCCAAAAAAGCGGCATCTAGCACGGCCAAGGCTCCAGAAACAAAAACGGTAACGGATACCGCAGCGGATAAAGCAACTAAAGCGTAATTACTCTTTGCGTGTAGGCTCACAAAAAAGCCCCGCTAAATTAGCGGGGCTAGAGCCAAGAGACGGCTTCAACGATTGCTCCGTTAAACACTCTGTTTATTCATCTTCAAAATGCCCTGCGGCAGCAAATCCGCCACCCTGATATCGCACGGCAGGATCATTAGGGTCTACTTTCTCGTTAACGATATAATCTTCTTGCTCAAAAACTACAGAGCTATCCTCTGGACTCCAACCAATGTAAGAGGCTTTACGATTATCCCACCAAACAGCTGGATTATCTGATACCCCATAAATCACGGGACACCCTAAGCGGTCCGCCGCAAAAATCTTATGAATCATACGTGTAAAATCCGCTTCGCTCATCCAAGTAGCTAACATGCGCTTATTAAGGGGTTTCTCAAAACATGACCCTATACGTACCAACGCCGACTCAATACCGTACTTATCGTAATAATAACGCGCCAACAACTCACCAAAACCTTTCGATACACCGTACATACTGTCCGGTCGCATTGTGCAATCAGCATCGAGAAGGGTTTCGCGTTCATGAAAACCAACCACATGATTTGAACTTGCGAATAAAATGCGTACTTTATTTTGCTTGCGGTTAGCTTCATATAAATTGTAAGCCCCCCGAATATTGCCATTTAGAATGTTTTCAAACGTATTTTCAGTGGAAACCCCGCCCAAATGGATTACCGCATCACACCCTGTTAACAGCGAATAAACGGCGTCGTAGTCACCTAAATCGCATTGAATAAACTCTTCATGCGCGGCAACATCAGTAATCGGCACTATATCAGTCAAACGAATACTCTCCGCCCAACCCTCCAATGTTTTACGCAACGCCTTACCTAGGTTGCCACCTGCGCCGGTTAACAATACTTTTTTCATGTCAATTCCTCTTATTTTTCAACCTAGCATTTAAAGACCAATCCACTGCGGCAATAACATAGACACAGACGGAACAAACGTAACTAACATTAGTGCACCTAATATTGCCAAATAAAAGGGCCAAATAGTTCTGAGCGCTTTTTGTATTGGCACTTCCCCAATCGCACACCCCACAAATAAACAACCACCCACAGGTGGCGTACATAATCCCAAGCCTAAGTTCATCATTAACATCACGCCAAAATGAATAGGATCCATACCTAGGCTTACCGCCACCGGCAAAAAGATAGGGGTACAAATCAAAATCAATGCAGCCATATCCATAATCATGCCCAACACCAATAACATGACATTCATCATCAGCAAGATAACTATTGGATTATCTGAAATAGAGGTTAGTGAAGAGGCAAGCACTTTAGGTACTTCATACATCGCTAACATATAACCAAATGCTGACGCGCACCCGACAAGAATCATGACCATTGCTGTCGTTTTAACCGAACGAATAACTGCTACCCAAAACGCTGACAAGCTCAAACTGCGATACACTAAGCCGGTAATAAGAACCGCATAAATGGCGCCGATTGCCCCCGACTCGGTTACCGTGAAAATACCCGAAAGAGCACCGCCAACAACAATAACCGCCGTTATTAACCCCGGAACCGCGCCGAGAAAAGAAAGCAAAATAACTTTCCAACCTGGGAACTCTTCCGTGGGATAAGCATTTTTGACAGCCACATAACGCGCGGCAACCGCGAGTAAAACGCACATCAATAAACCAGGAACGACCCCAGCGATAAAAAGATTGGCAACAGAAATGCCACCGCCGGCAGCTACCACATATAAAATCATATTATGGCTAGGGGGAATCATTATCCCGGCGATCGACGAGGTAACCGTGACATTGACTGCATAGTCAGCACTGTATCCTTTCTTTTTCATAACCGGAATCAACAACGACCCCAACGCAGACACATCCGCTACGGCCGAGCCCGAGATCCCGCCAAACAACATACTTGAGAACACGTTCACTTGGCCTAACCCACCACGCATC
Organism: Neptunomonas phycophila; assembly: GCF_001922575.1. NCBI lineage: Bacteria > Pseudomonadati > Pseudomonadota > Gammaproteobacteria > Oceanospirillales > Oceanospirillaceae > Neptunomonas > Neptunomonas phycophila. Next base: position 197,983 of record NZ_MRCI01000002.1, on the reverse strand, counting down.
CAGCCTACAGCTGCCGAAGCTAAGCTCACTAAACGTGCAGCAATGCCACCGTGAAGCATAAGCTCGCCAGCAAAAATAAAGAACGGGATCGCTAATAACGAAAAAGCAGACATCCCCGAGACGTAACGCTGAAAGCCGATCATCAAAGGCAGGCCTTCATACATAAAGGAAGCGATTGCCGAAATGCCTAGGGCAAAGGCAACAGGCACCCCTGACAAGGTAAAAAGAGCAAACAGCCCTAATAAAATAGCAAGACCCATTAAGAAGGCTCCTTAACGACAGAGGCAAATTGATGCTGACCGTGAAAGGCCGCAGGAATGCGACACAACGAGAAAATCAAAATAAGTGCACCAGAAAGCATCATGGGGATATAACGCAATCCGTCTGGTATACCGAGTAATGGGATCGATTTAGTCCATGCAAACATGACTAAACCATAAGCCTGCCAAGTCATTAAGCCGCCAAAAAATCCCATCAATAGGTCAATTAAAACTGACAGCGCAATTTTTCCTCTCGGCGGTAATAACACTGAAAACAAATCGACATTTAAATGTGTCCTTTGGTGCACCCCCACTGCTGCCCCTAAAAAAGTGATAGTAACCACCATCAACAGAGCAACCTGCTCTACCCACGTAGGGGTATCGTTCAGCACATATCGCCCGTAAACCAGCCAACCAAACGAAGACACCAGTATCACCATGCATACACCAGATACGGCTAAACATAGCCATGCTATCGTATCCAACACCCGCTTAAGCGGCGTTGATTCAGGTATTTTATTGATCATAGTTTTCTCAAGACAAACGAAACTAGGCGGCCTCGCTAACTGGCAAGGCCCGCTAAAATTTTAAGAAGCGTTAGCTATCGGTAAACACTACGCCCCTTAACAAGACCACTTTTATGGAGTCGCTTGGATTTCTTTAACGATAGGTGCCAGTGCAGGATTCTTTTTAATCGCCATCTCATAAACCGGTTTCATCGCCGATTGAAAAGCGGATTTATCGTCTATTTCGTTATAGTTCACTCCCGCATCAAGCACTGCTTGTTTGCTCTTTAGGTCACGTTTGGCCCAAAGATCACGTTGAAGCGTTGCGCTTTCACGTGCGACTTTTTTTAACGTCTCTTGATCCTCAACTGATAATTTTTTCCACGCGGTAGTACTCACACACAGGCACTCAGGCAAAATAAGGTGCTGCGTGGCTGAATAATACGGTGATACCTCGTAATGGTTACTCGACTCATAAGATGGCCAGTTATTCTCGGCACCATCAACCACCCCTGTTTTCAGCGATTGATAGACTTCCGAATAAGCCATAGGCGTTGCATTTCCACCCAAAGCCTCCACCATGCCTACATATAGATCATTATTCATAACACGGAACTTCATCCCCTGAATATCCGCTGGCGAATGTATTGCTTTAGACGTGTTATAAAATGAGCGTGCTCCCGAGTCGTACCACGCTAAGGAAATAACGCCTGTTTTAGCCATTGCATCGCTTAACGATTGCCCAACGGGTCCATCCATAACACGGTGCATATGCTCAACGTCTTTAAAAATAAACGGTAACGAAACTACATTTACCTCAGGAACTGACGCCCCTAGTGGCCCTAGATTAAACCCCGCAAAATCAATTCCCCCTATTTGCATTTGCGAGATGGCATCTTCTTGGCTGCCTAGCACCGCATTGTTATAAACACGCCCGCTGATGCGTCCCTCAGTACGCTTTTCAGCTTCCGTAATAAAAAACTCCATTGCATGCGAAACAGGGTAATCTTCTGTATGGATGTTCCAGCCTTTCCAGTCTGCTTGCGCACCAACGCTACTGAGTGCTCCCACCAACATAGTGGTCATGAACAAGGCGGATGAGGTCTTTCTTATCATTATTATTCTCCTAATTAGCTCGTTTTATTTTTATGAGTGCAAGGGCTGCCCGAGTACACCTCTATATTTGTAACATGACACAAAACCAAAAAACAACAAGTTGTACTATGTCATTCATCATTTTTTTAATTACCCTTATCCTTACCACTGCCCACCCAATGGTTTTTTGTCAGCTTTAAAAAAGTATGGCATGAAAACAAACTGCTTAATTATCAGTAATTTATAGACTTAAAATTTTATTTTTATTAAAAAACTTCTTTTCCTGACGACCTAAAGCTTTACTCGTTACCAATCACCACACTCGGTCAATCAGTTAACTATTGACTAGACAACCACAGTCATACTATCTTTAAAACAAAAAAACTATATGTCATACCATAACAATCATATCAACCCGCACAGGTCACTTATGCAGATAGCCAGTATCCATACTCATCTCCTTTCTCAGCCACTGGATCAGCCATTTGAATCCGCTACCATGAGCTTTACGACTCGGCAACACTTAATTGTTGAGATTCGATGCGACAATGGACTAATTGGCTGGGGTGAGTGCTTAGGCCATGCCGACATAAATCAGGCCATTGTTAAAGCGATGGCACCCTCATTAGTGGGAAAAAACCCGCTAGATATAGAGCGGCACTGGCTAATGCTGTACAACCAATTCAGGGATCAAGGGCAACGCGGCGCTATCATCAATGCCATCAGTGGGTTAGACATTGCACTCTGGGATATCGCAGGACATTTTTACCAACAACCGATTAGTCAGCTCATGGGTGGGGCGTTCCGTTCGCACGTAACGGCCTATGCAACAGGAGGTTTTAGGGTTTTAGGCAAAGAACGTTCAACAAGCCTAGGTGAAGAAGTTCATGGCTTTATTGAGGCGGGCTTTAAAGCAATAAAGATAAAAATCGGTTTTGGACTAGAAGATGATTTACGCGACATAGCTGCCGTGCGCGATATTATTGGCCCTGACATCTCTCTTATGATTGATGCAAACCACGGTTACGACGCATTAGCCGCCGCGAAGTTAGGGCGAGAAGCATCCCAGTTTAACATTGATTGGTTTGAGGAACCTGTTGTACCTGAAGCACTTAATAGCTATAGCGCGTTACGAACCTCACAGCCTATCCCTATTGCAGGTGGGGAAACATGGCACACACGCTGGGGGATAGCTACAGCTTTGCAACAAGGCTGTGTTGACATAATACAACCTGATATTTGCGGTGCAGGAGGCTTAAGCGAAGTCCGAAAAATACTGACGTTATGCGACATTTACGACGTCCGCTGCGTCCCGCATGTTTGGGGTACAGGTATTGCTTTAGCCGCTGCGTTACAGTTACATGCCATTCTGCCACCCGCTCCGCCTTCGTGTGGCTCAAGCGCTGCTCTGTTAGAGTTTGATCAAACACCCAACCCCTTTCGCTCAAGTATTTTAACTACATCAATTGACCATAAAGATGGCATAGTCGAGATCCCGCAAGGTCCTGGCCTTGGAGTTGACATAGACCGCGAGGCGCTCGCTAGCTTTACAAAGATACCGAGTTAACTACTCAGAGCACTATCGACATCACTATATTACCCTTGTTGTCTAAACCCAGAGGCTTTTATGAAACGCATCATCACAGGAATACCTCCACTCACTCAACTCCCTGCGGGGAGTGTCGATACACATATGCACGTATATGCTCCACAGCATTTGGGGCACCCTAACGGCCCTAAACCACCATTAGATTTTGCAAACCTAGATGATTACCTAAGTTTGCAACGCTGGTTAGGTTTGGAGAAAGTAGTCATCGTACAACCCAATGCTTATCAAACCGATAACCGATGCATGCTAGAAGCGTTAGATCAGTTAGGCAACAACGCTCGCGGTATTGTTGTTGTAACACCAGAAACTAGCGAAGAAGAGTTATTATCCATGCATAAACGCGGGGCTAGAGGTGCACGCATAATGGAGCTGCCCGGCGGAGCTGTAGGCTTGAAGCACCTCACCGAAGTTAACGCTAAAATTCGCGCGCTGGGTTGGCACTGCATTGTTCAGTTTGATGGACGCGATATGATTGAGCACACGCCGCTACTAAACCAAATAAACGATACCTTTATCATTGACCATGGCGGCAAATTTTTAGGCCCTACAACACCCAACTCCTCCTCATTCAAGGCACTGCTCAAACTTATCGACAAAGGAAACTGCTATGTGAAAATTGGTGCTGTTTACGAGTCTTCCTACACTGGCGGTGAAGAATATACAGATGTCGCGGCTCTCTCTAAAGCCTTAATCAAGCACGCCCCAGAACGTATTTTATGGGCTAGTAATTGGCCTCATGTCAGCCAAACTATTGAAGACGCTCCAAACGACGCGCAATTACTAGATACCGTTTGCAGCTGGATACCTAACAATGAAGTTATAGAAAAGATTTTCGTCACAAACCCTCACCAACTTTACGATTTCACCTAGTCGTGTGCCGCGTCATGAAAGTCATCGTATGAGATGGTATGATGCGGCAAACTTCACATGAGTCCAAATACCGTGTCAAAAGCAACAACCACCCCCACTTCTACACTAACTCCACGACCCGCTAAGCGAGGGAAAAGCCTTGCTGAGGCCGTTGTATCCCAGTTTACTCAACGTATTCGTGACGGGAAATTATCGCCGGGGGACAAGCTGCCTACTGAATCAGCTATCATGGAAGAAACCGGTGTTAGCCGAACGGTAGTCAGGGAAGCCTTATCACGTTTGCAAGCGGCTGGGCTTGTCGAGACCCGCCATGGAATAGGCACCTTTGTTCTCTGTAAGCCAAATGAAAGCCAAACGCTCATTGGCCTTACTAGTATCGACACCTTGCAAGACGTTATTGCATTGATGGAGTTACGAATTGGAGTAGAAGTAGAAGCAGCGGGATTAGCGGCTCAACGTAGAAACTACAACCAGATCAAAGAGCTAGAGGCTACTCTCACAAAGTTACGAGAGTGTGAAAAATTAAAAACAGACTCGACGAGCGCAGACTTCCAATTTCATTATCTAATTGCTCAAGCCACTGGAAACAAACACTACACCGATATATTGAACCACTTGGGAACCAATCTCATACCTAAAACGCGGATCGAAACCGATCGAGTTAATCACGAGCACGAAGATATATTTGCCGCTATTGCTCGCGCCGATGCAGAAGCGGCCAGAGCCGCTATGCGAGTCCACTTAGCCAATAGCCGAGAGCGCTTTCGCAAATTACAAGCCGACATGGACACCCTGACAGATACTAACTAGCTTGTTTCACGATCTTCAAATTGGAAACCTAAGTTCTGCTTTAAGGTGCCTCGTTGTGCACCTTTCTCCAAACGGGCTAATAACATCTGTGCTGCAATTTTCCCAATATCAGTACTTTGTACTTGAAAAGTCGATAAACTGGGCGAAACATGGGCGGCAAAATCTATATCACCAAAGCCAATTAAAGCCACACGGCTAGGTACTGCTATCCCCGAAGCCTTCAGTGCTGATACGGCTCCCAGTGTTATTAAATCATTACTACAAATAACGCCCGTCGGTATATTATCCTCATCAATTAAGTGCTGCATTGCCTTGCGGCCTTCACCAACCGACACCGGGGGGTTGATACGCTGCACACTTGTCACTTCAACACCCCTCTCAAGCAAATGCTGCTCGCAAGCCGCCAAACGAAGACTACCCCGCTGATCATCGACCCAAATTAAACCCACACGACGATGCCCTTTATCGATCATCGCTTGAGCCATAGCGACTCCAAGCTCGGTATGCGAAAAACCAACCACAGCATCTATAGGGTCATCGTAATAATCCCACACTTCCACTACAGGCGTGTTTCGCGCTCGCAGCAGCGCTCGCGCATCAACCGAAAAGAGAGGCGTAGTTAATACGATTGCGTCGGGGCGGCGTGACAATATTGTCTCTATTTGCTCAAGCTCGCTTTGATTTTCAAAGAAGGTTTGGCTTAGCAACACTTGGTAACCAGCCGAGCTCATTTGCTCGGTTAAATTCTGAATCGTATTTACAAACACTCGATGAGCAATACTCGGCACTAACACAATCACTAACTTGCTCTTAGACGACACTAAGCCACCGGCTAGCATATTCGGCACATAACCAATTTCGCGTATGGCTGCTTTTACTTTCTCCTGAGTTTTAGCTTTCACTTTATCGGGATCATTCAATACACGAGACACAGTAATGGGTGACACACCCGCCGTGCGAGCAACATCTGCTAAGGTAACATTACCCCATGCCATTTCGCTGTTTTCGCCTCTACTCATAGTTTTTATTTTTCCTTAGTAGCCCTTCGAGTTAGATAAGCTGCAAATAATTTAATAAATATAATCCAGCCATAAAGCTCACAACAGAAATAACTGTAGTAAGGGCTATGATGTTCGCCGCCAAACTTGCACTGCTACCGGCAGCTCGAACCATGACATAACTAGCCGCCGCTGTGGGCGTAGCTAAGAATAAAAACAGAATACCTAACTCTCGGCCTTCAAAGCCAAGCAACCATGCTAACGGCACAAAAAACAAAGGCATCCAAAAGACTTTGAATAAACTGGAGCTCAGCGTTACCCGTCCCGACGACTTAAAAGCCGCCAATGACAAAGTGCCACCAATACAAATCAGTGCGGTAGGAAGCGACATAGCAGCAAAATAATTGCCGGACCTTACCACCCACTCGGGTAATGTAAGGCCAATACTAGAGCCAACCAAAGCAGCGACCACGGAAATAATCAGAGGATTACGAACAATCTCACGCATGATCGATTTAAAGTTAGCATCAAATGTTGGGCTATAAATCGATAAAATAAAAGCAGATAAAATATTAAATACAATAACGATAATACCAGATAAAACTCCGCCAACAGACAAGCCATAATCACCATACTGGTTAGCGGCAAGCGCCAAGCTCATAATGCCGCAGTTACCGCGAAATGCGCCCTGTATATAAACCCCTCTATCCTCTTTGGGTACGCTGCGTAAAGACCATAACCAAACAAACCCAAAATGAAGGAAGGTAGCAGCGACAAAGAAGAAGACGAGTTTAGGCTGAAAGGCCGTTTTCAAATCAGACTGCAAAATACTCAAAAACAGCAACGTCGGCATTGTTGCTCTAAAGGTTAAATTGGAAGCCGTCATAACAAACGCTTCATCTATTAAGCGGATACGTTTCAAAAAAACACCGAGCAAAACCAAACCGAAAACAGGGCCTGTAACAAGAAAAATTTGGTGAAATAGCGCGGCTTGATCTGCCATAGCGAAGCTCCCTATGCTGTACGGTTTTCTGTTTTGTTAGCGTGATTTAAAGGACGTCTCATTGAGTAGAGCACTGATTAGAATGAGCCACTGAGTAGAACCAGCTGAGCGAGTCAGTTCAAAAAACCGATCAAATAAACGGTTCAGACGCTATGAAACAGAGGCTAGCACACAAAATGATAGCGTACATCATTTTCAGACTTTGTCTTAAACAAAGGACTGTTGCTAATTTTGATAATTACTTTGAAGAATGACGAAAATAGTGCAATGCATCAAAAGGTGCGAGGGTAGCTAGTAGCTTATAAGGCTTTAACTGCTCCTTAGGTAACATAACTTTATCCAATGATGCGAGCTTATGAAATAACGCATACAGCTCCTTAAACGCGTGATCTAATTCTTCACGGCTTTGTTCACTCATCATTCGGCTAGCAGAGTAAAACGGAGTGTGATCTTTGTTGTGGTTCTCGACCGCTTTCTCAACAAACGCTTGATTCACCGCGACCAAAATAGGATGTAATGGCCCATCTAAGCGCCACTTTATGGGCTTCTCAACTAAAAAAGTTATGCGGTTTTCAACTCCTACTCGCAGCAAGCCTATTTGTTCTAGCTGACGTAAGTACTGATAAACCTCAGCATCCGAAAAGCCACTGGTACGCTGCACTTCGGACAAAGGTACGTCGCTCACCAGAAGCATAAATAAGTACATCAATGTTCGGTCATTGGCCAACGCCTTTTCCGCTTTTTCAGATATAGGCTCAATTGCAGGTAACTGCCTTTCGCTCATTTCTAACAGCGTTTCTACATCGATATCAAGTAACTGGCAGATAGTGAGTAGCCGACTTAATTTGCAGTCTTGATCCTGAAAAATCCGCTTCACGGTGGGCTCCGATACATCCATAAGAACAGCCAATGCCTTATAAGTCATTCCTTTTGCTCTCATGACATCCTTAAGTGTTTGAAACACTCCGCCTTGCTGATGATGCATTACTTCGCTCCAACGCTTTGGTTAAAAATGATCCAAACTCACTCAAAAAGGATCATTATTTAATACCATAACATTCATTAATTCCAAGAAAGATACAAATATGACACTAATAACCAGACACGTCGAACTAATATCTTACTAAAGGAACGTTTTATTATGCGCATCGTACACACACTACGCACCCTATCGTTACTAACGGCCATCGTTTACAGCACACTAGGTACAGCACAACCGAATACTCCTACCTGGACACTCAAAGGCTTTGACCAACCAGAGTCTGTCGTAGGAGATGAGCAATTTTTATACGTGAGCAATATCAATGGCACACCAATGGAGGTCAACGGAGAAGGCTATATCAGTAAAATCACCTCCAGCGGTCAATGGATTAAGCAACGCTGGGCTGAAGGCATGGATGCTCCAAAAGGCATGGCCATCCATGAAGGCTATTTGTACGTTGCTGACCTCTCTCGCCTGCATAAAATTGATTTACGTAACGGGAAAACAGTGGCGCAGTGGCACGCCCCTGCAGCCCAAATGCTCAACGATGTTACGGTGTCACCCGAGGGTATCGTCTATGTATCCGATCTGTTAGCGGGTGGACTATACCGATTAGTGGATGGGGAGTTTTCGCTATGGAAGTCTTATGCGGAGATAGAGCACCCCAACGGAGTTTTTTGGGAAGATAATCAACTAATTATAGGTAACTGGGGGCAAGGTCTGAATGACGACTTTAGCACCCATTCCCCGGGGACTTTATACCGCTTAAATTTAGCCAATGAGACGCTAACTCCTTTTCATGATGGCACGCCACTTGGCAATATCGATGGCATTACCCGTATCAACGACACTATTTGGATAAGTGACTGGTTAGCCGGTGACCTAATGAAATCAGATGGGTCTAATAAACAGCACCTCGGCCAAGGCCTTGCCGATATTGGCTCTGTAGGGAATATGTTATATGCACCCATGATGATGGACGGCACCGTGAATGCTTGGCAGCCATAGCTAAATATCTTTACAATGCTCCCTCATTTGGACAACGCCGACTGAGGGATCTTTTGTGACCATCCATATCACTAGCTTACACCACTACCCAGTAAAATCTTGTGCTGCGGTCAATTTAAGCCGAGCCTGGATTGACTCCCTCGGACTCGCTGGTGATAGGCGCTACCTTGTCGCCGATATGGACGGCAATTTCATGACCGCCCGCAAATTTCCAAAACTGACTACGTTGCTGGCCACTACCTTCAACGGCGGCTTAGTTTTAGCCTCGCTAGACGGCACACCCGCTGAGCTTGTGCTTCAAGAAAAAGAGTTTTCTGACAGCTACACATCTGCCACCGTATGGAAACAAAATGTATCAGCGCAACGCTGTGGTAGCGACGCCGATGCGTGGATAAGCGAGTTTTTAGGAACACAATGCCAGTTACTTTTTTTTGGTGAGCAAAGCTCTCGTCCTATCAAAAAACGTGATGACAAGCAGGTAAGCTTCGCCGACGGATATCCGCTACTGCTTACCAGTACTAGCTCTTTGGACGCTATACAAACGCATTGTGATAATGAGATTCACATGGCGCAGTTTCGCCCGAACATCGTTATTTCAGGAAGTGATGCTTTTGCCGAAGATGGTTGGTCTAGGATTCGTGTAGGCGAGCTTATCTTTACTTTTCACTCCCCTTGCGAACGTTGCAAACTTATCACCTTGCCTCCTCGTTCGCTCACATTTGATAAGGGCCTAGAGCCCCTACGCACGTTAATCAAGCATCACAGCAGCGAAAAGCGAGCACCACTTTTTGGCCATAACTTAATCGCTGAAGGAACCGGAGTTATCGAAGTAGGGATGACAGTTGAGGTCCTCGACTAATCCACATGAACACTCAACAATCGGTTACCACAACACCGTCCAGAGAATGCCTTTCTGGAGCCAAAGCAACCATTCCCTTAATTATCGGTGCCATTCCTTTTGGTATCATCTTTGGGACTTTAGCCGAACCTAGTGGCCTTTCTGCATTGGGTGCCTTAGCTATGTCGTTCATCGTCTATGCTGGTGCAAGCCAGTTCATTGCGCTAGGCATGTTATCTGCTGGGGCTGCTATCCCTGTCATTATTGTCACGACCTTTATCGTCAACTTACGACACATGCTTTATGCCGCTAACATGGTTCCCAAAGTACGCCACTTATCATTACGTTGGCGAGCTGTCATGGCCTTTGGTTTAACCGACGAGACTTTTGCGGCTGTTAGTAATCGCTACCTAAACAGCACCAATACCGAGTACGCACACTGGTATTATCTTGGCTCTTTTCTCGCTATGTACAGTAACTGGGTACTCTGTACGGCTATCGGTATCACCCTAGGGGAGTTATTCCCTAATATGACGCAATGGGGTTTGGACTTTGCCATGTCAGTGACGTTTATAGGCATGGTTATGCCCTATCTTAAAACTCGCCCCATGTGGGCGGCGGTTATCGTTGCCGGACTCATTGCCATCGCTACCTATAACATGCCCCATAAACTCGGTTTAATGGTTGCTGCCTTTATGGGCGTCTGTGTCGGCATATCACTGCAATTGCTACTCAACCGCCATGTGAAGAAAAATACAGGAGTCGACAGTGACGAATGAACTGTTTTTAATCATAGGCATGTTTATCGCGACTTTTAGCACTCGCTTTGTTCTCTTTGCTATGGCAGACCGCATACAATTCCCATCGTGGCTGAGCCAAGCGCTAGGCTATGTTCCTCCTGTGGTGCTAACCGCTATCATTATCCCTGCTGTCGTTATGCCTAAAGGCGAAGTCTGGCTAGATTGGGACAATGCATGGTTAATTGCAGCCGTGGTAGCGGCTCTGACTTCACTCATCAGCCGCAACCTTCTAATTACCATAGTGACCGGTATGTTCATCTTTTTATTAGTTCGTTTAGTACAGTCATCTTAAAACAGCGATGAATAACGCCAGAATGAGTACTTGCGCGGATAGCTCTTTCTTTTCTTTTTGTGTAACCAAAATTACACAATCAGTGCTATGTTAATCGCACTGTAAAACGTGATGGGAAGGTCCAATGTCCAGTGTTAACAACTCAACCATTTCAAACGAGCAAAATAAAACGCCTCACTCCCTGATTGAAGATTTATTGGCTATAGTCACGGGCACTCTGGTGGTGTCATTTGGTATTATGCTACTCAGACATGCTGGTGCGATTACTGGGGGGACAGCGGGGATTGGTTTCTTAATGCTATACATCAGCGATATCCCCTTTGGTGTATGGTTTTTTACACTAAACCTACCTTTTTATTATCTATCTATTAAGCAAATGGGCTGGGCATTCACGCTAAAAACATTTTTAGCGGTGGCCTTAGTATCTGTTTTTGCTGAGATACATCCGTACTTTATCCATTTAGAACCGCTTAATCCCTTTTACGCGACGGTGATCGGCGGCATGCTGATGGGCTTGGGGATGCTGGTACTCTTTAGACATAAAGCCAGTTTGGGCGGGCTCAATATATTGGCGCTTTACCTACAAGAGCACAAAGGCATTCGCGCTGGTACTTTTCAAATGTGTGTAGATTGCAGCATCATCATTGCCTCTTTCTTTATTGTTTCAATCCCTATCTTGCTAGCTTCTATTTTAGGCGCATTTTTGCTCAATTTAATTATTGCAATGAATCACAGGCCCTTCCGGTACTTAGCCTAAGCAACACTTAGTTGATTAAATTTCATCAAAGATTATGGAATTATCATTTCAGTTTATGTCTATACCTTTACTACAACATGTTTGTGGAGCAGGAGTCTTTCCCGCAAATTGACACCTCCTCGCTCACACAAACTTCCGCGAGCAAAGGAGAAGCACCGTGATTTTCAACAAAAACGACGCGCTACAATCCACATTAGCGGTCAATGGGCAGACCTTTCATTACTACAGCCTCAGCAAAGCCGCAGAGCAATTCGGTAACATCGACAAGCTACCAAACACGCTTAAAATTCTTTTAGAGAACCAACTGCGTTTTCAAGATGGTGAGACCGCCACTGACGCGGATATTCAAGCCCTTGTCGATTGGCAAAAAGACGCTCGCTCCGATCGAGAGATCGGCTATCGGCCAGCTCGTGTATTAATGCAAGATTTTACCGGCGTTCCCGGTGCCGTTGACTTGGCATCAATGCGCGATGCCATTGCCAAATTGGGTGGTGACCCGAACAAGATAAACCCGCTATCGCCGGTTGATTTGGTGATCGACCACTCAGTAATGGTCGATCATTTTGGCGACGACAGCGCCTTTAAAGATAATGTCGCGATAGAGATGGAGCGCAACCAAGAACGCTACGAGTTTTTACGCTGGACTCAGAAAGCCTTCAATAACTTCCGCGTGGTCCCGCCCGGCACCGGTATATGTCACCAAGTAAACCTTGAGTACTTAGGCAAAACCGTCTTTACACAAGCATCCAATGGCCAGACTTACGCCTTTCCAGATACATTAGTGGGCACTGACTCACACACTACCATGATCAACGGACTAGGCGTGTTAGGCTGGGGGGTTGGCGGTATCGAAGCGGAAGCAGCCATGCTTGGTCAGCCTGTATCCATGCTAATCCCTGAAGTTGTTGGCTTTAAATTAACGGGAAAACTAAAAGAAGGGATTACCGCTACCGACCTGGTTCTTACCGTAGTACAAATGCTACGTAAGTTAGGTGTGGTAGGTAAGTTTGTCGAATTTTACGGTGACGGCTTAAAAGATCTGCCTTTAGCTGACCGAGCAACTATCGCCAACATGGCTCCTGAGTATGGCGCAACCTGCGGATTCTTCCCCGTCGATGAAGAGACGCTAAATTACCTTCGCTTAACAGGCCGCGATGATGACCAAGTGGCACTGGTTGAAGCCTATAGCAAAGCACAAGGGCTATGGCGCGAACCGGGACACGAGCCTATTTTCACCGACTCGCTGCACTTAGATATGAGCGAAGTCGAATCCAGCCTTGCAGGCCCCAAGCGCCCTCAAGACCGCGTTGCATTGCGCGACATGAAGACCAATTTTGAAAAGCTATTAAGTGATAGTCTACCGAACATTAGCTTAGTCGAAGAAGGCAAATGGTTATCCGAGGGTGGTGATACAGCCGTGGGAGCAGAAAATAGCCATCACGACAGTACTCAAACACTCGATGTTGATTACAAAGGTGAACGTTTTCCACTCAACCATGGTGCGGTCGTTATCGCCGCTATCACCTCATGTACTAACACATCTAACCCAAGTGTGATGCTAGCCGCGGGTTTATTAGCGAAGAAAGCCCGCGAAAAAGGCTTAATGTCTAAACCATGGGTTAAAACATCACTCGCTCCTGGCTCTAAAGTCGTCACCGACTACCTCGATGCTAGCGGCACACAGAATTACCTCAACGAATTAGGCTTTAACTTGGTTGGCTACGGTTGTACTACCTGTATCGGTAACTCAGGCCCCTTACCTGATCCAATCAATACAGCAATTCGCAATAATGATCTAACGGTAGGTGCCGTACTATCGGGTAACCGTAACTTTGAAGGCCGTATCCATCCGCTTATCAAAACCAACTGGTTAGCTTCACCGCCCTTAGTTGTCGCCTATGCCCTAGCAGGCTCCCTACTAACCGATATCACCACCGATTCACTCGGGACCGATAAAGCAGGTAATCCCGTATTCTTAAAAGATATTTGGCCGAGCCAAAAAGAAATTGCCGATGCAGTCGAGCAAGTCAAAACGGAAATGTACCGTAAAGAATACGCCGCAGTTTTTGATGGCGATGCGCATTGGCAGTCTATCCAAGTACCACAAAGTAACACTTACGCCTGGTCGAAAGATTCCACCTATATCCAGCACCCACCTTTTTTCGAAGGTATGGAAAGCGAACCCGCTCCCTTACAAGATATTAAGGACGCTCACATGCTCGCTAAGTTTAGCGACTCAGTGACCACCGACCACATATCGCCGGCGGGGAACATAAAAGCCGACAGCCCAGCCGGTAAATACCTGCAAGCTAAAGGCATAAAACCTGAAGACTTCAACTCCTACGGCTCACGCCGTGGTAACCACGAAGTGATGATGCGCGGCACCTTTGCTAACGTGCGCATTCGTAACGAAATGCTAGAAAACGTAGAAGGTGGTTACACCCGTTACATTCCAAGTGGCGAACAAATGGCAATTTACGATGCGGCCATGAAGTACGCTGAAACCAACACGCCACTCGTTGTAGTGGCTGGTAAGGAATACGGTACAGGCTCATCACGAGATTGGGCAGCTAAAGGTACTCGGTTACTGGGAGTCAAAGCTGTGATTGCTGAGTCGTTCGAGCGTATCCACCGTTCAAACCTTATCGGCATGGGGGTATTACCGCTGCAGTTTGTTGAAGGAGAAGATAGAAACACCCTCAATTTAACCGGCGAAGAAAAAATAAGCATCACCGGTGTTGCCTACATGAAACCCGGCGGCATGTTAGATGTCTCAATTACATATCCCGACGGTGCCGTTGCACAAGTTTCAGCAAAATCGCGGATCGACACGGCGAACGAGCTGGATTACTTCCGCCACGACGGCATCCTGCACTACGTGCTGCGAAGTTTGATGAAGTCTTAAGGACGAGGACGAGTGAAAACTCGTGAATTGTGATTTTGCGTATACGCGATGCCCGCTATCTGATTAGGTAGCGGGTAATTTTTTGGGTTTTATAACACTACAAATTTAAAATTGTTATTCATAGAGTAATGGCCACCCGCCACATTAAATGCTACTCATCGAAACTATTCGTCCTCCAGAAAGATCGGAAAAATCTTAGTCCAAAGCACCATAGCCAAACCCCGTGTGAAGGTTAGGATAGCTTCTAAACTATTAAACAGACTTGCTCAAAAGGCTAACACTCATGGCTGCTCGCATTGACACCCTACTCGCCTTAAAATATCCACTCATTCAGGCGCCAATGGCAGGCGTACAAAATGAACAGTTAACAATGGCTGCATGCAAAGCAGGCGCTTTAGGCTCGCTACCCTGCGCCATGTTATCGGTTGAACAAGTGGTGCAGGCGATTGAAAACATCCAATCCAAAACAGAGCAGCCCTATAACCTCAACTTTTTTTGCCATACACCACCGGCCCCCAATGAAGCAGCACAAGCGCGATGGCTAGCGTGCTTAAAACCTTATTATGAAGAGTTTGGCCTCAGCGCTGAGCCACCTCAGGGCGGCGGACGTACACCTTTTAGTAACACCATGGCCGATGCGATTGAGCCATACCGACCGCCTGTGCTGAGCTTTCACTTTGGCTTACCCGACCAAGCACTCGTTAAACGCATAAAAAGCTGGGGGAGTCTGATTTTGTCATCGGCTACGACGGTTGCCGAAGCGACATGGTTAGCCGCTAATGGAGCTGATGTTATTATTGCTCAAGGTCTAGAAGCTGGCGGTCATCGCGGGCATTTTCTTAATGACTCTCTTGATGACCAAATGGGCTTGTTTGCTTTACTACCGCAAATTGTCGATGCGGTTGATATTCCCGTAATCGCCGCTGGCGGAATTGCGGATAAACGCGGTGTGCAAGCCGCTCTACAATTAGGCGCGAGCGGCGTACAGATAGGCACTCGCTTTTTGACATCACATGAGGCAACCACCAGCGCAATCCATAGACGCACGTTAATGAGTAAGCAGGCCCAACACACGCAATTGACCAACCTATTCTCTGGTCGACCAGCGCGTGGTATCGTCAATCGAATCATCAAAGAATTGGGGCCTTTCAACGAAAACGCACCGGCTTTTCCTAGCGCAACGCCTGCTCTTGCCCCTTTACGAACAGCGGCCGAAAAACAAGATTCAGGCGACTTTTCACCGCTTTGGAGTGGTGAAAATGCTCAGCACTGTAAAGAAGAAAGTACGCGTTCTGTAATAGAGTCACTGTTTAAATGAAGATTCGACGAGAGTGGACCCATAAATAGAATAAAACCGAATCTTTTAAGCGACACTCGTGTTCTTTAATTGATTTCAGTAGCGTTATTCGCTACCTTTTGCTCTCGATTTACACACAGCCGTCACAGGAAGTGACAAGGTATCTAAATGCGTTACGCACGGTTAGGGAAAGCACCCTCTATTAAAGCTTCTCAGTTACTTATTTGTACTGCAATTAGCAGCAGTTTTTTAATCAGCGGATGCCAAGTTAAGCCATCTAATCAACAAGCTACGCCAAGCTCGCCAGCTGTGGCTCAACCCACTATTTCAGCGGTCAACATCAGCTTAAACGGTGCCTATTCAGGGTTACTTACTACCACTGAAACGCCCGAGCAGTGTCCTGATTTTTTAGTGTCTTCTGCAGATATCGAGCACTTTTTTAACCGACCAGCCAAGCGTGCTAGCACGCCGGCTATGATTGTCACTGCAACATCCTCTCACCAAACAGTTAATGCCGAGACACCTACAACCGAAACATCCTCTCTTAAGCCAACGAGTGCGCAACAAGCGTACACTTATTCAATCAACCATCAAGCCTCTAACTGCTATGCAGCAGGTACTATGATGCTAAACGGTACTGAACTTGTCAGTTGGCGAGTGGATAAAGCCGGACAAGGCTATTACCAGCATAATGCGGCGGTTTATACCGTGCAGTGTGTTAGCTGCATTGAGCAAATGGATAAAGACGCAAATAAAGTGTGGGTGGCACAACAAAACATAGCCGAAAAAGAAGCCGCACGAGTTAAACGTCAACAAGCGCAAACCGAACGACTAAACGCTTTTAACGCTAAAATGGCGCCGCCTGTTGAGGATAACACCTCCACCAATACCGCGGACACTACCAATACAGCTAACGATAGTATTCCAGTACCCGCCGCCGATGTAGTGTCCACTCAAAACGACCAGACACACAACAAGACGGTTAAACATACGCCTTAAAAACGTGAATAAACGCTTTACCGAAACGCCCTACTGGATATAGAAACTGTATTCTTGTCGGGGTCTTTGGCATTAGCAAATGCATAGCCGTTGGCTTGGTGGGTACTCCCAAATACCAAGCCTCTTTCAGCACTTTGTATTTTAAAACCTTCTACATCTTGCACGCTAAAAACCAACTTCACCGAGGCTTGACCCAACTTAACGCTTTTAGCCGCTTGGTGTATCAGCAAGGTTGTACCACTTGGCTGCGAGGTCAGCTCTATCAAGCCTTCCACTACTTCTCCAGATGTATTAAACCCGAAATACTCTTTATAAAAAGCCGCCGTTCGTTTCATATCCTTTGCGTAAATCATGATCGTATTGAGGACTGCGTGCATAGAAACAGACTCCTTTCGTGTGGATTATCCTGCTGGCGGGCTGTATTAGCTAATGTCATTAGCGCTAACTTCACACCACATCTAATAAACACCACACCCGCTACTGAGTTTATATCCATAATAATCGCCTACTGTAGCGTAGTAGTAGCCACGCAAAAGTAAAACACACTACACTGATTAATGAATTAAAAACCCGCCAATGGATCAACCCACCCGGTGACCATTTGTGCATGCTAGCATGCCATTATGGGTAACGCCTCAAACACCGGCGCAGCTTTGCTGCGTCCGAGTGCTTTGACTTGTTATGGGGCTGTGGTAATTACAACTTAACAAGCCAATCACAAATTTCAGCCAATTGCCTAGGCTTGGTTAGGTTGGCACAATTTGAAAGTTCTTCGGATTGGCATTGCTCATATATTTCTTTTGCCATTGCTGCCTCTATTGCAGCACCAATGAAAATTGTAGAAACACTTTTATCTAGATTTCCAAAGGCCGTCCGTATTCTTGTTAAGGCCGTGTTTGCAGTTTTCCAGTGTTCGTCGGCTCCTGCCGGATCTATACCGCCTTTTAACTCACCTAAAGCCAAATAGTTATCATGATTGGAGATGAACTCCTTAAATTCTTTGGAATTTTTGTTATTAACATCAGAATTATTGAATAGCACAATATCAATATTCTTTTTTACAACAGGAACAGTAAGATCATAATAGAGAAGTCTACTTTTCTCGCCGTTAGTCCATTTTATGGCCTTTACTAGATTGCTTTGATCTTCTTGGAACTTATCTCCGTTAATCCATTTTTGTGAATGCTTTTCAAAGTACTGAAATTCAAAATTTCTAACAGTTAGAGCTGAGATAATATTTTGTGTGAGCTTTTCACCTGCCAGCCCGCCTACTATATTTCTCATTCGCCCACCCAATGCATCGCCTTGCGTAAGTAAATACCGGCTAATTAGTTCATCAACATAATTAGCACCTGCAGCTATAAGATACTCTTCAACAAAGTCAGTAAGAATTTCTTTTGTATCATTAGGCTGAAGGTAGCCCCTTGCTTTTGTTGACACCCCAGCCGCTTCACACATGCTAACTGTTATGTCGTCATTGTTTATTAGATCTAAGGGGTTATCATAATCATCAGCTATTGTTCGAAATGCTGATGCTAGATTTAAATAATGATTAGCCTCCTTACTTTTCCGTAAGGCTATGCTCAGAAATCCAATTTTTGTTTCTTGGTAAGTGGTCTCCAAGTCGGCAGATTTTTTTATATACTTATTCAACTTTCTTCCTTAGAAAAATTGTTTTAAAACAGCATCTGCAACAGCTTTTGCTAATTTTGGAGGAACAGCGTTACCAACTTGACCGAATTGAGTCATAGTAGTTTTTCTTTTGCTACTGTAAGAGTCCAGTCTAACCCCTGTGAATTCCCACTCTAAAGGGAAAGTCTGCAAACAAGCCAATTCTCGAACCGTTAACATTCTTTGCTCATAAGGGTGAATAAAATCTCGATAACCACTTCTTGTTACTGTTGGAGACGGGAGGTCTGGTTTCAATCTACGATAAGTTGATCCAAAAGTTTTTCTTTGATTTGATAGCTTATCTCCAATAGGAACTGACTTAATCTTTTCTAGAGTACTTGGGGAGTGTGCTGTCATTTGGTGATTTTTAATATCCATGCTTTTCAATTCTCCCTTTAATCGTTTGTGAGACTCTTTTGGCTGTTTCTGATGGCTCGTCGGCTGGTGGCAAATCACCGAATGCATCCCAAGCAGTTGAGTACGGTTTAAGCGGGGAAGAAAATAAATCTGGTTCAGAGTTGTTTTGTTCGCCATGAGTTGGTTCTGGAAATTCGAAAGTTTTCCCTAGCCTATTGCCAACTATAAATAGTCTCTCACGGTGTTGAGGAACCCCATAACTTGATGAATTTAGAACCTTATAACTTACGTCATAGTGATATTCTTTACCTTCGTATACCACTGGCTCTCTGAATTCATTTAAAACAGCTTCTATCGCTTTACCTTTTTCCCAATTTAGCATTCCTTTTACATTCTCCATCACAAATGCATCAGGCAGGGCCTCATGAACTACTCTGGAGAACTCTAGGAGTAATTTACCTCTATCATCATTCATTCCCATTCTTTTTCCAGCCAAGCTAAATGACTGGCATGGAGGGCCACCTATAACTAAAGCCGCTTCAAGCGGCTTTAGTTTAGCTTTTTTAAGAATTTCTTCCGTAGAAACCTGGCTTACATCGCCCTCTATAACAGGCAAATCAGGGCTGTTAAGTCTTAATGTATCGCAACATGAAGGATCTTGTTCTACTGCAACTGCTATCTTGAAACCAGCCTCTTTGAAGCCGATATCCATACCACCTGCACCAGAAAATAGGCTGATAACCTCTCTCTTTTTGGCCATTATTTACTCAATTTGATTAGTGTAATTAAATACAGCATCTTAACATTTTCATATTTTTCATGATATTTAAGATGGCTTCTATGTTTGCTTGCAGAGTAAAGCCCCATAACGCCGCCAACAGCGGCAGACTTGATGTGGAGTGTTTTGTGCAACATTGGCGTAGCCATGCACAAAACAAGTAACAGCAAGGCTGTCCAAGGAGAGGAGCGACTGATGCTGCTTGGCCTTGTTAGCATTTTTACTACGTAACATTGACACTATCACCGTGTTCAAAATCACCCTCAATTATCGAATTTCTATAAACCTTGTATTCAACGGTAAATAGTTTGCCAAAATTCAACATTTCGTCAACCGCGAACAACCGGAACCGGAGATAGTTGTTTGAATCCTCATCGAATATTTCATCTAGATTTTCTTCGGTACTGAATCTGTACGATCCCTTGTCTTCGATTTCACTATGCTTATACGTAAAAAGGAAATTGACGACTGACTTTTTTAGTTTAATAGACTGTGATGTTTGGGTATGACCATTTGGAACGACACGCAATTTTATTGATTCTAGTTCGGCTTCTAAACGGATTGCGTTTCTAGAGCCAGTATTAACAATCTTTATTTGGTAAATGGTGTTATTGTCAGTAACTCGCTTAGAAATTACCGGAGAAATTTTAATAGACGGTCTTAATCTGTGAAGAAAAAGCAAGAATGCTGCTGACGCGACTAGTCCTCCCAATATCCCTTCTATCACTTGTAGCCCTCCTATGGTGATCTGCATTTATGCTAACGCGTTGCTAATGGGCAGCCGAAGCACAGCGTAGGCTGTCCCGTGGAGGCCGCGCTTTTTGCGGCCGGAACGAAATTGAGCAACTTGTTATATCTTAGCCACCACCGATGCGGCAATTTACGGGCTCGTCTGCTGCCAGCTTATATTGACCATACCCCTTTAGCCCTATGCCTATTTGCGATTTCACCTTTGATATACCCAAAACCCAATAGCAATCTTTTGTTAATTGACCTGGAAGATGAACCATATCTCCTTCTTCAACTTCATCAGCTCGCTTTCTAACAAGGGTAATTTTTGTATTAGTGCCAGGGTCATGAGCCCAAATATGGACAAAGTCGTTGCACTTTGGGCAACGCCATGAATTTCTGACATCTTCGTCGTTAAGATCGACTTCACAGTCAGGACAACTGTACTTTTCCACTTCCAACCGGTTAACTCCTGACATTTTGCTCATGTGACTCTCCTTGAGATATAACGCCGCGCTCAGGGGAAAAACGAAGCGGAGCTAATTTGTGGTAAACTGAGTGCAACGAACCACAAATTAGTGGAGCATAGTTTTTTCCCTTGCAGCGCCTTGTTATATCTTTTCTGCTGATGGTATTGCATTTTTTAACCAAGAGCTTGTATTTGACTGAACCATAAATGGAATGTTTTCACACCCCATACACCTCGCCACAGTTAAACGATGCTTCCCATCTGCCACTAAAGCTAAGTCTTTACTCCCATGCTTTACGAAAAATAATGGAGAAAGAGCCTGCTTGTTCTCCCAAGCCTCTATGACTCGAGCAATCTTCCGACTGTCATGTATCGTTTTCCACAACGTATCCTTGTCGTATATTTCTGGTTCAAATATTCCAGCCCATACATCGTCAAATGATGCGGTATAAATATCCATTCCTGACTGCAAAATCTCATTACTAATATCATTAAAGGTAATCGAGTTTGGAGTTGCATCCCAGATGGGGGTTACTTTAGGAGTAGAATTTTTGTATGCCCTAACGAGTTTGTCCACTAGTTTCAATTCTTCCGCAACTCTGGCTCTCTCTTTCAAAAACTTTTCGATATTTGGTCCATCGCTCATGAGATATAACGCCGCGCTAAAGGGCCGGAAAAAAGCGCAGCTTTTTGGAGGTCCCAAGGAGCGCAGCGACTGATTTTGAGCGCTTTGTTATGTGTTTTTATCCTGCAGTAGTTTAGCAACAAGCTTTACTTGAGCTTCAAATGCTTCTTTTGCATCATAGTATCTATCACGACTTTCTTGCATGAAGCGCTCATGCAGAGCATCTTGCCGAGCACTGCCATCTCGCCGGTTAACATCTCTTTCTAATTCTGAAAAATAAGAAGACTTAACCTCTTCATATTTATTGCTAAGCTCATTTAGTTTCTTAGTTTCTAAATTTATATCCATATTATACCTTCCAAATTGAGTATTTTTTAACACGCCTTGATCTTGAAATATTTTTAAAGTCACTTCTCCCATTTGTGGATGAGACAAAGTACTAAGCGACATTCAGCACATAACAGTTTTATTCATGAGCATGCGCATTATCATTCCTAACCGTTTAGTCAGGAAGGCGCACAACTCGTTGAAATTGATTAACTTTAAGGCAGGTAGGAGAAAAGGCACAGAACAAAAACGCGCATGCGCGTTAACATTCCTTGTGTGGCACGCTATCTTCCCTTAGAATTTTCATATCTTATTGTTTTTAATGACGTTGTGTAAGTTATTCATTGTGTAAACGAGCATGCTCGTTTTGCAAACCGTGCCATTTTTAACACTTATCCAAAATATACTGTATATCCTGCGAGAAATCCTTAACAAATATCCACAGGCTTTTGCTCTCTACTCTAGATACGGATCAGCCGCTATTATCTGCTGTAATCCCCAAATTTCAGGCACAAAAAAGGGGCACTAGGCCCCTTTTTTAATCATGGATACAGGTATTACAGACGTTCGATAACCGTCGCTATACCTTGGCCCATACCGATACACATGGTGGCTACACCGAGCGTACCTTGTTTATCTTCTAGCACGTTTAACAACGTTGTGGTAATACGCGATCCTGAGCATCCTAGTGGATGGCCAAGTGCGATAGCACCGCCGTTTAAGTTAATACGTGTATCCATACGGTCTGTTATTTTCAAACCTTGCATGACCGCCAGCGCTTGCGCCGCGAAGGCTTCGTTCAGCTCGAAGTAATCAATATCATCGATGGAAAGGCCGGCACGCTTTAAAGCCTTTTTAGTAGCCGGTACCGGGCCATAACCCATAATGGATGGGTCGCAACCAGCGATGGCCATGCCACGAATAACAGCGCGAGGTTTTAGCCCAAGCTCTTCTGCTTTTTGCGCTGACATCACCAACATACCGGATGCACCATCGGAAATAGCCGATGATGTGCCTGCCGTTACCGTGCCTACTTTAGGGATAAAGACTGGTTTTAATCCCGCTAGCGTATCTACCGTTGTTTCTGGGCGAATAACTTCATCCCGTTCTACCAATACTTTAAAGCCATTAGCGTCATGGCCTTCGATAGGGATCACTTCGTTATCAAAACGTCCGGATACCGACGCCTCGTGCGCTAAGCGATGAGAGCGAGCCCCAAAGGCGTCTTGCATCTCACGCGTTACTCCATTCATTTTACCGAGCATTTCAGCCGTTAAACCCATCATCATGGCAGCTTTGGCTGAATATTTAGACATTTCAGGGTTGATATCAACGCCATGCGCCATGTCGATATGACCCATATGCTCAACACCGCCGATGATGAATAGATCACCATTACCTGTTTGGATGGCTTGTGCAGCTGTATGCAGCGCAGACATGGATGAACCACACAAGCGGTTAACGGTTAGGCCGCCAACTGAGTGAGGTAACCCGGCTAATAAAGCGGCATTACGGGCAATATTGAAACCTTGTTCTAGTGTTTGGTTTACACAACCCCAGATTACATCCTCAACCTGATTAGGATCGACTGCGGGGTTGCGTGCGAGTAGCGCTTTCATGACAGATGCTGATAAAGATTCAGCGCGAACATTACGGAAAACACCACCTTTTGAACGTCCCATTGGGGTACGTACCGCATCTACGATGACAACGTCATTGGGTTGCAGACTCATTATTTTTCTCCTCTGCTCAGCTACGCGCTGCATCAAAATAAGTTTCACCAGCGGCAGCCATAGCTTTCATGCGTTCCGTTGGTTGATAAAGTGGCCCTAGTGCTTCGTAAGGCTTAGCCATTTCGCAGAATGCATCAAGCCCCATGCTATCCAGGTAATGAAGTGCACCACCACGGAATGGAGGGAAGCCAATACCGTATATCAAACCCATATCCGCTTCAGCCGGAGAAGCGACAATACCTTCTTCTAAACAACGTGCTGTTTCTATGCACAGAGGGATCATCATGCGGGCGATGATTTCTTCTTCAGTGAACGGGCTTGCCTCACCAACAGCATCGCCAAGCAATTGAAGTACCGACTCATCAACGACTTTTTGCTGCTTACCTTTACGGTCTAATTTATATTCGTAGAAGCCTTTG
This sequence comes from Neptunomonas phycophila, assembly GCF_001922575.1. NCBI lineage: Bacteria > Pseudomonadati > Pseudomonadota > Gammaproteobacteria > Oceanospirillales > Oceanospirillaceae > Neptunomonas > Neptunomonas phycophila. Next base: position 173,846 of record NZ_MRCI01000002.1, on the reverse strand, counting down.
TCGTTCTTTTGTCCAAAACGACCTAACTCATACATTTTATCGATAGCTGATGTGCCTGTATGCCCCATACGATCAGGGAAGCCTTGCGCCATGACTTCATCGGCATGATAAGCCGTATCCAAGCCGACAACGTCAAGTAAGTAGGCAGGTCCCATTGGCCAGCCAAAGCCTTCCATCACTTTATCCACTTGGCGGAAATCCGCGCCGTCTTTAAGCAGTTGCGAAAAACCAGCAAAGTAAGGGAACAAAATACGGTTAACTAAGAATCCCGGGCAGTCATTAACCACAATCGGAGTTTTGCCCATCGCTTTAGCGTACGACACCGTACGAGCAATAGCTGCTTCACTGGTTTTTTCACCACGAATCACTTCAACCAACGGCATGCGATGCACAGGGTTAAAGAAGTGCATGCCACAGAAGTTTTCTGGGCGCTTTACCGCTTTTGCCAGCTCGTTAATAGAGATAGTAGAAGTATTAGACGTTAATACAGCATCTTCGCTTAAGTGCTCTTCCACTTCAGCCAAAACTGACTTTTTCACATTGACGTTTTCAACAACCGCTTCCACGACTAAATCGACACGTCCAAAATCACCGTAGCTCAGTGTTGGCGTAATACTGTTGAGTGTTTTAGCCATTTTAGCCGCATCAATACGACCACGCTTTAGTTGTCCACCTAACAATTTATTCGCTTCGTCCAAGCCAAGTTGCAACGCGTCCTCTCGTATATCTTTCATCAAGATAGGCGTGCCTTTAGAGGCAGATTGATAAGCAACACCGCCACCCATGATACCTGCACCTAATACCGCAGCTTGTTTAACCGGCGTACCTTGAGACTCGTAGCGTTTACTGACTTTTTTAACGTATTGGTCTTTTAAGAACAACCCGACCAGTGCTCGTGTAACTTCACTTTTGGCGAGTTTAGCAAAGCCTTTCGCTTCAACCAGAAGCGCCGCTTCACGTTCCATGTTGGCAGCTTTTTGAAGGGTTTTAATCGCCATCATTGGCGCTGGGTAATGTTTACCCGCTTTCGCACCAATCACGCCTTTTGCCGTTTCAAACGCCATCATCTGTTCGATGGTGTTGAGTTTAACCGCGCTTTGTTTTTCTGTACGGCGTGCCGCGTAATCAAACTTGCCTGCGATACACTCTTTTAACAGCGCAAGGCCTGCTTCGCGTACGCTAGCTTCAGCAACGACTGCGTCTACTGCGCCGTCTTTCAATGCAGCATCTGCACGCTTTTCGCCGCCTGCACAGATCCACTCGTTAGCATTATCAATACCGATCAGACGTGGTAAACGGACAGTACCGCCCCAGCCTGGGTAAATGCCAAGCTTAACTTCTGGAAGGCCGACTTTCGCAGAGTCTGCCATCACTCGGTAATCGGTTGAAAGCGCGAGCTCAAACCCACCACCTAATGCTAAACCGTTGATAGCAGTTACTGTCGGACATTGCAGATCCTCGATAGCGTTTAAAATACCCTGCAATTGTGTGATGTTGTCGACAATGGTGTCTTCATCGTGAGTGAACATTTGACCAAATTCGGTGATATCAGCACCTACAATAAACGTAGGCTTGTTACTGCTAAAAAGAACACCTTTGAGGTCGGCGGTGGATTGCAATATGCTGACTGCGTCCGCGAGTTCCTTCATTGCTTGCTGACTGAGCGTGTTGACGGCATCTGTGGTGTTATCGAAAACCACCTCATAAATACCCGCTTCAGCAGCCTGTACGCGGATTGTTTGACCTTCCATTACCATGGGAATGACTCCGTACGTCAGGTTAACGTCGTTATTGTTATTTCAGAAATCAAGCTTTGGATTTAGTCTAGCCGCTATGCGCTATCATACAATGACAGTTTGCGTCAGGCTCACTAACGAATGCCGTCATTGCTAGTTTACAGGGCGTTTATCTGCAAACTAAGTCTTTATTATCAGTAACAAATTGCTTCACTACAATGGAGTCAAAAAAGTTACTCACATAACAGTAGCGACAATAGTTTTCCACGCTTTCTGTGGATAACCTGTCTGAAAACCTTTGTGTAACCTTGGCTAAGCTAGCTAAGACGCCTAGCACAGAGTTTCGATCAATTAGGCACCAATGCGGCGAGTCTATAACCCTAGTTTTGATCCCTAACACAGTCTATAGCCATAACTCATATACTGCTTAGGGAATTTTGGCCATAAAAAAACCCAGCGAGGCTGGGTTTACAAGACAAGAACTTAATCTATCTCTTTAAGGTTACGCTTTTTTGAGTGACTCCATATCAATTACAAAACGGTACTTCACATCGCCTTTTTTCATGCGCTCATACGCTTCGTTAATATGTTGAATATCGAGCATTTCTACTTCACAGCTAATACCATGCTCAGCTGAGAAATCTAACATTTCCTGTGTTTCAGCAATACCGCCAATCATGGAACCCGCTAACACGCGACGCTTCGAGATCAAATTTACCCCCCATAACGGCGGCTCAATACCCGTGATTAGCCCTACCACAATATGCACTCCATCTACCTTGAGGCAATTTAAGTATGGGTTAAAGTCGTGTGCAACCGGGATAGTGTCCAACAAAAAATCAAACTGTAAGCTTGCGGCTGCCATTTGATCGTCATCTGTTGAGATAATCACATGATCCGCACCTTGCTGTTTCGCTTCATTAACTTTATTGGCAGAGCGGGTAAATACGGTTACTTCGGCACCTAGCGCTTTAGCGTATTTTACGCCCATGTGACCTAACCCTCCCATCCCTAATACACCTACTTTGTCTCCCGCTTTGACACCATAGTGTTTTAAGGGTGAATAAGTAGTAATACCCGCACACAACAATGGAGCCGCTGATTTAATATCGAGCGCCTCCGGGATTGAAAGCACAAAGTCTTCACGGACGACTATTCGCTCAGAGTAACCGCCAAATGTGAGCGTCCCATCATGCAAATCCTTACCATTGTAGGTACCAACCATACCGTTATCACAGTATTGCTCTAGACCTGTTTTACATGAAGAGCAACTGCAGCACGAATCAACCATGCAGCCAACTCCTACGTAGTCGCCTTCTTTATATTTTGTCACTTGTGGACCAATGGCTGTAACGCGGCCAATAATTTCATGCCCCGGTACCACTGGGTACATAGAGTTGCCCCAATCATTTTCGGCTTGATGGATATCTGAGTGACAAACACCGCAATATAGTATTTCAATTGATACATCATCGGGGCGCAAATCACGACGTTGTATGTTCAGCGGGGCCATTTTAGATGTGGCGGTCTGTGCTGCATATGCTTTGGTATTTGACATGAATAATCTCCAGATAATTTCACTTTACCTGATCCATTATCCAGCGTTACCCGTAACAACGTGAGCCTCATTCCTGTTAGGTTTTTGCCTATTTCTCTTAAAGACAGCAGTTTACTTGGATTATTGAGCCGTCATTTAGGCATAATCCTACTATTATAAACGATGTCATTGGCAGACCCACGGATGTTGAACAATAAGGTATTTATAAGAGGTAATTGCTATGTCACTGTCTGATCTTGTCAGCCTACTTGAGCCTTTACAGCGTGAAGAAGGCATGCACCCCTCCGATATTGAAGGCGTATCTGTTTTAACTTGCCACGAATCTCACGGCCGTAGTCCGCTCATCTATGAGCCCAGTTTGATTTTCATCGCGCAGGGTAAAAAAATTGGCTACCTTGGTGATCGTGTTATCGAGTACAACCCAGGTCATTATTTAGTACAAACACTACCGTTACCTTTTGAATGCGAAACCTATGCAGAAGAAGGTAAGCCACTACTTGGCATATCGGTGAGTATTGACCTTGTTATCCTAGCGGAACTTGTCCACAGCTCGTTACCCGTTAACGGTTTACCCACAGACCATGATCTAAGTCCCAAGCCTATGGACTCTGTTGCAATGACACCCGGTATGCAAGAAGCCGTGAGCCGGTTAGTGCGGGCACTACACGATCCTATTGATGCACGAGTAATGGGAACGGCACGTGTTCGCGAGGTGATATATGAAGCACTCAAAGGCGAACAAGGCTCTGCTTTAAGTGCCTTGATTTTAAACCAAGGTAACTACTCACGCGTGATCCGTATACTAAGCCAATTGCACAAATCATTTGACCAAGGTGTGACGGTAGAATCGCTTGCAGATCAAGCAAATATGAGTGTTTCAAACTTCCATAAGCATTTTAAAGAAGTAACTAGATGCTCACCTTTGCAGTACCTGAAACGCCTACGCCTGATTAAAGCTCGCTTGTTGCTATCGCATGACGATCTTAATGTGGGACAAACCGCTCTGGCCGTAGGCTACAAAAGCATCAACCAATTTAGCCGTGATTATAAAAGCTACTTTGGCACCCCGCCAAAACAAGATGTACGACCATAACTGAATATACCCGAATGCTCCCCGCGCCACCCCATCATAGCAAGCGCTTTATACACATTATCTGTGGATAAGTACTTGTATAAGTTTGGGGTAAGCATCCCTAAGCACACTTACATGACGCTTTGAAGATATCGGTCAGAAAAGCATCAACCGATTCTCCATGATCGAACCTGACACCTGAAATTTTCAGACAGATACAAAAACGCCCCTTAATAGGGGCGTTTAAAAAGCACAAATAGTTATAGCTACGCAGCACGACGTCGGTAAGCGCCCATTGCAAATAATCCTAGGCCCATCAAAACCAATGTACCCGGAAGAGGAACGGCACTAGCATCGGTATTAAACACAACCGGCGTCTGCGACATATAAACCGTACCGCTTGAGTTGAACGTTAAGCCCGTTATAAAGGCTAATGGGTCAGCAGGATCAACATTTGCATCTGTCTCAATTCCCATCACTCGGAAATTATCAACCGCATCGGCAAAGAAGTACTCATCACCAGCCGTCAGCTCGCTTACGAAGACATACTCGGAACCGTCCCACACATAAATTGCGTATTCATCATCACCAAAACCGGTAGGTAAGATAACAGAAGCCACAAGCGGACTGCTGCTGTCTGTAACAACATAATCGTAACCAATGGCTACTTCAGGATCGATATAGACAACTTCTCCGTCGAGAACTTCGAAGAGAAAGTCAAATGTTACAACTTGGTTGTTGCCATCCACAACATCCCCGTCTTCATTGATAGTAACAGGCATAAAAGGGTTATCTGATGTACCTGAACCTTCCGAGCCAACATAAACTCCATCATTTAAGTCATTTAGGTTATCAAAATAATCTTGTGCTTCATCTGTGAAAGCTAAAACGTCATAGCCTTCTTGAGCCGCTGTGTACACAGGGACGCCGTTTCTAAATGGAAGAATATAAACGCCATCTTCAAGGGAATTATAAGAGTACTCCGTAATATCCAGTAAATATCCAGCATCAATGTCATCCAGATTTGGGAAATAAACAGGATCATCAACACTGGCAGGCGTCGGCGGAGTGTCTCCCAAAATCGACAGATCAGCAAAAGCTGAGTTCTTAGTAACGCCTGCTATTGCAATAAATTTTTGGATAAAATATGTGGATGGGGTAGAAACCCACTCAATGGTGTTATAACGAAACTCCGCATTGAAGTCTCCATTTGTTCCTGTAACGCCAGACATGTCAGTTAACGTTAACTGAAAGTTATTAACTAAATTATCCCCGCCATTTACATCCGGAAGCTGGCTGTTCCAAACTACTTTTATTTGATCATCAGTAGACGTTATATAGGTATCATACAGACCATCCGTATACATACCTGGAGCACAATCCGATGTCACAAAAGCACTGATACCATTGTTAGCAAGAGACGTTCCCTGCATATCGGCACATGAACCCATTTGCTGCTTTACAAAACGAACACCACCGTTATCTATAACATTAATCCAATCATAGCTTGTGCCGTAAAAATTGAGATCAAAATTCAAATCGACCGTCGTACCGTTATAGTTTATGGCGCCTGGTTCGACAGAGTTATCAAATATCGTATTTTCCCCATTAAGATCGCTACTCCAAACAGCAGCTTGTGCGGATAGAGAGGCGCCAGCTAACACAGCAACCGCTAGCACATTTTTTATACCAAGTTTCATCAAACCATCCTTGTTAAATTGATATGAAAACTCATAAAAGCAAATTTCAGACCAATGACAATAAGTATTTGATAAAAAAGGATTAAATGCAATATAGACTCAAATAGGAAACACTTGTTTGTAAAATTTTCTGACACAAACAAGTGTTTGATTTAATTGAACTATTCAGCTTTAATTCATAAAACTATCGATAACTATCTAACAACTCGTAAATGTAACGTGCAATTTCAACTGAATGCGGGTTGTCGCCATGTATACATAATGTATCGGCACGTAAGGGTATTTTCTTGCCGCTCAACGTTGTTACTGCTTGATCATTTACAATCTCAGCCACCTGTAGCTCTATGCGCCCCAGATTGTCATGAACAGCACCTTCATGCCGGCGATTTACCAACAAGCCGTCATCATCGTAAGCCCTATCAACGAAAGCTTCGAATATTAGCGGGAGGTCATACTGATCAGCTAGCGCTTGCACTTCGTCATTTCGGTTAGTGGACATAACTACTAATGGCAAACCCACTTCATAGGAAGCCACTGCTGTCATCACCGCTCGCAAGCTGTCATCACTTACCATCATTTTGTTATACAGTGCGCCATGGGGTTTGACATACTGGATACGAGAACTTTTGCTTTTACAAATAGCGTCTAACGCACCTATTTGATATAGCAATGTTGCTATTAGCTCTTCACGTGAGCAATGATAATCACGGCGACCAAAACCCAGCAAATCCGGATATCCTGGATGCGCCCCAATCTCCACGCCTCCATTTACTGCCAAGTTAACCGTTGATAACATCGTTAATGGATCAGAGGCGTGGAAGCCACAGGCAATGTTTGCTTGATCAATATACGGCATGACCTCAACGTCATTGCCTTTTACCCAAGGGCCAAAACTTTCACCCATATCGCAATTAATTTTCATCAGATACCTTCTGCATTGAAAAACATAAAAACCTAACGCTCCGCTTTAGTTTTTTCTGGATAATAAATCAGGTTATGAACCACGGAATCAACTTGAGATTGATTCCGGTAACCATGAGGCTTATCAGCGTTAAAGCGCACTGCATCCCCTGCTTTAAAGGTATGCCAATGCTCGTCAATATATAGCTCAACGCTTCCGCTGATAACAACGACATGCTCAATTACGCCAGGAGAATGAGCCTCTGAGTACTGTTCATAGCCTGCCACAAACGTCAGTTCCATCCATTCGAAATTTAATTGGTCATCATAAGGAAATAACGGCGCAACAAACATGCTATTCTGGGCAGGCTGATTCCGAACATTATGAGCCGAGCGAAAGGGCACGCCCCGTGTAACGGAGGTGTCATCAGTTGTAGGTGGCTCTATAAGTGTTGTTAGCGATACCTCAAAACCAGTCGCTATCTTCCATAAAGTAGCAATCGTTGGGCTGGACTCCCCTCGCTCTATTTGTCCAAGCATGGCTTTGCTCACACCTGTTTTTTGAGATGTCTTATCTAGACTCCATCCTTTATTTGCCCTCATCTGCTTAAGCGACAAAGCAATAAATTGATTAACCGGCTGCATAAGTCCCCTACTGAGTAATCACACCGACAGTAACTAGCTTTGAACAAACGGTGTTTCTATTGTGCGTTATAACGCACCAATGCTAAGATTGCCACCACGTACGCTATAACGCACAAGCACTCAGGAATTTACAGTGGCCTACCTCATATCAACTGTTTTAGGGTTGTTTAACTTTTCTCGTTTCACCGCAGGCTTTGTAGCAGTGCTCGTAGGCTACACAAGCTCTGCTGTTATCATTTTTCAGGCAGCAGAGACCTTAGGCGCCAGCGAAGCCCAAACAAGCTCATGGCTGTGGGCTCTCGGTATCGGCATGGGACTAACCAGTATCGGGTTATCGCTTGCCTTCAAATCTCCGGTGCTAACCGCATGGTCAACACCCGGTGCCGCTTTGCTGGTAACAAGTTTGTCAGGTGTATCCATGAGCGATGCGATTGGCGTCTTCATGTTTAGCTCTGCCCTGATAATGCTTTGCGGCCTCACAGGCTGGTTCGATATGCTCATGCGCTGGGTACCCCAATCACTTGCCGGTGCTATGCTTGCCGGTGTGCTACTCCCCTTCGGTGTGAATATATTTACATCGATTGAGACTCAATGGATGTTAGCGGTTGGCATGCTAGCCACGTACTTAGTCGTTAAACCTCTGCAACCACGCTATGTTATACCGATAACATTGATGGCTGGCGTACTCCTAGCCTATACCCAAGATCTACTTCACTTAGAAACCCTACATTTCACAATAACTTCTCCAGTGTGGGTCACCCCAACGTTTAACACGGCCAGTTTAATTGGCGTAGGCATCCCGTTTTTTATTGTAACGATGACTTCTCAAATGATGCCAGGCATTGCCGTGATGCGTGCAAACAACTACCACACTCCAGCCTCTCCTTTAATGACATGGACAGGGATCACTGGTGTGATATTTGCCCCGTTTGGTGGCTTCTCCTATAACCTTGCAGCAATTACGGCTGCCATTTGCATGGGTAAAGAGGCAGACTCAGACAGTAGTAAGCGATACATTGCTTCAATTTGGGCCGGCCTGTTCTATCTTTTCACAGGTATCTTTGGCGCTACCGTGGCAAGCCTGTTTACAGCCTTTCCCCAGGTGCTTGTCATGTCGATAGCAGGGCTCGCTCTACTCAGTACAATTGGGAACTCCCTAAGCGCTGCTTTGCATAATGAAATAGAAAGGGAAGCTGCACTCATTACTTTTTTAGTCACGCTTTCTGGCTTGAGCATCATGGGTATTGGTAGTGCTTTTTGGGGCATCGTACTTGGCTTAGCCGCTTTTTATCTAAAGAAGGCATTCACAAAATAACCCATTGATTTCTGCTCAATGCCCTCTTTTTTTCCATAAGTATCTGTTAGGAATTAGTCTATACTCAGTAGAACACATAATAATAGATGTGAGCTGCTCGCCTCCACATCTCCTAATTCGGAACACATGCATAGATTATTCGGCATTATATGCACATCACACCTACCTACAGCATTCACTGCTATCTCATTGGTAGTTCTTTACGGCTTAGTTTTATGGCTACCGCCTTTAGCGGCGCAAGCGTCAAAAACCCCTGAATTTGTCGAAACAAGCGAGACACTTAAACAAAGCGGAGATATCGACCTACACCGCACTCAAGATATTCAATCCATGAGTCCTGATAGCTTGGACGACACTGACACTTCGCCGGAAGCAGCAAATGCAATATTCAACAGTGGTTTTAGGTTATCTCTAGAGGAAGGCTTACAAACTGATACCGTCATTAAATATATGATGATTGCCTCATCGTTACTGTTATTAACCGGTTATTGGGTTTGGGTTTTACGACGAGAAATCCGTATTAGACAATCGGCAGAAATGCGGGAACAAGGGAGAAGCCAAGTACTTGAAAGCCTGTCAAAAGCGACCCCTTTACCAGATATCTTAATGCAAATTGTCCGCAACGTAGAGCATGCAAACCCCGAGATGCTTTGCAGTATTCTGATACTCAATCCAGAGACAAAACAGCTCACCTACGGAGCAGCCCCCAGCCTACCTGACTTTTATAACACGGCCGTTGAAGGGTTGATGATTGGTGATGGTATTGGCTCTTGCGGCACCGCTGCTTTTCGCGGAGAGCGAGTCATCGCCGAAAATTTACAAACTCACCCTTATTGGCAAGAATTTAAAGCGCTGACTAAAAAAGCCAACTTAGCCTCATGCTGGTCTCAACCAATCATCGATAGCGACGGGGTGGTATTAGGCACTTTTGCTATTTATCACCGAACGCCGATGCTGCCTTCAAAACAAGAAATACAATTAATAGAGAGCTATGCCAGCCTAGCTGATATCGTTATTACCACCCACCGTATTGAAAAAGAAATTCGCATAGCCGCAACCGCCTTCGAATCAAACGAAGGAATGCTAGTGACTAATGCCGACCACATCATTATCAAGGTCAACCAAGCATTCACGCGCATCACAGGCTATAGCGCAGAAGAAGCCATAGGCCAATCTCCGGATATACTCAATTCACAACTAAACGACACCGCCCAACGATCAACCTTGTGGCAGAACATCAACGAGACTGGCTTTTGGGAAGGTGAACTGTGGGGTCGCCATAAGCATGGCCACGAACATCCAGAACACTTATCTATCCGAGCCGTAAAAGATACAAACGGGAAGATAACAAACTACGTTGCCACCATTACAGATATCACCTTGCGCAAAGAAGCCGCAGAAGAAATCGAAAGACTGGCCTTCTACGACCCCCTTACACAACTGCCTAACCGGCGCCTGTTACTGGAGCGGCTTCATCAAGCCGTGATTACCAGCCAGAGAAATGGAACGACCGGTGCTTTACTATTCCTAGATTTGGATCAATTTAAGACGCTAAACGATACATTAGGCCATAGTGTTGGCGACACTTTATTAAACGAAGTAGCCAAACGCCTTTCTGCATGTGTGAGAGATAATGATACCGTTGCACGTTTAGGTGGAGATGAATTTGTTGTTATTTTAGAAAATCTAAATAGCAATGAATTACACGCGGGTACACAAACTGAGATTATCACCCACAAGATACTCGACAAACTAAGCACCCCCTACAAACTCGAGCAAGAAGATTACACGCTCTCGACAAGCGCAGGTGCTGCATTATTTCATGGCGACGTCAGCGAGGTTGAAGAGCTATTAAAACAAGCCGATATAGCCATGTATCAAGCGAAAAAATCAGGCCGTAACCAGCTTCGATTTTTTGATAACGACATGCAAGATGCTATTAACATTCGCGTCGAGCGTGAGCGCGAGTTAGAAGTTGCTATCGCACAAAAAGAGTTCCAATTGTATTACCAAGTACAAGTGAATGATGCTTTAAAGCCAATCGGCGCGGAGGCTCTCATTCGTTGGATTCACCCTCAACGCGGCTTAATTCCCCCGGTAGAGTTTATTCCTTTAGCCGAAGAAAACGGACTTATTTTACCTATAGGGCAGTGGGTTCTGGAGTCTGCTTGCGAGCAACTCGATCAATGGCAAGACAACCCCGCAACCCAGCATTTATCGATTTCGATTAACGTAAGCGCTAAACAATTCCACCTTGATGATTTCATTGAGCAAGTAAAATCAACGATTGGCCGTTATCGCTTTCCAATAGAACGGCTTAAATTTGAACTAACAGAAGGGCTCCTTTTAGATGATATTGAAAAGGCGGCGACGAGGATTAGTCAATTAGGTAGCTTAGGCATACAAGTATCACTCGATGATTTTGGGACCGGTTATTCATCATTGCAATACCTCAAAAAGTTACCGCTCTATCAACTTAAAATAGATCAGTCCTTTGTGCGTGATATCCCAGGTGGAGATCGAGACATAGCCATCGTCCGCACGATTATTGCTATGACAGAAAGCTTAGGCCTCAATGTTATTGCCGAAGGCGTCGAAAACCAGCAGCAGTTAGATTGCTTAATCCACGAGAAATGTAGCCATTTTCAAGGCTACTTCTTTCAGAAGCCCATTCCTGTTGACAAATTCACAGCCTTTATTCAATCAACCATGAAATAAATCCATACAAGTTCACCACTATCGAGCCCCAAGTAAAGCAGGCTCGATAGTCTTTAGCTCTTGTAAGATTAAGGTGACAATCCCGCCGCTTGCATAAACAATTTAAGCAACCAAGCAATTACACCTAAGCCCGCTACGCTAGCGGACCAAATGACGACTAGCCAACCAACTCGCTTTAACCATACAGGGCGCTCAGCTTGATCTGGGTTATTTTCTTTGGCCCGCTCAGACATTAGTGATACCCATCCCCCACTCTTACTTTGCCGCGAAACACGTAGTAAGACCAAAAAGTATAAGCCAAAATACATGGAATGATGATGAGTGCACCAACCAAGGTGAAGCGCTGACTTTCTGCCGGTGCAGCAGCTTGTTGCAGGGTAATATCCGGAGGGATAATGTTTGGCCACAAACTAATGATCAAACCGCTGTACCCTAAAAATAATAAGCCAAGCGTCATGATAAAAGGCATCGCTTCTGCTCGGCGATTCAATGCTTGTAAAATCCCAAAAGCAACCAGCACAACTAAAATAGGCACAGGTGAGAAATAAAGTAAGTAGGGCATCGTAAACCACCGGCTAGCTATCTCGGGATGAGCGATAGGTGACCAAATACTAATACCCGCTATTACAGCCAACAGCAAAAAAGTAATTGGGCGCGACAACGCTCGCATACGCTTTTGCAGCCCCCCTTCTGTCTTCATCACCAACCAGGTACTGCCCAACAAAGCATAAGCAACCAGCAGGCTAATCCCAGTAAACACACTAAATGGAGTTAACCAGTCGAGTGCTCCGCCAACAAAGCGCTCATTCTCGATAGCAAAACCATCAATAAACGCCCCCATCGCAGCGCCTTGGCAGAAGGTCGCTAAGTAAGAACCGACAATAAACGCCTTATCCCAGAATGGGCGGTGATGTTCATCTGCCTTAAAGCGAAACTCAAACGCGACTCCCCTCAATATCAAGCCAATCAACATAAACACTAAAGGGATGTACAAGGCGCTTAGCACTAGACTGTATGCCAGTGGAAAGGCCGCCATCAACGCCGCACCGCCCATCACCAACCAGGTTTCGTTACCATCCCATACTGGTGCGACTGTATTAACCATGACATCCCGCTCATCAGGGTGATCAATGAAAGGAAATAAGATCCCTAACCCCAAATCAAAGCCATCGAGCAGCACGTACATCATTAAGCCAAAACCAATAATGAGTGCCCAAGCCATCGAAAGATCCATATTCATCATAACTTCACCTTATCAGAAACCGCAGATAAAGGACGAGCAGGACGGTGCGTACTGTCTTCTCCATCGGCCGGGTCATGATGTTCCTCCGGGCCTTCCTTTATGAGAGAAAGCATGTATTTAACACCTATCCCAAACACCGCAAAGTAAACAACCACAAAGGCAACCAGTGTAGTAGTTAGCGCAGCAACAGAATGATCTGATGCCGCATCAACCGTGCGCATTACGCCATAGACAACCCAAGGCTGACGACCAACCTCGGTGGTAAACCAACCGGCTAATATTGCAATCAGCCCAGCAGGCCCCATTGCCAAAGCAAACTTAAGGAATAATGGTGACTCATAGAGGCGTTTTTTCCAGCGAAGCCAGAGTCCGCATACTCCAAGCAATAGCATCAACATTCCTAGAGCAACCATGATTCTAAAGCTCCAAAACACCACAGGAGCATAAGGACGATCTTCTGGCGCAAAGGATTTGAGACCTTCAAATTGCCCATCCCACGTATGCGTTAAGATTAAACTACCTAAGTGCGGAATTTTAAGGGCGTACTTGGTTTCCTCCGCTTCCATGTCAGGCCATCCAAAAAGAATAAGTGGGACACCCTCTTCTCCTGGCTCATTCTCCCAATGCCCTTCCATCGCCGCTATTTTAGCCGGTTGATACTCAAGCGTATTTAAACCATGAAAGTCGCCCGCAATAATCTGCAAAGGAGCGGTTATGAGTAGCATCCACATGGCCATCGAAAACATTTTTTGGGCATGAGGTTTAGCTGACCCTTTGAGCATATGCCAAGCCCCGGAGGCAGCCACAAACAGAGCCGTTGCTAAAAACGCCGCTAACGCCATGTGAACTAACCGATAAGGGAACGATGGATTAAAAATAATTTCGATCCAATCCACTGGAACAACCCGACCATCCACAATCTCATAGCCTTGTGGCGTCTGCATCCAGCTATTTGACGCTAAGATCCAGGTCATGGATATAAGCGTGCCCACAGCGACCATAATGGTAGAAAAGAAGTGCAAACCAGGACCAACGCGGTTCCAGCCAAATAGCATCACCCCTAAGAAGCCAGCCTCCAAAAAGAAGGCTGTGAGCACTTCATAAGCCAATAATGGCCCCGTCACGCCACCAGCAAACGTTGAAAAAGCACTCCAATTTGTACCAAACTCATAAGACATCACCAATCCAGAGACGACGCCCATAGCAAAGTTCACAGCAAATATTTTTGACCAAAAGTGATAAAGATCACGATAGATAGGGTTCTTCTTGGTTAACCAGAGGCCTTCCAGCACCGCTAAATAGCTGGCCAGACCAATCGTTATGGCAGGAAAAATAATATGAAACGAAACTGTAAAAGCAAATTGCACGCGAGCTAGGTCGACTGCACTCAAATCAAACATCGTCTTGTCCTTTGTTACCAAATCCTAAACCCACTGTGGCGTGAGCTCATTGGTGCACAGATTACCGGTGGTAATGATGTACCCGAATTCGTCTTACAGCGACCAAAGTACAAATAGATCGCAATGGAAAGAAGGAAGTTTTCTTATTGTGAAACGTGGATATCCACGATAGGGCAAGCTTAACTATACCCAATGAAGGCTGGATTTTAACGCTTTCATTAAAATTAGTTAATTCTAATATAAAACTTTAAAAAAGAGCCGCCTACAGCAGCTCAACATTGCGGGGATCAACCAATCTATAAGTGGTTTATGTGCAATAGTTCAGCCCCGCGCAGTGTGCAACATAAGAAAAGCATCAACAATGCGACAATTTGCCGCGCGTGCTACACACAGGTATAGCTCATTCTTATTACACTGCACGAGGCCATTTTGAAGTATATTTATAAAGCAGCTTCTAACTCAGGAATTACATCAAATAGATCAGCGACCAACCCATAATCCGCTACTTGGAAAATAGGAGCGTCTTCATCTTTATTGATAGCGACAATGACTTTTGAGTCTTTCATACCCGCTAAGTGCTGGATAGCACCAGAAATACCCACAGCGATGTATAAGTCGGGAGCCACCATTTTACCCGTTTGACCAACTTGCATATCATTCGGTACAAAGCCGGCATCAACGGCGGCTCTCGAAGCCCCCACTGCGGCACCTAACTTATCTGCAAGCGCATATAGAATATTGAAGTTATCGCCATTCCCCATGCCACGACCACCGGATACTACAATTGAAGCGGCCGTGAGTTCAGGACGATCAGAAACGGCCAACTCTTCACCCACAAACCGAGAGTGCTGTGAAGCAATGGCTTCACCAACGGCCTCAATGGTTGCGCTCCCACCTTCGGCGGCTACTGCATCAAACGCCGTTCCGCGCACCGTCGCCACTTTAACTGCATCACAAGACTGCACAGTCGCAACGGCATTACCCGCATAAATAGAGCGTTTAAAAGTATCTGCACTGACAACAGCGCTAATGTCAGATAGTTGATTAACATCTAACAGCGCGGCTACTCGGGGTAGCATGTTCTTTCCTGTGGTTGTCGCTGGGGCAAAAATATGGGTATAGCCTTGAGCAACTGAGACAACCAATTTACTGGTGTTCTCAGCTAGTTGATGCGTGTAATCAGCATGATCAGCGACACGTACCCGTGAGACTCCTGCTATATTAGCGGCCTGCTCAGCAACCCCTTGGCAACCACTACCGATCACTAAGACATCAACATCACCGCCTACTTGGGTTGCCGCAGCAACTGTTGTTAAGGTAACGGGTTTGAGCACCTGATTGTCGTGCTCTGCAATCACTAGAATACTCATGACACCACCTTCGCTTCATTTTTTAATTTATCGACTAGCTCAGCAACAGAAGACACTTTTATCCCTGCTTGACGCTCAGCTGGCGGCTCTACGCCTAACAAAGTGATGCCACTTTTTACCACCACACCTAGCTCTTCAGCCGTTTTAACATCCAACGGCTTCTTCTTGGCTTTCATAATATTGGGTAATGAAGCATAACGAGGTTCATTTAAGCGAAGATCGGTTGTAATGACAGCCGGAAGATCTAGCTCAATCGTCTGTAAGCCGCCATCTATTTCGCGTGTTACTTTGACTTTATCGCCATCGACAACAACTTCTGACGCAAACGTGGCTTGTGGGCGATCCAGTAAGGCAGCCAACATCTGGCCGGTTTGGTTGTTATCAGAATCAATCGCTTGCTTACCTAAAATCACTAACCCAGGCTGCTCTTCTTCCACAACCTTAGCTAACAACTTAGCAACACTCAGTGAATCAGGGCTCTCTTGTGTTTCAATCTGAATACCGCGATCAGCTCCTAGCGCTAATGCCGTACGAATCTGTTCTTGGCATGCTTTACTACCAATAGAAACAACCACGATTTCATCCGCTATGCCCTTCTCTTTTAAACGAACGGCTTCCTCTACCGCTATTTCACAGAACGGATTCATGGCCATTTTGACATTGCTGAGATCAACATCCGTTTTATCAGCTTTAACACGCACTTTAACGTTGTAATCAATCACGCGCTTAACGGCGACAAGGATCTTCATACCAGTTGCCTCTTCCTTTTCTTATAGTGTAGTTACTCAAGCCATCACAACGGCTAAAGCGTTAGATACTCTCTATAATAGGCGGGAATAAAGATCTCACAATGACAAAAATTGTCTTAGTTAATAACAAAACCTTTCATATAAAAACAAGCCACTGAATATAAAGGGATTTATTAAATACTAATTAGTATCAAAAAAGATCAAGCCACCTATCAAAGCATCAATAAATTGCACTACTTACCAAATATAGACCAGCCCGTTTTATGAACCAGCATTTCTAACGCTTGCGTCCCGAGTTGACTATTGCCAATGGTATCCAAGCCTGGCGACCAAACGGCTATCGAAGCTTTGCCCGGAGCAATCACCAAAATACCGCCGCCCACGCCACTCTTACCGGGCAAACCCACCCTAAAAGCAAACTCCCCAGAACCATCATAATGGCCGCACATCATCATCAGCGAGTTAATACGCCTTGCTCGTTGCGGGGACACAACACGCGTATTAGTGCTCGCATTAACGCCATCGGATACTAAAAACTGTCCCGCTCGCGCCAACTGCTCACAACTCATAGCAATTGAGCACTGATGAAAATAGGTACCCAGCACGTTATCAACAGGGTGTTTAATACGACCAAACGATTTCATAAAGTGCGCTAACGATGCATTACGGTCCTTGTGTTCCATTTCAGACTCAGCCACTTTATGATCAAAAATAATACTGTTGTCATCCGCGATAAAACGCACAAACTGTAAAATTTCAGCCAATGTTTCTTTAGGCTGATGACCCATCATAATGGCATCTACTATGGCTATCGCTCCCGCATTGATAAACGGATTACGTGGTTTTCCCATTTCATGTTCTAGCTGAACAATAGAGTTAAACGGATCACCGGAAGGCTCGCGCCCCACCTTATTCCATACCGCATCCCCCAATTTCCCCAACGCCATCGTCAGCGTAAACACCTTAGAAATACTTTGGATGGAAAAAGCCGTTTTAGCGTCCCCTGCACTAAATACCTGCCCGTCGGGCAAAACCACAGAAATTCCAAACTGATTAGGATCTACATGCGCCAACTGAGGAATATAATCAGCGACCTTACCGCGCTCGGTTTCTTGCGCCATAGCAGCCGCGATATCGTTTAGGATTTTTTGCATTCGTTCTGTAACCTTAAAAACACAATTGAGATCACTGCACTACACATAAAAAGTAAATTAAATACCCAAGTATAGCCAGAGCTGGAAGAGGCCACGTAATTATGTCATCTTAAATAGTGCAAGTACTCCAAATCTTCACTTACCCATATCAGCATCACAATACAGCGTTTGCCATCATACAAGCCGATGTATAGAGAGGGATACATGACTGAAAAAGCTATGCTTAGGACCTTATTTGATAAAGCCGTCGAAGTAGCAGACCCCATGCAATCACTCCATGAGTATTTACCCAGCAAACCAGCGGGCCGAGTATTTGTTGTTGGTGCAGGTAAAGCCAGTGCTCGCATGGCGGAAGCGGTAGAAAAAGCTTGGGGGCCATGTGAAGGACTCGTGATTACGCGCTACGGGTATGCACGCCCTTGCCAAGGCATTGAAGTGATCGAAGCGGCACACCCCGTTCCTGACCAAGCGGGCCTTCAAGCAACGCAATCGTTACTTGAACATGTTAAAGAGCTAACAGAGAACGATTACGTATTAGCTTTGATCTCTGGCGGAGCATCCGCATTAATGATCGCACCAGCCGATGGGATTTCGCTAGAAGAAAAACAAGCGATTAATACGGCACTGCTCGCCAGTGGAGCACCTATTGATCAAATGAACATTGTTCGTAAACACCTAAGTCAGATCAAAGGCGGGCAACTCGCCACAGCGGTGTACCCTGCCACTTTACGTGCACTGCTCATATCAGATGTTTCGGGCGATAAAATCGAATATATAGGCTCAGGTCCAACCTCTGGCGATGACTCTTCCCCAGTGGATGCGTTAAACATTTTACAGCGCTATAAAATAGACATTCCCGCATCGGTAAAAACGCATTTACTCCAAGGCTCAGGCGTTGTCCCTAAAGATGACAAACGGCTAGAACGTGTAGAAAACATTATTTACGCAGCCCCTTCACACTCTATTAAAGCGGCCGCCGATTTGGCTAAATCTCAAGGCTATACCGTGAAAGTGTTAGGTGATGAGATTGACGGGGAAGCACGTGAAGTCGCCAAAGAACAAGCCGCTTTAGCGCAATCAATACAAGCAGGGCTAGCACCCGAAGATAACCCCGTCCTACTACTTTCAGGTGGCGAACTCACCGTAACCCGACAAGGCCAAGGTATTGGCGGACCTAACGCGGAGTTTTGTTTAAGTTTAGCTATCGCGCTAGATGCCGCCCCCGGAATCTTTGCCATAGCGTGCGATACTGACGGTGTTGATGGCGCGGCAGAAGTCGCTGGCGCCTTAGTAGGTCCTGACACCTTGCACAAAGCCGAAGTAGTAGGCAATGATCCATTAACCGCGTTAGCTAACAACGATGCCCATACCTTTTTTGAACAGATTGGCGAGCAGGTAATCACTGGACCAACACTCACAAACGTCAATGATTTTAGGGCAATTCTGATTCAGCCACTTTAGGCTGCTCCCTTTATGAACCAAAACAATTGACTAATATTGCACATACGAGGAATAAACTGCCTACATTAGTGATCCTTGGGTAAACCTAGGCTCACTAATATAGTTGTTACGTGACCCTAACCTTTGCTCATAAACGCCATGAACGCAGCCTGAGCTTCCTGGCTGGTTAGGCGTTTTTTAAACTGCTCAACCTCATCCACTAAGGTTTTATTTAACGACTCTTGGATAGGCGCTTTAATCATCTGCTTGCTGATCTTGAGTGACTCTGCAGGCATTTTCGCTAGCTTATCGGCTTGTTGCTGAGCGAATGATAAAGGATTTTCAACAGTGCCATTGATCAAGCCTAGCTGTGCGGCTCGTTCGCCACTGAAAGGCTCACCTAAAATGAGTAGTTCGTAGGTTAAATGATGACCTAACTGACGTGGCATTAACAAACTAGTGCCGCCCTCAGGTACTAGCGCTAGCTTAGTAAAGGGGAGCTGAAAGCGCGCGTCGGATTTGGCGTATACCAAATCGCAATGCAACAGCATTGAGGTGCCGATCCCTACTGCATCACCCGCTACAGCAGCAACCAACGGCTTGGTAAAGTTGGCGATCATTTGCAAAAATTCCAGCGGACGAGCAGCTCGCTCTGGGTTCGAAGCGGCAGCTATGAAATCCGGAATATCATTGCCGGCGCTAAAACAATCTACTTGGCCGGTAATAATGACCGCCCTGATACCATCGTCTTGCTCTGCATACTCAAGGCCATCAATGAGAGCTTGATACATGTCGATCGTTAAAGCATTGCGCTTGGCAGGCCTGTCGATCATTAACGTGAGTATGTGATTGTCTAATGCTTGATGAACCGCCATAACCCACCCCTTATGATTGTGATAACTGTGGCTTTAAAGCATATTCACGACTAGCGCCGGCATACTCAACGGTGGCATCGACATACTCACGGTGCAGCTCAGCAACCAACGCTTGAACCGTGGGAACATTGTCTATTGAGCCTACCCCTTGCCCTGCAGACCAAATAGACTTCCACGCAGACGCTCCTTCTTTAGGTGCAGTAAGCTCTTCACCTAAATCCGGTTTTTTCACTTCGTCCACAGGCGCTTCTGGACGCTTACCCGTATTTGGATCAAGCCCTGCTGCAACCAAGCTCGGTTTCAAGAAGTTGGCAGGTATGCCCGATATTTCCGGCGTATAAACGATATCAGATGCCGAACTGGCGTTAATCATCTCCTTATAATCTTCCATCGCACGGCTTTCTTGTGTGTTAATAAAACGCGTGCCCATATAAGCCATGTCAGCGCCTATCATCTGTGAGGTTGCAATATCACGGCCCGTCGATAAACATCCCGCCAGCACAACCGTGCCTTTAAAGAATTGGCGAATTTCGTTCACAAATGCAAATGGACTCAGTACTCCCGCGTGTCCACCGGCTCCGGCACAAACAGCGATGAGACCGTCAACCCCGGCTTCTGCGGCTTTTTCAGCATGGCGTACTTGTGCAACATCATGAAAAACTAACCCTCCGTAACTGTGAATCGCATCCACTAATTGGGAAACCGCGCCCAAAGAGGTAATAATCAGAGGGACTTGATGCTTAACGCATAATGCAACGTCGGCTTCTAAACGCGGGTTTGTTTTATGCACTATAAGATTCACACCAAAAGGGGCCGGTTTTTGTCCGGTCTGCGCCTCAAAGTCTGCTAACTCCGCTTTAATTTGAATAAGCCACTCTTCAAAACCTTCGCTCGTGCGCTGGTTCAGTGCAGGAAACGTCCCTACCACACCCGATTTACATGCTTCGATTACAAGCTCAGGGCCCGAGACTAAAAACATAGGGCTTGAGATTACAGGCAGGGTTAAGCAACCTTGAAAAATCGAGGGTAAGCTCATGATGCACTCCAACTTTGATTTATTAGTGTTATAGGTCAAATTCAGATGATTACTTTTTGACAGCAATCAAACTATTTTGGATATTTTCTGGTAGCTCTGGCGTGTATAACTCAGGAATATAGCGCTTAATAACATCACTGTTCTGTGCCCACGATTGGCAAGTGTTCAGCATTTTAGAAGCGCCTAAACGCATTACTTCGGATTCGGTACCCGGCCATAGCGTTTGTATCGTGGTTGTCGCTAACACCGGCAATAACTCGTTTAAGTGTGTGCAGCCTTGCACTCCACCAACGAGTTCTCGGGTTTTACGTAGCCAGCCACCACTAATACGTGTCCCTTCTAAGCGCTTAAAGACCTGCGCCGCCGAAGGGCAAATTTTAAACGGTGATTGATCAATCGATGCTTCTACCGTATGAATCAACAGACTTCTATCAACCGTTATGCGCAGCCACATATGATGGAATGGCTCACCTGCTGGCACATAGCCATCTCGTTCTGGGTTATCCACATTATCGGTTTTCAGGTCACGCATTTCGGCTTCTATATCCCATAAGCCGTCATCACGTTCATAACCGATGCAATTAATCACACGCCGATGTATTTGACGGCGACGTACGGGGCGGGAAATAGGCATAGCGTGCTCCTTACGCGGCATCCTTTGGTGTATCGTCGTTATCCTTCAACATACGACGCAATACTTTGCCAACATTGGATTTGGGGAGCTCTTCAACAAAGCACACTTTTTTAGGAACTTTATAGTTTGTGAGCCTCGCTTTACACCACTTAATCATGTCTTGCTCTGACAGCTCGTTATCTTTGCGCACGACAAAAACTTTAGGGATTTCCCCACAGCGCGGGTCCGGTATACCCACGGCAGCACACTCGATCACCAGTGGATGCGAACTCACCACCTCTTCAATTTCGTTCGGGTAAACATTAAAGCCAGAGACAATGATGAGATCTTTTGCACGGTCCACAATACGCAATCGGCCATTCGCTTCGCGGACAGCAACATCACCCGTAATCAAGTAACCATCATGGGTAAAACTGGCCTGTGTTTCCGCTTCCCGCTCCCAATAGCCTTTCATGACCTGCGGCCCTTTAACACACAGTTCGCCTATTTCGCCGTCTGGCAAAACCGTACCGTCAGTGCCTATGATGACTACATCAGTATCACTCAGTGGCCAGCCTATCGTTCCGATTTCCGTCAAGCCTGGCGGGTTTATTGATACAGCTGGGGAGGTTTCTGTCAGGCCATAACCTTCCATTACATCGCAGCCTGTAATCTCTTTCCATTGGTCAGCTGCGGCATGTGTAAGTGCCATGCCGCCTGAAATAGTTACTTTAAGGCGGCTAAAATCGAGAGCTTTAAAGTCGTCGTTATTACATAACGCGACAAATAATGTGTTAAGACCAAGGAAGGTCGAGATTGGCCAGCGCTTGAGCTCTTTAACAAACCCAGCAATGTCGCGGGGGTTGGTAATAAGCACACTGTGCCCACCCTCTTCCATAACAACCATGGCAATCATAAATGCATAGATATGGTAAAGCGGTAGAGGAGAAATGGTGACGTCTTGCCAATTTTTTTCAGCACGATTAATTAAATCATGGCCCTGTAGCATGTTCGATACTAGATTACCGTGTGTTAGCATCGCGCCCTTCGCTACACCGGTCGTCCCTCCGGTGTATTGCAATACCGCAACATCTTCCGTAGACATATCCACAGGCGAGGGCTTTTCACCCATGTAAGCCATCATCGCTCCGCGCAATGGTTGCTCCATTGGCAAGTTATAGTCAGGCTCCATTTTTTTAACGTATTTAATGGCTGTATTTAGCAAGGTGCGCTTAACAAAGCCATGCAAGTCACCGATCTGGGTAACGAACACATCTTTGATAAGGGTATTGGCGATGATTTGCTCAGCGTTATGCGCCATACTCGCATGAATGATCAAAGCCTTAGCACCAGAGTCTTTAAATTGATGCTCCAATTCGCGTGGCGTATACAGCGGATTGGTATTTACAACGACTAAGCCCACTTTAAATGCCGCCATTAACACCACAGGGTATTGAATCATGTTTGGTAGCTGAATTGCGATTCGATCCCCCGGTTGCAAGTCCGTATCACGCTGCAAGTACACAGCAAACGAATCCGACAGACGGTCTAATTCTCGATAGGTCAGCGTACGTCCAAAACTAGTAAAGGCTGGACGATCGGCAAAACGGGTACAGGCATCGGTAAACATATCTACAATATGCCGATAACCTTTTGGATTCAGGTTTTCCGGAATCCAGGATCCACGAGCATGGTCCATTTACTGCCCCCAAAATCTTTATTTTTATGCATGGGCGGACTGTAGTCCGAGCTATGCAACATTTAGCCTAAGAGCCCTGTAAAGCTCCGTTTGATCGGACTAACATGTGCATTTAGTGTAGCAGGAAAGTTGGTAAATTAGCTGGCTAACCAAACAGTTCGCCAGCAGACGCTTTATCAACCCACCGGAAACAGAGCGGTCAAACGTGTGGCTAGCATGATGTCACCATCTGCACGAATTCGGCCAGCCATAAAAGCCTGCATTCCGTCAGTCTCGCCAGAGAGGACTTCTTGCAAAGTTTCGCTGTCCATCATTAATGTGACCGTAGGATCATCATGCTCGCCTTGCGCTGTTTCACAGGTTCCGTCATTAATCACGACATAATACGGTACGCCATCTTCTATTTGGTATTGGAAAACAGCGTCTAGATCACCCGCCGCAGAGCTATTAAAACGCCCTTTCATATCATCAAATACGTTTGCCAGATCAGCCATTACTATCTCCTTAGAGTTATCTTCTTGTTCTGCAGCTGTGTTTAGTACGCTGTTATTGTTAGCCTCGCCAGCGAGGCTAGCTTGTCGGCGAGCCTCATAGCGCGCCGCTTTATAATTAATAAAATGGTGTGCCAGCCAACGGCCAGCACTAAACCTTAGAATCCAGTGCACGCGCTATCCTTAAAAGCTAAACTGATCAACATCCATTGACAGTAAGTTATCAGCACCGGACTGCATAATGGCAACATGGCCATGAGTTCTCGGTAAAATGCGTTCAAAGTAGAAAGTCGCCGTTTTCAGTTTTGCCTCATAAAAAGCGGGCTCAGCCGTCCCAGCATCCAACTTCTCTTGAGCTGCCAACGCCATACGTGCCCAGAAATAAGCCAAACTTACGTAGCCGGAGTACATTAAGTAATCGACGGCCGCCGCACCAACCTCTTCACGATTGTTCATAGCCTTCATGCCAATTTTCATGGTGATGTCAGCCCACTCTTTATTGAGCGTATTCAAGGCATCGACATAAGGTTTCATCGTTTCGTTATCGGCTTGAGCTTTACAGAACTTATGCACAATCTTGGTAAAGCCCTTGAGCGACTCCCCTTGTGTCATGAGCACTTTACGCCCTAACAGATCAAGAGCTTGAATTTGAGTAGTACCTTCATAAAGCATGGCGATTCGCGCATCACGCACATTTTGCTCCATACCCCATTCAGCAATATAACCATGACCACCAAACACCTGCATACCATGGTTAGCCGACTCGAAACCGACTTCTGTTAAAAAAGCTTTCGCTATTGGTGTTAGGAAGGCGAGTAATGCATCCGCTTCTTTCTTCTCTTCCTCACTGGCCAAATGTGTTTTATCGACGAGTTGAGCACAGTAATAAATTAACGCTCGCCCACCTTCTGCAAAGGCTTTTTGTGTGAGCAACATATTACGAACGGCTGGATGTACAATAATAGGATCTGCTGCTTTTTCAGGAGCTTGAGGTCCTGAAAGCGCACGCATTTGAAGACGATCTTTTGCGTAAGCTAACGAGTTTTGAAAACCCCACTCAGCATGTGACAAGCCCTGTAATGCCGTCCCTAAACGTGCTGTATTCATAAAAGTAAACATGCAGTTTAAGCCTTTGTTAGGCGGGCCGATCAAATAGCCTTTAGCGCCATCAAAGTTCATCACGCAGGTCGCATTACCGTGGATACCCATTTTATGTTCAAGCGATCCACAAGCGACCTGATTTCGATCACCCACAGTGGCTGACTCGCCTTCACCATTGGGCATGAATTTAGGGACAATAAATAACGATATACCCTTAGTACCCGCTGGCGCATCCGGCAGGCGTGCCAATACGATGTGCACAATATTATCGGCTAGGTCGTGCTCGCCAGCGGAAATAAATATCTTGGTTCCGCTAATTGCATAACTACCGTCGGACTGAGGCTCAGCTTTAGTGCGCAGCATGCCCAAGTCGGTTCCACAATGCGGCTCAGTAAGGCACATAGTGCCCGTCCATTCGCCACTGACGAGCTTGGTAAGATAAGTCGATTTTTGCTCATCTGTGCCGTGCTCATGCAAAGTGTTCATAGCGCCATGGCTTAACCCAGGATACATTCCCCAAGACCAATTAGCCGAGCCAACCATTTCACTGATAACGGTTCCCAATGATTCTGGCAAACCTTGCCCGCCGTACTCAACATCATGCGCTAAAGACGGCCAGCCGCCTTCAACGTATTGTTGATAAGCCTCTTTAAAGCCTTCAGGGGTTTTCACATCACCATTATCAAACTGACAACCTTGCTGATCACCCACCTGGTTCAGAGGTGATAACACGCGTTCAGCAAACTTAGCGCCTTCTTCCAAAATAGCACTGACCATATCAGGTGTAGCCTCTTCACAACCCGGCAAGCTTGCGTAATGTGCTTCGGCATCCAACACATCATTAAGAACAAACTGGATATCTCGAAGGGGGGCTTTATATTCTGGCATGGCACAATCCTCATTTTATTTTTGAACCGCGCTAATCAACATAAAATACATGCGTGGTTATCTTTATCGTGTTTATTAAGGATGGACGAAAATCTGAAAACCACCAATAACAAAAGAAACCAATATAACTAACAAATAGTGCCACAAGCCTGACATAGCTATTGTTAAAGCACATAAAAGCAGCATTTAGGCTAACAAAAACATTCACTCGCCTACTTATTAACCAACCGCTCGATAAATAACATAACATCCACACCCGCGTCATAAAACTGTCATCTTTGGGTGTTCTAATCCCGCCCTTAGTCAGTTTGGGCCAACAAAATCCCCAATGTATTCGGACAAATTAAGCATGATTAGCCACAAATTAGTTTTAATTGGGCCTGTCGGCGCCGGTAAAACAACCGCGATTAACACATTGAGTGGCTCAGATGCGGTATCAACTGATGTCAAAGCATCTGACATCACGGGCAACCGAAAGCAAACCACAACCGTCGCACTAGATTACGGCCAACTAACATTAGGTGATCAACACCACATTCGTTTTTACGGTGCACCCGGTCAGTACCGATTTAACTTTATGTGGGATGTTCTAACTTCGGATCTCGCTCACGACGCTAACAAATGTATTTTGCTCTTGGACAACACACGGAATCAGCCGCAGCGCGATTTAACGTTTTACATAGATGAATTTAGCCAACTGATTCAACGAACAGGCTTACTCATTGGTGTTACTCAATCAGACATCAGAAGCGAACCCTCTTTAGCACACTATCAAGCATGGATTGATGAACTAGGCATCCAGGCCGATATCCACTTTTTTGATGCGCGCTCTCGCCAGTCAGTATTAAGCCTTGTGCAACACGCACTAACCGATCGAATAGCGAGCGATTGTTGGACCTCTTTACTCGAGCAATCACAGGACATGCCTATATTGGCGTCTTCACCCGATGATACGCCTCAAGAACCGCCACTTTTGATGGTCAACGATTACTTAGGAGATAAGCTCATCATGAAAGACTCTATCGTGGATGATGTGATGACGATTAAAGGCGTAGAAGGTGCCGTGCTCGCCAACGATATGGGCGACGTGCTGACCTCGTCACTTGATAACCCATTACTCGAAGAATACATTGGATTCATGGCAGGAATGATCCCTGCTTTCCATGCAACAACTCAGTTTGACCCAGCCAAATCAATTTTAATCAAAAGCCCAAAAGGATCATCAATCAACGTATTTATTGAAGAGGATCAAGTACTTGGCATTATTGCCAATCAACGAACATCGGCACGGATGCTGAAGCAGCAAGTAGAAGACATGCTGCAGTGGACTTAATCACAGCCGACTCGAAGAAGCCTCTAAACATGAACATTTTATCTAACTTCCAGATCCTAGGTGGCGTACGCCACAGCTGCCTGATACATAAACACAGGCTGCGCGCCTCAAATTTCCCAGCGATGTTTAACGATAATTTACTCAATACGGCACGTATTTTTAAGCAAATGCTGGACGCTCTTCAAGCACTACAGCAAGGCCATAATGAAGTACAAATAGAAATGAATGATAGCCGCCTACTTGGCTTCCAACTGAATGAAGACACCCTATTTGTATTAATGACAGAGCCAAACATCAATCAAGCATTAATTGGCACCGCTATTCGCTCTGCGGCAAAAAACCTAATTGCCTTTGCCCAATCAGATGACGGCAACATAAAGCCCGCATCTGCTATGCAGCCATCAGTAACGATGACAAAACACATTGAGCGAACAGACAGTAATGTTACGCATGGTACGGATGAAAGCGAGGCTCTGAAGCCCACGTTAAAACAAATCATCCGACTTTTATCCGAGCAAGTGGGTCCTGCAGCGCAAATTTTATTTAAACGTGAATATGTTATTTGGACCAACGAAGGAGAGGTATCAACCTACCGACTGCCATTACTCACTAGCCGAATAGCATCCTTTATCGAACATCCAGAGAAGCGCTCTCACTTTTTACTAGGTGCTTCCGACTTAATCAACGCTGCCACCACAACGGAGTCTTCCAATGCGATCCATTAAAGGCCGAATAGAACGAGCACTGCTGACGGCAGCTCTCATTCCCGTATTATTGGTCTCAGTCTTTGCGTACCTGACAACGCAAGACGCACTTACCCAATCGGGCATACAAAATACGCAAACTCAAGCCCGCTTGCTTTCGAGTGGTATTGAAAATACGTTGAAGTATGTTCCAGGAGATTTGTTTTACCTCAGAGATGCCAATTCCATGTTTGAATATGGCCGTGCCCTAGTAATCAATGATGAAAATACGAAAGAAACACTCGGCCGGTACATAGCAAGGGATTTTCTTAGCATTATAAAAAACCGCCATATTTATAACCAAATCAGGCTCATTGGTGCCGATGGCAAAGAGCTAATTCGCGTTGAGCACAACGAACAAAATGGCTCTAGTCGCGTGGTCCCTTTAGAGTTATTACACGACAAAGCGACCAGTCCACACTTTCAAGCGGCAAAATCCCTTACTTTTGGCGAGTACTACGTCTCCCCCACCGATTTAAACCGTGAAGAAGGTAAATTAGCCCAGCCTCACCAACCAACAATTCGGTTTGCCACCCCCATATTTGCCGTAGGCGAACGCTTGGTGGCTGTGCTCATCATGAATGTTGACGCTAATGCCTTTATCGATCTCATCAAACAAAGTAACCAGCATGATGCCACGCAATTCAGCTTGATCAACAAAGAAGGCTTTTATATCAGCCACAGTGATCAATCCAAAGAGTGGGGCAGTGTTCATGATTTAAGCCATGGTCACTCTTTCAGCGAAGATTACCCAGAACTCGCCTACTCCATCACCCAAGTGACGAGCCTATCTAGTACAGAAAGCGAGCAGAGTCTCATTACATCCTTGCCCGTTTATGCCGACACTGAGCAACAACATATTCTTGGATATTTGATTGCAGAAACACCGAAAAAAGTGGCACTGAAGCTCCTAAACACATTTACCATTGGGTTTGTCGCCTTCATATTATTTGCGGCTGTGATAGGTTTTGTTTTCGCACGGCTCTTATCCACATCAATGACAGCCCCTTTGCGTCAGCTCACGCTCGCCGCCGACAAACTCAGTAAGGGTGAAGTGGATACCCCAATTGAAATCAAATCCCGCGATGAAATTCAATTCTTAGCAGAAGCCTTTGAACGGTTACGTGAGTCCGTCAAGTTATTGATGCGTATGTAGATCACCCACATTAGATAGCCCCGCTGTTACAGCAAAAGGGGCTATCATCCCCCGTTACAGAACCATATAAACTGTTCGAGACAAGCAATAATGAATTGCGAGGCGTAGCTAGTGACTGTCATATCAAACTGCTACAGTCCTGTGTAAATATGTTTAATCATGGAGTGACCAATGCAAACTTTTGAAGCCATTACCAGCCGTCGCGCAGTAAAGCATTTTGACCCCGAACACGTACTAACAGCCGATGAAGAACGCGAACTTTTATCGTTAGCCGTCCTGTCTCCAACAGCTTTCAATATACAAAACTGGCGTTTTGTTGTAGTTAAAGATAAAGCCTTACGCGCACAAATCCGCGCCGCTGCTTGGGATCAGGCACAAGTCACCGATAGCTCACTGCTTGTCATTATGTGCGCCGATTTAAAAGCCTGGGAAAAAGAGCCCGAACGCTATTGGGCCAATACAGACCAAGGCACACGTGACATCCTACTTCCGGCCATTGATAACTACTACCGTGGCAAAGAACAAACACAGCGTGACGAAGCGATGCGCTCTTGTGGCATGGCAGCACAAACGCTCATGCTGACAGCTAAATCTATGGGTTACGACAGCTGCCCAATGGATGGGTTTGATTTTGACGCGGTAGGTAAGCTCATTAAGCTGCCTGAAGATCATGTTATTTCTATGTTTGTAGCTATCGGCAAAGCAACGAAAGAAGCCCATCCTCGTGGCGGTCAATTGCCGCTCACTGATGTTGTTATCACCGATACTTTTTAAGGCCTATTAAACACCGCTTAGGTTTAAAAGCGCTTTAAAAGTGCTATCGTCAAAATACCGTATAAAGCTCTCTACACGAGAGCTTTTTTATAGTGAGGCGCCCACACCACTCATCTCATTAAGCAAACAGGCAAAGGGAATATTATGTTAACAATAGGCTTGCTCGGCGGCATGAGCTGGGAATCAACTCAAACCTATTATCAATTACTCAATGAAGGTATCAAACAAGATCGTGGCGGCCTGCATTCAGCCAAAATCATTTTGAACAGCCTAGACTTCGCCGATATAGAAGCACTTCAACATGTAGGCGATTGGCCAGCAACAGCCGATATTCTAACGTCAGCCGCTCAAGCGGTAGAGCGTGCCGGCGCTGACTTCCTAGTTATTTGCACCAACACCATGCATAAAGTCGCGCCCGCCATACAATCGGGGATTAACATTCCTATATTGCACATAGCTGACGCAACAGCCCTAGCATTAAAAGCAGCGGGAATACACGCCAAAGCCGCCATCTCAAAAGCACTTGGTCAATAACTAAGGGTCCATTATGCAGCAACCCATCGCAGGCTATCATACCGATGAAGAAGATCACTGGGTCGCAGAACTGGCCTGCGGTCATAACCAGCACGTGCGCCACAATCCACCATGGACTAGTCGAGTTTGGGTCACCACACCCGAAGGTAGGGCTTCCCAATTAGGCACACAGCTAAATTGCATTAAGTGCGACACTAACGAACCTCGCGATTGGAATTAACTCCTCAAATACCTGTCAAATAAAGTAATATGACACATCAAATCGCCAACAAAAGAGGACAGCATGGGACTACTAAGCAGCGCCTATAAAGGTTTTACCTTGCTTTCATCCGATACTTGGGCAACCTGTAAAGCGGTCTGGGATAAACGCTCGCCTTGGTCTGCCAAGCTCTTATTTATCCTATTAGCGGTATACGCAATAAGCCCCTTAGACTTGATTCCCGACCTCCTGTTAGTCTTCGGGCTTATTGACGATGTGGTCGTGGTAGCCTTTGGCTTAAAAATGATTCGCAAGCTGATTCCGACTGACGTTTTAAACGACTATCAGCAAAGATAAGCACTGCCCCCTTTGCCCTAATTGCGCTATTATCTTGTTCTTTTTAATAGAGAAAGTAATAGCATATGCCAGCCGCTTCAACACCATCTCAGCCACTGCATATTGTCATTATTGGGTACGTTTGGCCTGAGCCTAACTCCTCGGCTGCTGGCTATCATATGCTGTCTTTTATAGAACTCTTTCATAATCAGGGATGGACGATAACATTTGCTAGCCCCGCCTCATTAGGCGACCACAGGGCCGACTTATCACCGTGGAATGTCCAAGAAGTCGCCATCAGCCTAAATGACGCCAGCTTTGATACATGGATTGCAGAACAACGCCCAAACGTCGTGCTTTTTGATCGTTTTATGATGGAAGAACAGTTTGGTTGGCGAGTAGAAAAAGCCTGCCCCGATGCCATCCGACTGCTGGATACGGAAGACCTCCATAGCTTGCGCGATGCAAGGCATCAGATGCTTAAAAAGCAACTACAGCTGACAAAGGATGAGGTTGATTTCACCCCTCTTTTGGAGATGGATACCCTTTTCGATTACATGAGCCCTACTGATTTAGCACAACGTGAGATTGCCTCAATTTATCGATGTGACCTTACTTTAATGATCTCGGATGTTGAGCTTCGCTTACTCACCGACTATTTCAGCGTCCCCTATCAGCAGCTCATGCACTGCCCATTTATGATAAATCATGAGCGTTCAGCGCCAGCTTCTACCCCGTCATGGCAACAGCGTCAGCACTTTGTCAGTATTGGTAATTTTAGACATGCCCCTAACTGGGACGCTGTTTTGTGGTTAAAACAACGTATTTGGCCCAAAATACGACAAGCTTTACCTCAAGCGGAGCTTCATATTTACGGCGCCTATCCGCCGCCCAAAGCTACGGATTTAAACCACCCCAGCAGCGGCTTTTACGTAAAAGGCTGGGCAGAATCGGCTGACGAAGTGATACAGAACGCTCGCGTACTTATCGCGCCATTGCGCTTTGGTGCCGGAATTAAAGGTAAGCTGCTGGACGCCATGCGCAACGGAACGCCTTCCGTCACAACACCGATAGGAGTGGAAGGGATGGTCAGCTCACAAGCATGGCCGGGAGCCATCGGCGGATCAGAAAAAGCCATTGCAGCTGCCGCGGTGCAGTTATATCAAGATGAAGCCACTTGGCTGAAAGCTCAATCACGAACACAAGCTATTTTAGATCACCGATTTAACACCGTTAAAAACCAAGGTAATTTGCTTTATCTGCTTAACCAAATGCTCGATAAAAAGCATTTAGCTCAACACCGGAAAAATAATTTTGTTGGTCAAATGCTTAGACACCATCACCACAAAAGCACGCAGTACATGTCACAATGGATTGAAGCAAAAAATAAATTATCGTAAGAGATCAAAACCCCGGAATACCTAGTGGCCCAGGAAGATCGGGGATAGGAGAACAAGCGACTAATGCAAGCGCATATGCCGTAACGCTAAGCAACCGAACTATCATATATTACGTCCTAATGATTCCGTTAAAACGGCTAGGATAGCAGGTTTCGTAGCCCTTCGGACACGCCTTCTCTAAGCACCAACACATCACAGCTTAAGCGATCGAGTATCTTTTCAGCCGTATTGCCTAACAACGCTCCCGTTAAGCCCGATCGCGCTTGCGTTCCTATAACAACAACCGCTGCATTATTCTCTTTCGCCGTTTGGCTCACCCAATGCTCCGGTGGACCTTCACCAATCCACACATCAGCAGGCTTCATTTTCGAACTCGCTAGTAATGTATGAACAACGGCTTCCACATCATTTTTTAATAACTCAGCCGATTGGTTTTCCAGCTCTGCACCGAGCATAGGCGGTGGATAAGCGGCGGTTACCTGCAAAGGCGCTTGAGCCTCACGTGCAATAAAGCCCGCCATCATCAACACCATCTGATTTAAGCGATTGCGCTTCTCCTCTTTACCACGAGGATCGACCGCCGCCAAAATTGCGCCGTGCTCCCACAAACTATCCCGTTTAACCAGTAAAACAGGACATGGGGTTTGACGTAACAATTGCCAATCTAGCGGAGCCAAAAAACCGCTGTGGTCCGTATCACAACTTTTGATAAGCAATGAAAAGTGATCATCTTTCCAGCGGCGCTGTACCTCTTTTACTAACGACTTATTTTCGATATACAGCACATTAATCGCTAAACCATCCACCTGCAGCCGGGTAATTAACTGCATAATAGGCTGATCAGCCATAGGTGCATTCAGCCACAAAACGTCCATGGCGCACTTCATACGATCAGCAATCAGTACGGCTCGTTTAAACGCTTTTTCATCCGAATCCGTTCCTTCTAAAGCAACCAGTATCTTTCGGTTAAATAGCATCAGAGTGCACCTTTATCTTGTGAATCTTGATAACCATCTTTAATTGCTGATGTTACCGCTGAACGAGCATTCAACAAACAAGCCAATGCAGGTAATAACACTAATGCGCCCAACATATTCCAAAGGAACATAAAGGTAAGCAAAATACCCATATCAGCTTGGAATTTAATCGGCGACAACACCCACAGCACAACACCTGTTGCTAACGTTAACCCGGTAAAGGCAACCGATGAACCAGTGGTTTTAAGTGTTGCCAAATACGCATCTTTTAAGCTCATTCCTTCAACCAGATAGGTATTGAGTCGGGAATAAATATAAATACCATAATCCACACCAATCCCTACACCCAGCGCAATCACAGGTAATGTTGCCACTTTCACGCCAATGCCCAGCCACGCCATCAGGGCTTGGCATAACAAAGAGGTCAGCGCCAACGGTGCGATAATACAAAAGACTGTTTTGATAGAGCGGAAGGTTAACAAACACAGCAAACTTACCACGCCGTATACCCAAGCCAGCATATCGTATTGAGCGGTTTCAATGACCTGATTCGTTGCCGCTTCAAAGCCACTATTGCCTGCCGCCATTTCAAAGCGTAACTGATCAGTATTGTTCGCCATCGCATAGTCATCAATAATGTGAGTTAACTGCGATAGCGTTTCGGCTTTATGGTCATCCAAAAAGATAATAACGGGCAGTAAAGAGCAATCCGAGTTCATAAAGCCCGCCGGAACATATCCAAGCGATGCATTAATCACGTATTGATTACGGCTAATCGTGCGCCATTTTAAATTGCCTTCGTTTAACCCTGCCGTTACCCGCTTTGATACATCCGCTAGCGAAATCGAGCTCTGCACGCCCGGAACACCAGTGAGGAACTGCTGAAAGCGCTCCACACCGGCTAAACTTTGGTAACTTGTACACGCCTGCGTAGGTGTGATGGCCATCACCACAAAGATATCACTGGACGTGCTGTAATTTTCACTTATAAAAGCATTATCTAGGTTATAGCGAGAGTCTGCCCGAAGTTCGGGGGCGCCAGCATCTAAATCACCGATTCTAAGATCTTTACTACCCCATAAACCTACACCCAGCGCCACCAACGCCACAACCACAGCGATACTCGCACCTCGCTTAGTTGCGAAAAAAGTCATTGGCTGCCACATCGAAGTGTCGGAATTTTGACTCTTTTCCATGCGCGCCACCGCTTTGTTACCCACACCGATAAATGACAACAAAACCGGTAATAAAAAAAGATTGGTCAACACAATAACCGCAACGCCCATTGAGGCCGCCACCGCTAAATCTTTAATGACCTGAATATCGATAACCATCAGGGTTACAAACCCTAGGCCGTCAGACAATAAAGCCGTTAGGCCCGGTATATAAATGGCTCTAAACGCGCGACGAGCCGCTAACCACGGCTCAGCGCCTAATGATTGCTCTAGGCGTACCGTATTAACTACCTGCACCCCGTGGCTAACGCCAATCGCGAAAACCAAAAACGGGACCAACATCGAATACGGATCTAGCCCGTACCCAAGCGCTTTCAGTAAGCCCAATTGCCAAATAACAGCCACCAGCGAGCACGCTATTGGGATTAATGTTCCACTTACACTCCCTGAGTAGAGGTACAACAAGATAAGTGTGACAACAATGGCAATAGCGAAGAATAAAGCGACAGAGCGTGCGCCATCAATCAAATCACCCACTATTTTAGCGAATCCAGTAATACGAATCGTGACTGTGTCGGTTTGATATTTATCGCGCAGCAACGTCTCTACTTTGGATGACAAACTCTGATAATTAAGCTTTTCTCCGGTTTCTGGATCTTTATCCAACAACGGGACTTGCACCATAGCTGACCGGAAATCATTAGCCACCAAGATCCCCACCTGCCCCGAGCGTAAAATATTAGTGCGCACATTATTCAGTGCTTGCTCGCTATCATCGTAATCAGCCGGGATAACAGGCCCCCCAACGAATCCTTGCTCGGTTACTTCGGTCCAACGAACGTTAGGGGTCCATATGGACTTAACGGCCGAACGGTCTACCCCAGGAATATAAAAAGCCTCGTCTGTTACTTGCTTTAGGGTGTTTTGAAATTCAGCTGTAAAAATATCTCCTTGCTCTGCTTGGACAACCACACGCAAGCTATTACCTAGGCCCGACAGATCATCTCGGTAGGTTAAGTAGTTCTCCACATAGGGATGGCTAGATGGAATCATTTTTACAAAGCTGGCATCCGGGCGAATCTGTACCGCTTGGCTTAACAACCACAAGGTGACCGCCGCAAACACAAACAAAACGGGTACACGGCGCTCAAATAAAAGACGCTCAAGGATTTGCTCAGACAGCTTAATAGGAGCCAATAATAAAGAAGCAATTTTCACGGCTGAGCCCTCATCGCAATCCCCTTCTGCTCGCTAGCATGCAGCGATATCGCCTCACCCAGACGATCTATTAATTTGACGCCCTTTTCTCCTACCAATACCCAACCATTCTTTACAGGCACGGCCGCACTCCAACCGCGACGATCAGATTGGTTCAATAGTTGTAAACGATGGCTTTGCTCTCCCAGCAAAACACTGCCACCTTGCCCAGCAATTAGCAGAGATTGGTTATCCCGAGAGGCCACGGCAGAAAGCGTACTGGGGGTATCAATTGCCACTTGCTCCCATGTGATGCCTTGGTCCGGGCTAGTAAATAAGTGTCCCCGCAAGCCCGCAAGCAGCACTTCACCGCGGTATACATTGATATCAAAGAAGGATCCTTCGTAAGGCGAATCAAGCGCTTCCCAGTGCTCCCCTTGGTCACCAGATCGATACAAGATACCGGCCTCACCGGCTAAATACAGATAATGAGCATCGCCTGTCATAGCGTTTAAATGAAAACGATCAGGGTTAGGAACACGATGTGAAAGCACTTTCCAGCTATCGCCACCATCTTGTGTTGCAATCAACAAGCCATATGCGCCCATGACAAATCCATGGTCAGAGTCGCTAAAGAACACATTCAACAGAGGTAAACTGGGGCCATCTTCTTGAGCAACAATGGCGTCATCCAGATAATAACTAAGCTCATCAACGGCTAACTCTGGCATTGCAGAATCGCCACCGGTATCAACTAAACGCTGGAACTGCTCAACTTGAAGCGCGTTTAGCTCATTGCCCGTCATCACAACACGCCAATTAAGGCCTGCATCACTGGTGCGGAGCAAAACACCGTCATGCCCTACGGCCCAGCCAATAGAGTCAGTCACAAAGGTTACTGCCGTCAGCATAACGCTGGTTGGCACATCCGCTTGTTGCCACTGACGACCTTGCGTATCGGAGAGCAGAATCACGCCTTGGTCCCCAACAGCAACCAAACGATCACCCGCTTTAGCAATATCCAGCAATAAACCGGACGTAGCACGTGGCGTTTTTAATGCTGGTGCGTCCAAGCGATCAGCATTAGCCGATGATGAAAAGAACACGACAAGCATCAAACAACGAATATATACACCAACAGGCGAAAAAACAGCTGGCATTATAAAAAGCCGTTGTAAACGACATAGATTGAGCATAAGCCCCTCATTATTATCTTTATCCGGGGTTGGTTAAGCCGAACCCGATATAACTGACAAAAGTGTAGTTCACTCTTCAACCACCGTGGTTGTTGGGCAAACAGAAATGGCCGTTATGACGTTAAAATTCGACCGTTATAGGATCTTACGTACATAAAAAACCTGCAATAACAGAAAATCCCATAAAGAGTAACAAAACAGGTCAGCGTATTCTAAAGCAAGCCGACAAAGACCGCTTTAATAGATTTTGTTTCCTATAGTAAACATTGATTTTTACCTGACTTTGTAGTTAATTCTTACAGGTATCCTTAACACTACAACACCCTCAAACGGTTATCTGATAAAAAACCGACGACGGAGAAGGTAAGCTACTCATGAAAACATTTACTCGCACCCTACTGAGCGTAGGTACAGCCCTGTGTTTATACGGCACAGCCGCTCAAGCAGACACGATCAAAATCGCTCTTGCTGGCCCAGCTACAGGCCCCGTTGCTCAGTATGGCGATATGCAAAAAGTTGGCGTACTGGCCGCAATCGAACAGATCAATAAGGCCGGTGGTGTTAATGGCGACATGTTAGAAAGCGTTATTTATGATGACGCTTGCGACCCTAAACAAGCGGTCGCTGTTGCTAACAAAATCGTTAACGACGGCGTTCAATATGTAGTAGGTCACCTATGCTCTTCATCAACAGAACCAGCTTCTGATATTTATGATGAAGAAGGTGTTCTGATGATCACAGCAGCATCAACCTCACCATCAATCACCGAAAAAGGCTACGGTATGATCTTCCGAACTATCGGTCTTGATAGTTTACAAGGTCCATTTGCTGCCCAATACATCATCGACAACGTTAAACCCCAAAATATGGCTATCATCCATGATAAGCAACAATACGGTGAAGGCTTAGCAACAGCGGTTAAAGATGCCGTGGAAGCTAATGGCATTACCCCTGTCATGTTTGAAGGTGTGACCGCTGGCGACAAAGACTTTTCAGCACTCATCGCAAAGCTTAAAAAGAACAACGTCGATTTTATTTACTATGGTGGCTACCATCCTGAATTAGGCCTTATCTTACGTCAGTCAGCTGAAAAAGGCTTAAATGCTAAATTCATGGGACCTGAAGGTGTAGGCAACCCAGACATTTCTAAAATTGCCGGCGAAGCTTCTGAAGGCCTTTTAGTCACGTTACCGCAAAGCTTTGATCAAGACCCCGCTAACCAAGCGATTGTAGAAGCAATTAAAGCGAAAAACGAAGACCCATCAGGCGCATTCGTCTTCCCTGCTTATTCTGCTGTTCAAATCATGACAGAAGCCATGAAAGGGGCGGACTCAACTGACCCAGAAGAAGTCGCTGAGTACATTCATAACAACACCTTTGATACCACTACTGGCAAACTAGCGTTTGACGATAAAGGTGACCTAACTGAGTTCTCTTTTGTTGTTTATGACTGGCACGCCGACGGTACTAAAACACCGGCCAAATAAGGCCACGCTGTTTACCTACGCCTTATCGGCTGGGTAAACACCTACTCTTTTACTGTGCTGTCTTACCCATTGTAAGCACTCAAGAGTTAACGCTGGCAACACTCTACCTTAGTCGTTGCTGGAACAGATAACACCCTTATCCCCTAACCGGGATCGGGGTGTTTCACTATACGGTTCCCCTATGTCTGAAACGTTTTTATACTTACTACAACAAATAATTAACGGGCTAACAATTGGCTCAACATACGCATTAATCGCCATTGGCTACACCATGGTGTATGGCATTATTGGCATGATCAACTTCGCTCATGGCGAAATTTATATGATCGGTTCCTACA
This sequence comes from Neptunomonas phycophila, assembly GCF_001922575.1. NCBI lineage: Bacteria > Pseudomonadati > Pseudomonadota > Gammaproteobacteria > Oceanospirillales > Oceanospirillaceae > Neptunomonas > Neptunomonas phycophila. The sequence continues at coordinate 135,298 of NZ_MRCI01000002.1, read as the reverse complement.
TCAGTTTTATTGTGATCGCGGGACTATTAGGAATGGGGCTAGTTGGCTTACCGATTATCCTACTAGTTGCACTAATCGTGGCCGTTATTATAGCGAGCACCTATGGTTGGACTGTTGAGCGTGTTGCCTACCGCCCCTTACGCGGATCTAATCGGCTTATTCCCCTAATTTCTGCTATTGGCATGTCCATTTTTCTTCAAAACTACGTGGTTCTTGCTCAAGGCTCACGTGATGTAGCCTTACCACCGCAAATCACGGGCGGTTGGACATTTGGAGACCCTTCCGTATTCGAGGTGTCGTTCTCATACATGCAGCTGATCATATGGACTGTGACCGTCATTAGCATGACAGGCTTAACCTTGTTCATATCCCGCTCCCGAATGGGTCGCGCGTGCCGTGCTTGCTCCGAAGACATTGGCATGACCAACCTATTAGGCATCGACACTAACCGGATTATCGCGCTGACCTTTATTATTGGTGCCGCATTAGCTGCCATTGCAGGTTTATTGCTAGGCTTATATTACGGCGTAGTTAACCCATTTGTCGGCTTTATGGCAGGATTAAAAGCCTTCACCGCTGCCGTACTCGGCGGGATCGGATCTATTCCCGGCGCAATGTTGGGGGGACTAATTTTAGGGGTTACTGAGGCATTAACCTCGGCCTACTTCCCTTCCGAATATAAAGATGTTGTCTCGTTTGGCCTCTTAGTATTGATTCTTCTATTCCGCCCCAGTGGTTTATTAGGTAAGCCGGAGGTGGAAAAAGTCTAATGGCTAGTAAATTTTATAATGCGATTTTCGCCGCAGGGGTTGCCTTTATCCTCGCGTGTTTAATGCTTGGTGTCACACTTCAATCTGAGGGGACGTTCCTAGCCGTTGAAGGTGCCTCTGCAGAACGCTGGACATTGATAGGCATAGGCATTGGTTTGGTCTTTCTTTCGCAGCTTTTTTCAGAGCAGGTAGATGCCCTGTTTGGTAAAGTGCCTAAGCCTAATCTACATGCATTAATGCCCAAAGGGCAGAAGGTAGATACACTAAAGCCTTGGCTGATTGCCGCTCTTTTCATTGGCATGGTGATTTGGCCTTTCATGGTTTCGCGTGGATCTGTTGACCTTGCAACCTTAACGCTTATTTACATCATGTTAGGTCTAGGCCTAAACATTGTGGTCGGGCTCGCAGGCTTGTTGGATTTAGGTTATGTCGCCTTCTATGCTGTTGGTGCTTACACCTATGCATTATGCTCCGAATATTTAGGGTTATCGTTTTGGGTCTGTTTGCCCCTGTCCGCTGGGCTTGCAGCATTGTTTGGCTTTTTACTGGGCTTTCCTGTTTTGCGCTTGCGCGGAGACTACTTAGCGATTGTAACCCTTGGCTTCGGTGAGATTATTCGTATCCTACTCAATAACTGGACATCGATCACCGGCGGACCCAACGGTATCTCCGGTATCGAAAAACCAACGTTATTCGGCCTTGAGTTTAGCCGACGAGCCTCCGAAGACGGACAGACCTTCCACGAGTTCTTTGGTATTGATTACAGTAGCGGCTACAAGGTTATCTTCCTATATCTCATTGCTGTTGTATTAGTGGCTTTTGTCATCTTCGTTATCAACCGCCTTATTCGCATGCCGATTGGTCGCGCATGGGAAGCGTTACGCGAAGACGAAATCGCATGTCGATCATTAGGCCTAAACCGCACCGCAATCAAGCTATCAGCATTTACTATAGGCGCATCAACAGCTGGGTTTGCTGGTTCCTTCTTTGCGGCTCGCCAAGGTTTTATCAGCCCTGAATCCTTCATCTTCATTGAATCGGCTATCATTTTGGCCATTGTGGTACTGGGCGGTATGGGCTCACAAGTGGGCGTTATTTTAGCCGCCATTATCATGACAATACTGCCTGAGATAGCACGTGAATTTTCAGAATACCGCATGCTGTTATTTGGATTACTCATGGTTGTAATGATGCGTTGGCGCCCTCAAGGCCTAGTTCCAATGAAACGCCCGCACCTCGCTTTAAATGATACGGAGGTGAAATCATGAGCCAGTTATTATTAGATGTTAACGGGCTAATGATGCAGTTTGGTGGGCTAGTTGCCGTCAACAAAGTGAACTTGAACGTAAAAGAACGTCAAATAGTGTCGGTTATCGGCCCCAATGGAGCAGGTAAAACAACCGTGTTTAACTGCCTGTCCGGTTTCTACATCCCAACAGGCGGCAGCGTCATGTTCAAAGGGAAAGAAATAGCGGGCAAAAAAGACTTTCAAATCTCTCGCCAAGGTTTAGTACGCACCTTCCAGCATGTGCGGCTATTCAAGCAAATGACAGTCATCGAGAACATGCTGGTTGCACAGCATCGCCATCTCAATACCAATTTGCTATCGGGTCTATTCAAAACCGCATCTTACAAACGCCTTGAACAAGAAGCGATGGACCGTGCCGCCCACTGGCTAGAAGAAGTCGATCTATTACAGTTTGCTAACCGTGAATCAGGCAACCTTTCTTACGGCCAGCAACGTCGTTTAGAGATTGCACGCTGTATGGTGACTCAACCCGAGCTGTTACTGTTGGATGAGCCAGCTGCTGGCCTCAACCCCAACGAAACAAAAGAACTGGATGAACTCATCATCAAGCTACGTGACGAACACGACATTTCGGTACTCTTAATCGAGCATGATATGGGTCTAGTCATGGGCATTTCGGATCATATTTACGTAATCGCTCAAGGCACACCACTCGCCGATGGTAATGCCGATGACATCCGCAACAATCCCGATGTTATCAAAGCATACTTAGGAGAAGCCTAACATGTTAAAAATCGACAAGATCAATACACATTATGGGCCAATCCAAGCGCTGCATGACGTCTCTATTGACGTCAAAACCGGTGAGATAGTCACTCTCATTGGAGCCAATGGCGCCGGCAAAACCACTTTGATGATGACTATTTGCGGCGATCCGCGCGCAACGTCCGGCACGATCGAGTTTGACGGCACAGACATCAGCAAAATGGATACACCTGCCATTATGCGCAAAGGGCTAGCCGTTGTCCCCGAAGGCCGCCGAGTCTTCTCACGCCTTACTGTTCAAGAAAACCTGCACATGGGCGCTTATTTTCGCTCTCAGGCCGAGTATCAAGAAACGTTAGAACATGTACTGGAACTGTTCCCCCGCTTACGCGAACGAATCAACCAGCGCGCCGGCACCATGTCTGGCGGCGAACAACAAATGCTCGCTATTGGACGCGCGATGATGAGTAAGCCACGAATGATCCTGCTAGATGAGCCGTCATTAGGCTTAGCGCCTATCATCATCCAGCAAATCTTCGACATCATCGAACAGCTGCGCAACGAAGGAGTGACTATCTTCTTGGTCGAGCAAAACGCGAACCAAGCATTACGCATAGCTGATCGGGGTTATGTGCTCGAAAACGGCCGTGTAGTGCTCAGCGATACGGGTGACGCGTTACTCACCAATGAAGCCGTACGCCAAGCGTATTTGGGAGGGTAATGCCCCTTCCTTTGCCCTCGAACCCTCTAAAAGCCGCCTAGCAGGTGGCTTTTTTATTTTCTGCCCAACTAACTTCAAAATCCGCCAGCACTTGCCGATACCTTGTCTATACTCTGTTAATAAAACGAATGTTTCATACATAAATGTTCAATGTAACAAACATGAAAAGGATTAAGGTATGTCTGATCGCCAGTTTCGACTTGTAACCCGTAGTGACTTTGATGGCTTAGTGTGTGCTGTTTTACTGAAGCATCTACATCTATTAAACGATATAAAATTTGTACACCCTAAAGATATGCAAGACGGGAAAATCGAGATAACCGGGGACGATATCACGACCAACCTACCTTACGTTGCTAGTGCACATATTTCTTTCGACCACCACTTATCCGAAACTATCCGTAACGAGCAAGCCGATAACCACATCATAGACCCGGACGCACCATCAGCAGCACGTGTCGTATGGCGTCACTATGGTGGCCATGCTTCATTCCCTAAAGCATGGGACGAAATGATGGAAGCCGTCGACAAAGGCGATTCGGCTCAATACAACCAAGAAGAAGTGCTAAACCCTAAAGGTTGGGAGCTGCTTAACTTTTTAATGGATGCGCGCACCGGCTTAGGGCGCTTCCGCGAATTTCGCATCTCTAACTACCAGTTAATGATGGACCTTATCGACTACTGCAAGAACCATAATATCGATGAAATCCTGACTCTTCCCGATGTGAAAGAGCGCGTCGAGCTGTATTTTGAACATGAAGCCAAATGCAAAGAACAAATTAAACGCTGCGCCACTGTGCACGGAAACTTAGTCGTCTTAGATTTACGTAACGAAGATACGATTTATGCCGGCAACCGCTTTGTAATTTATGCGTTATTCCCGCAATGCAATATTTCTATCCATGTACTGTGGGGCTTAAAGCAACAAAATACCGTATTCGCGACGGGTAAATCGATCTTTGATCGTAACTCGCAAACCAATGTAGGCGAACTTATGCTGCGTTATAATGGCGGTGGTCATCATGCTGCGGGCACTTGCCAAGTTGATAACGATAAAGCCCAAGCAACTCTCGAAGCACTGATCAAACAAATCAACGAAGACGGCTAAGGAAAGCGCGCACATGGATTTTTATGAATGCCTGCAAAAACTGGCAGCGCATGATGGTTCAGACCTTTATTTGTCCACTGGCGCTCCGCCCTGTGGCAAGTTTCAAGGCGTCCTAAAACCCCTGTCACGGGATGTTTACCAACGCGGTGATATTGAGAAAATCGCTTTAGCGGTCATGGATGAAGAACAACGCGAGACATTTCATCACGAATTAGAAATGAACCTCGCAATCACAGTTGAAAAAGCGGGACGCTTTCGACTCAACATCTTCAAGCAACGTAACGACGTCGCCATCGTCGCGCGTAATATCAAAATGGATATTCCGCGCATGGAAGATTTAGGGCTACCGGATACGCTTAAAGATGTCATCATGTCTAAGCGTGGGCTAATCCTCTTTGTGGGCGGTACAGGTTCTGGCAAATCGACCTCGTTAGCGGCATTAATTGATCACCGCAACACCAATAGCGGCGGTCATATCATCACCATTGAGGACCCTATCGAGTTTGTTCATTCGCACAAAAAGTCGATTGTTAACCAGCGCGAAGTCGGTGTGGACACTCGCAGTTTTCACAATGCCTTGATCAACACCCTGCGCCAAGCACCCGATGTGATCCTCATTGGCGAAATACGCGACCGTGAGACAATGGAACATTGTTTAGCTTTCGCAGAAACCGGACACTTAGCAATTTCCACTTTGCATGCAAACAACGCCAACCAAGCGTTCGACCGGATTATCAATTTCTTCCCTGAAGAAAAGCGCAACCAGCTTTTAATGGATTTATCGTTAAATGTCCGTGCAATCGTCTCACAACGGTTAGTCCCAACTATTGATGGCAAGCGTGCGGCAGCTATAGAAATACTTATCGGCACATCCACTATTCAAGAGCTGATCCTCAAAGGGGATATTGACGGTATAAAAGAAATAATGGAAAAGTCCGAAGCATTGGGTATGCAAACCTTTGACTCTGCTTTGTTCAAGCTAGTGAAAGAAGGCCGCGTTACAGAGGAAGAGGCTATCAAAAATGCCGATTCGCCGAATAACCTGCGCCTTCGTATTAAACTCAGCAAAGAAGGTCAAAACACAACGCCAGGCCTCAATTTAAGTTTAGAAGAAGACAAAAAACCCGAAGCCGACGAAGACGAAACCGATCCAATCAACTCGATTTTCCGCTAAGCCTCACTGTTTATCTAGACCACTCACCGCAAACGCTGGCATCGTGTTAGTGCTTGCGGTACATTCTCGCTTCATTTAATACTTCTTTTTAATCTCTGCCCGAGTGACTGCTCATGAACGATATTATCGATGAACTTCGCGCTATGAATCTCGATCGATTTGGCTCAATCGAATTACCAGATGACGATCAACTAGTCGAAATAGAAGAAGAATTGCTCATTGGCATACCACCCGATTTTAAAGAGTACCTCTTAGAAGCAAGCGATGTAGTGGTGGGCACGCTTACCCCTGTTACGGTTACAGACCCGCACGCGCATACTCACCTTCCTGAAGTTACGGCAACCGCATGGTCTATTGGTTTACCACGCGATGTTATCCCTGTGTGCGAAACACCAGATGGCTACTACGCGATGTCTAGCGAAGGTGTGATTAGTTTTTGGGAACGCGAAACCGAAGAGTTTGGCGAACAAGAGTGGGAAAACATCTGGGATTGGGTCGAGAAAGTGTGGATGCAAAGCTAACGCATCACTCATTTTCTGACTGCACATGCACCTGTAGATCGCCCTCTTCGGTTTCGGATACAAAAAAATCGATTGGGCGACAACACACCTGACAATCTTCGATATATTGCTGGTCCGAATCGGTTGGATCAATCAATACCGTAATACGCTCTCCACAATACGGGCATCCAATCTCTTGTTCATCTAAAAAGCTCATTAACTTACCTCTTCATTTAATTTTTTACCCTATTCTCACTCTGATAGCCTTTGCCCAATTTAGATCCACGCTGTAGGTCTAATTTTTATCGCCAAGCGCTGCGCTTAGGGTTGGCAATGCCTTCATCTCTTCTTATCATCGACAGTATCAATCACGCTCAACACAGCGAGCCTAAAGGCGACACCCATTTATGGATATTAAGCAGCTACAATTTTTATGCGCCCTAGAACGCCTTGGTCATTTTGGCAAAGCAGCCGACGCTTGCTGTGTAACACAACCGACGTTATCCATGCGGCTTCGTAATTTAGAGGAAGAGCTTGGCGTTACACTGATCAAACGAAAGCAACGCTTCGAAGGCTTTACGCCCGAAGGCGAGCGATTACTACAGTGGGCCAAACAAACCATCAGTGCTTTTGATGGGCTGAAATCCGAAGCGGCCCGTTTAAAAGGCTCTTTAGTCGGCACTTTACGCATTGGTATTGTGCCCCTAAGCCATGTACACCTCATGCCTGTTCTCAAAGCCTTATCAGAACAGTCTCCTCAACTACGCTTCCAATTACACTCCCTAAGCTCCGAGCAGATCATTGAGCAACTAACCAGTAATCATCTGGACGTCGGGCTGACTTACTTAGCTCAAGTAGAGTCCGAACGCTTTATCGTGCACCCTTTAGGGCAACCCGATATCGGCTTGTTATACCACCCTGAGTACTTTCATTTTGACCAAGACTCAAACTTACCGGCACCGCATCGATTACCCTGGTCGGCACTAGCCAACATCCCTCTCGGCTTGCTGAGTCCGGCGATGCGGTTTAGACAAGGTATCGATCGCACCGCCAGTGTTAAAGGGGTAACACTGACCCCACTGATCGAATCCGATGCCGTCGAACACCTAATCGAAGCCGCTAACGAAGGCCTTTGCTGCACGCTAGTCCCCTTACCTGTGCTTAACAGTCCTATGCTCGACCATTTAATGATAGCTCCGATGGAAACCGCTTTACCGCAACCTGCGCTTGCTGCTGTTAGCTGTCGTAACCAAAGCACTCCCAATGGACTCGCACTTGCCTTGTTACAAATGCTGAAAACCACCTATTGATAGACCATATCTATCAACAGATCTATAACCTTGATTGGACGCCAAGAGCTGACAGGCCTATTCTAAAGGACACATCATCAAATAATGATCAACCACTATGAGCCCCGTGTATCTTGCTTGGCCAGAATCTAAACACCTGAAAAGCCATGCAAATAATCAAGAAACAACCCAAGCGGCAACTGTTTGCTCAACACCTTGTGACGAGCAGCCCTCATCGAGCAACCAAGCTCAACGGTTGCCATGTAATCGTCATGGGTATCAAACAACCCTATACAGGGAAGCCTACACCGCTAACAATCCAAGCGACTCTTTTGAAGATTTATCCGTCGATTTAATCGAAGAAATGCCGCTCGTTATTACCGTTAACGGCCTTGCTCATGCGGTTATGATGATAACGCCCATTGATATCGAATCATTTATAATGGGGTTTGCCTATAGCGAAGGGATCATTAGCTCATTGCAGGACATACGCGATTTACGCGTAGATCCAATTATTTATGACGGCATACACAGTATAACGGCAGACATCGTACTTAGCCCTCGCGCATTACATACCTACAAGCAACAACAAACCGCTCGTAAAGGCTCTACAGGCTGCGGCTTATGTGGAACTGCATCATTAGCTGATGCCTTACCACCACTGAAACCACTACCTGATAACAGCGCTTTTGCGAATCTCAACGCTGAACAGCTCATACACCTTCGCGATAATGTATCGACTTACCAGGTTTTAGGCCGCCAAGTAGGCGCTATACACGCCGCCGTTTTAATAGATGAGCATGGAACCGTGCTCACCAGCCACGAAGACATAGGCCGTCATAATGCCCTTGATAAAATTATAGGCTGGGCGCTAGAGCACCAAAAAGAGCTCACCGGCACTAGCGTGTTAATGACCAGCCGCTGCAGTACCGAGCTTATCCAAAAAGCCGTTCGCGCCGGCATTCACTCATTAATCCATTTGGCTTCGCCTAGCGCGCTAGCGGTTCAGCAAGCGCGACGCTACGGACTCAGCCTAATCCACATACCGCGCCATGGTAAACCTCGCTATTTTTCTGATAGGTACACATCTACTAAATGCACTGACAATCACCCAAGCATCGTGTCTTAAGGCCTAACAAGGAACACCCCATGTCCACGCAAAAGGCAACACAAACACACTCATTTAAAACAGCGTATTTCACCCCTTACACAGGCCCAGCCGGTGGTTGGGGAGCCTTACAAAGCACCACTCAGCACTGGCTTAAAAGCGAAAACGCCGTTCGTAATATCCATACTTTGCTTAAAACCAACCAAGCACAAGGTTTTGATTGTCCGGGATGTGCATGGGGAGAAAAACACGATAACAGCAAAATCCGGTTTTGCGAAAACGGTGCTAAAGCTGTTAATTGGGAAGCTACCTCTAAAACCGTTTCACCCGACTTTTTCGCACAGCACAGCGTTAGCTGGTTAAGCACTCAAAGCGATTATTACCTAGAGTACCAAGGGCGTTTAACTCACCCAATGCAATACAACGCGAAAACGGATCATTATGAGCCTATCAGTTGGGAAGACGCATTCACCACCATTGCTAATACCCTTAACCGTTTAGGTTCGCCTAATGAACTCGAGCTATATACATCAGGCCGTGCAAGTAATGAAGCCGCTTTTCTATACCAGTTGTTTGGCCGGTTGTTTGGCACGAACAACTTCCCTGATTGCTCTAACATGTGTCACGAGGCCAGTGGATATGCCCTAACCAGCAGTATAGGTACCGGCAAAGGCACCGTTGAAATAGACGATTTTGAGCAGGCCGACGCCGTTTTTGTCTTTGGTCAAAACCCTGGGACCAATCACCCCCGAATGCTAGAAACGCTGCGGGAAGTCAGCAAGCGCGGCGCGCCCATTGTAAGCTTTAATACTTTACGCGAGCGTGGGTTAGAGCGCTTCCAAAACCCGCAAAGTCCCGTCCAGATGCTAACCAACGGATCAACGCCGATATCATCACACTACTTTTGCCCTAAAATAGGTGGCGATATGGCCGCAGTCCGCGGCATGGTAAAAGCCTTACTCGCATTGGAACACGAAGCGCAAGAGCGCTCAGAAGCAGTGTTTGATCACGCTTTCTTAACAGCAAACACCGTCGGACTTGAAGATTATTTAGCTATAGTTAATGCAACTCCGTGGACAAGTATTGTGGAGCAATCGGGCTTAAGCCAACCCGAAATAGAACACGCCGCTACCCTCTACGCCCAAGCACCGCGCGTTATCTGTACATGGGCAATGGGCATCACACAGCATAAACACTCAGTAGCGACCATTCACGAAATTATCAACCTGCTCGCCTTACGCGGCAACTTAGGCAAACCTGGCGCTGGTGCCTGCCCCGTTCGCGGACACAGCAATGTACAAGGCGACCGCACCATGGGTATCAACGAAAACCCTAGCACTGCCTTTTTAAGCCGCTTAGGTGAAGTGTTTGGTTTTGAAGCCCCCACCCAAGCAGGCCACGCCGTTATCGACGCCATCCGCGCTATGCGATCAGGCCGCAGTAAGGTGTTTATTGGGCTGGGCGGCAACTTTGCTGCCGCGACACCAGATACACAGGTCACACATGCCGCTTTACAAAACTGCGAGCTCACTGTGCAGATCAGTACTAAGCTTAACCGCTCGCATTTAGCGGTTGGAAAAAACGCCATTATATTGCCTTGCTTGGGACGCACAGACATTGACCACCAAGCAAGTGGCCCACAACAGGTCACCGTAGAAGATTCGTTTAGCATGGTGCATGCTTCCGGTGGTGTTATTGAGCCGCTATCAGATCAAATGCGCTCTGAACCGGCTATCATTGCAGCATTAGCCACAGCAACATTCGCAAACAGCCCAAAAAGCCAGCTCGTCAACTGGTCAGCGTTAACCGAAGATTATGGACGTATTCGTGATCTGATCGAGCAAGTCATCCCCGGATTTGAAGGTTTCAACGAAAAAATCGCCCAACCGGGCGGGTTTTACTTAGGTAACAGTGCGCGCGACCTTGTGTGGAAAACCCAAACGGGCAAAGCTGTTATCCACAGCCATGCACTGCCCGCCAGCATACTGCCTGATAAAGCAGCTTCTCAACTCACAGAACGCACACTCATATTGCAAACCCTGCGCTCACATGATCAATACAACACCACCATTTACGGCATGAATGACCGATACCGTGGTATAAAAGGCGAACGCAAAGTGATATTTATTAACGAAGCCGACATACAACGCCTAGGCTTTGCAGACGGCCAAAGCGTCAGTATTCGATCATTATGGGACGATGGCGAAACTCGCCAAATAGACGGTTTCAAATTAGTCCCCTACGATATTCCAGCTGGTAATGTGGCCGCTTACTATCCAGAAACTAACCCATTGGTCCCGCTCGACAGTGTGGGAGATTTTAGCGCAACCCCTACCTCAAAAAGCATAGCGGTAGAAATACAAGCGTATGAATCCGCACGTATTATTTAGCATGTGTTAGGACAAATAAGCTAAGAAAACTCAACACCCAATGGCTTGAGTAGACGCGGCAGTACCGCATCAAGCTGCTGCGTATCCGCTTCGGATAACTCAATAAGCGTTAGGCCTGCTTTTTTGTAACGCTGACGCTTAGTGTCTATAAACTTAAGGTAGTCAGCCTCACGAGAGCGATCCACACACTCAATGTACACGCCAACATCAGGCAAATAAAAATCGGATACCAGCGTCATATCAAACGGCAAACTACGATTAATCGCATGATTAATCCCAGCCAAATACAACCAATTATCAACACGCTGAGTCATCAAGTAACGATGGGCATGCCCGTCTAGCGATAAAAAATTAGCCGCTTGCTGCTGCTCAGCTCGCAAAAAGTCTGGGTAATCTGCATGATAAGTGCGATCTAACTGCAAAATGGAGCTCAATTCTCCCGCTACTACGCCCACAGAATGCTTCAACACGGGTTGTTCTAGCAGGTTATCAGGCCAAATAACGTAAGGGATGTTGTCTTTTGTTTCGCGCGCTAAACCACCATAAAAAGCCCCGTGGTGCGTTAGTTCCCACCCTTTGGGCTTTGCTCTTTTTATCCAATGTAACTCGGCCAGCACCGTATTTAGCTGCGCAGGCGAAATCCCCAACGGCTCAGCTAACTGGCTAACTGTCACGTGCGAGCGAGCGGGAAGCACGGTAGACGCCGGTAACCCATCCGGCTCATCAATCGCCAACGAATCGGGCCAAACAATATACTGACCAAAACGTTCACTGGATACGACCTCGCCACCTTGCTGCCGTCCAGCATTTGTCAGCTCCCATTGCTCGTTCAGCCGGACAATCCATCCTCGTTGGGATAGCTCAGCAAAGACGGCTTTAACACTGACACCTCGACGCTTAGCCAACGCACTGGTCGAAATTTTTTCGGCAGACATCGTATCTAGTCCTTTCTTAAAGATAACATGGCTAGTAATGTTGGCCTTCTAGCAACCTACTATTTATTCATCTCATCATACGGGTAGCCCGTATAAACTTACCACAGCGTACCCTATTAATATCAGGTCCTCTATGAAAGCATCGACGCCGTTTCATTTAACACTTATTCGCCACGCCAAATCGAGCTGGGATAACCCTAATACGGCAGATTATTACCGCCCTCTTAACGCACGGGGTTATAGCAACTTACCTGAAATGACGGAAAGAATTATCCAGCGCAACTTACGCCCTAGCTTGTGTATTACCAGTGGAGCAACCCGCGCACAAGCCACAGCCAAAGCCGTGCATAGAGAGTTACGCCAAGTACAGCCCGACCTCTCGCTTGTGCTAGAAGATGACCTGTACGAGGCAACACCCGAGGCGCTTTTACGCGTGATACAACGACAAGATAACCAGCATCAACACTTGATGCTCTTTGGTCATAACCCAGGAATGCATCAGCTCATTGAATTACTCACAGCCGAGACACTTACTAAATTCCCAACCTGTGGCATCATGCACCTATCGCTTACCGTATCTCAATGGTCATCGGTATGCAGTGCAAGCGGTTCAGTTCTTTGGTTTGATTACCCCAAGCTCCACAAAGGCTAGTTACTTTACATTATGCTCTCATTGATCAAGCGACATATTTCACAACAACGCATCGACAAAACAATCAGCGTCATAGAAGCGGGAGATCTACCTGCCCTACTCAAACTACTCCCTAAACTCGATGCCGATTGGCTTAATCAACCCAGAGCCAACACCCCTTCGCTGTTAGAACTCAGTATCGCCGCACAGCAGCCCACGTTAGTAGAACAGTTAATCAATGCCGGAGCCAACCCCAACCAAACAGGGCTTAAGCAGGAATCCCTACTCGTGCTAGCGCTGCAGCAGCCCGCCCAACGGCTAGCCCTTATCACACTCCTCATGAAAGGGGGCGCCAAACCTCAAGGGCTAGCCACAGTTAAAGCGTGCTTTGACCATTGTCCAGAGAAAGAGCTGATGCTACACCTTAACCGGTTAGAACAATACGGTGTGGATCTCACCCTTGTTGATAGCCAAGGTAACAGCGCATTACAGTACGCCTTGGCGAGCAACAACCGCGAACTCATGCATTTTTTAGTGAGCTCGGGTGCTCCGCTTCCTGACGAATGGCCAACAACCTTAGATGAAGAGTTAAAAGCCTATCTAACGCGTTGCGCCGAGGATCGTCGAATTCGCCTCATGATGTTAGGGCCTTAGGAGCTACGCGCTCTAAAATGCCATTCGCCCGGCTGCATATCATTTTTAACGGCTTCGCGGATCGAATCATCAATCGCTTTATCATCTAAATGATACAAACCGCACAACCCCAGCGCTTTACGCACGTCCACCTGAGCGCCCAAATACTCCATCACCACGCGTGTACAACTTGGCGTGCGCACGCCATTGGCAGGGACACCTAAGCGCAAACCATTAAGCCGGTTGATGCGGTTTTTATAACTAGGAATCAGTATGGTTTCAGTGACTTCGTTAGTGGCTAACGACTCGTAATCGGCCATAAAAATCCGGTCCGTTAAAAAGACAACAACCCCAAGATATTTACTATGATAAGCCGGATCAGTCGCCGACTCTCGCAGTCGCTCGGTGCGTTGATAAAAAACCCCGTCGTTCTGCTTCTCGATGCAAATCAAATTACGGAGTATTTTGCCCGGCACAGCCATAGACAGGTAATACTCAAAGTAATACCCCAAATATTTATCCATTTGCGTACCGCTCGCTTTGTGCAACAGCGCCAAATGCTCATTTTCTATGCGTGATGCTACAGGCTCGGCCGATGGACGCGGGCGCACTTGAATCAAACGAGCAAACTGAGGTGCCGGCAGCATCAACTCGTACTCTTCCACACCAAAAAAATCACACAATTTACGCAATGTGCTCGCCGAAGGCTTATAACGTCCTGTTAAATAACGGTTAAATTGCGAACGATTAATATCCAACTCCCGACATACTTGGGCAATCGAATCATAATAGCTACACAGCAATTTAAGATTACTTGATAAATCTTGATACATACCGTTAACCCAGCTCCCTTAGTGATGCACTATGATGCACTTAAAGCATCAAAAAGCATACCATTTTCCCATTCTGCGTAATAGAGTGATGCTGCCTTGTCATGTTTAAATTTTAGTCAGTAACGCACTTAGGCTTACCGACTGACATGGGTATAAATACTGGTATGACAACGCGGCTTGAACATGATCTTTTAGGCGACGAATCCCTTCCAAACTCGGCGTGGTATGGCATTCAAACACTCCGGGCTTTGCGTAATTTCAATATTACCGGCGTCCCTATTCACCACTTCCCAGACCTGATCAACACCTTAGCAATGGTCAAAGAAGCCGCCGCCGAAGCCAACTTTGAACTCGGAGAGCTACCGCCCGCTAAATACAAGGCGATTAAACAAGCCTGCCAACGGATTCGCGAAGGCGAGCTACATGACCAATTTGTCGTCGATTTGATTCAAGGCGGTGCAGGCACCTCAACCAATATGAACGCCAACGAAGTGATCGCCAATTTAGCACTATCGATCATGGGCTACGAAAAGGGCCAATATCAATATTTACACCCAAACAACGATGTAAACCGCTCGCAATCAACCAATGATGCCTACCCAACCGCCGCGCGTTTATCCATCGTGCTGAGCACTCGTGCTTTGCTGCACTCACTTCGCTCCATCCACAAAAGCCTAGAAGCCAAAGCCGAGGAGTTTGCAGACGTACTGAAAATGGGCCGCACTCAGCTACAAGACGCTGTCCCCATGACGCTTGGCCAAGAATTTAAAGCTTTCTCAGTCACATTAGGCGAAGACATCCAACGCATTGGTGAAGTCTGCAACTTACTCTGTGAAGTTAACTTAGGTGGAACGGCCATAGGGACAGGGCTTAACACCCATAAAGATTACTCGCGAATTGCCATTGAGCACCTAGCGCGCATTAGCGAACTCCCGGTTGTACCCGCCAGTAACTTAGTGGAAGCGACCTCGGATATGGGCGCGTTTGTGTCCATGTCGAGCATACAAAAGCGCTTGGCTATCAAGCTATCTAAAATCTGCAACGACTTACGTTTATTATCCAGTGGTCCCCGTGCAGGCTTTAATGAAATTAACTTACCGGCTATGCAACCTGGCTCATCTATCATGCCGGGCAAGGTAAACCCGGTTATACCCGAAGCCGTAAACCAAACGGCCTTTCAAGTTATGGGCAGCGACCTGACCGTCTCTATGGCCGCCGAAGCAGGTCAACTGCAACTCAATGCCATGGAGCCGGTTATCGTTTACAACATCCTCAACTCCATGAAGATGCTAACCTCCGCTATTTACATGCTGGACCATCGCTGTATTCGCGGTATTAGCGCTAACAAAGAGCACTGTCAGCAACAAGTAAAAGACAGTATTGGTATGATCACCGCATTGGTGCCTTATATCGGTTATGATAATGCTTCACGTATTGCTCGTAACGCATTGCTAACCCGCTCTACCGTGGGCGAGCTAATACTCAAAGAAAACCTGCTGGATGAAGCAACACTCAACCGCTTGCTCTCGCCCTCAGCCATGCTACACCCGATGGACAGCTTAGTATGACATCCAAAATACTCATTATTTACACAGGTGGCACCATCGGTATGGCGCCCTCCGATGCAGGTTACAAGCCACAGAGCCACTTCGCAGACCTGGTTAAAACGTCGCTAAACAGCACGGCATATAAGACATTAGCACCCTTCGATATGATCGAACTAGACACGCTAATCGACAGCGCCAATATCCAACTCCACCATTGGACTGATCTTGCTAAGCTTATTTCGGACCACTACGACGACTACGCTGGTTTCGTTATCTTGCACGGCACAGACACCATGGCCTACACCGCTTCAGCCTTGTCGTTTATGCTCAACGGCTTAGACAAGCCCGTGATCTTAACCGGATCTCAAATCCCGCTTATCCAGCCCCGTAGCGACGCCACCAACAACTTACTGAATGCCGTCGCTTTTGCACGTGAACCGCGCATTCACGAAGTGTGCGTGTTATTCGACAACCAACTGCTGCGCGGCAACCGAGCCACGAAAGTCCACACCTCGGCTTTGCGTGCCTTCGATAGCCCAAGCTGCAAGCCCATCGGCCATGCCGGTATCGATATAGAATACCGCGCCATCACCGCGCTACCGGCTAAGCCAAAAGATTTTATCATTCCCACATTAACTCCAAGCGTATCGCAATTGGTGCTATACCCCGGAATTAGCAATGCCGTGATAGACGCCGCCTTACTTGATCCAACGGTAAAAGGCGTAGTGATGAGCAGCTTTGGAGCAGGCAACCCGCCCGATAGCAACGAACACCTCATGGCATCACTCGCCACCGCCAGTGCGCGCGGGGTTATTATTGTGAACATTACCCTCTGCCATGCCGGCGAAGTTATCCAAGGCGCCTACGCTACGGGAGAAACACTGAATGCATTGGGGATTATTGCCGGAGCCGACATGACCGCCGAAGCCGCGTTTACCAAATTGACGGTCCTACTATCCAGCGGCATGAGCCAAGAAGCCATCCGAAGTCAGTTAACACAATCAATATGTGGCGAGCTCAGCAACGCATAGCACGCCAGCTTTGGTATAAACAGTTTTAAGCCTTCGCCGGTACGCTCATATACCGGCTTTTTTTTGCTTTTTTAGACTTTGTGGAAGGAGGCCGACGGGGCTATTTAGAATCGTTCAGACCTTCTGTTTGTAACGGATGTTGATCCATACACGTTAAGCAACGGGCGCTATCCCTAACTTAGGTATCTCGATGGCTGGACAGTGGTCCATCACGATAGCCAAACCCGCCTCGATAGCGCGCTCCTCCGCGGGTTCGTTGATGACACCAAGCTGTAACCACACTGACTTGGCTCCAACCCGGATTGCATCGTCAACAACATCCCCTGCATCGACGGAGTTTCGAAATACATCGACCATGTCAATGGCGACGGGGACTTCGTCTAAGGTGCTGACGACCGAGCGACCTAAAATGGTATCGCCCGCTTTAAGTGGGTTAACGGGATACACGTCGTAGCCTTGATGCATTAAATACTGCATAACCTGATAGCTAGCACGGTGCGGCTTTGGACTAGCACCGACGAGGGCGATGGTTTTTGTGTTTTCGAGTACCTGACGGATTGTCTCTGAATCTGACATAAAAAGTGTATCGCTCTTATTCGTTGTAGTGTGGTGTTATTGCCCAGATTGGCACGTTGGACACTCGGGGTCGGGGCTAAGTTTCAGTGATCGCCATTCCATGTGTTTCGCATCTAATAATAGCAGACGCCCAATGAGCGGCGTCCCTATGGAGGCAAGGACTTTGAGGGCTTCTAATGCTTGCATGGAGCCAATAATGCCCACCAATGGCGACAGCACGCCTGCCTCAGAGCAAGTGAGCGCCTCGTCTTCGCCTTCTTTATATAAACATTGATAACAAGGGCTACCCTCAACACCGGGGTGATAGACGGAGATTTGCCCTTCCATGCGGATGGCTGCGCCAGACACTAAGGGCTTTTTATGCGCAACACAGGCGCGATTAAGCATAAAACGCGTGGTGAAGTTATCTGTGCAATCCACAACCAGATCAACATTAGCCACCTGTTCCATTAAGGCCGCTTCATCTAGTCGCTCGGCACGAGTAGTGACCTCGATATCCGGATTAATCTGTGCCAAGGTGGCAGCCGCCGACTCTACTTTACTCTGGCCGATACTGGCGGTGTTGTGTGCAATTTGACGTTGTAGGTTGGTCATTTCAACCTGATCATCATCGACCAATACAAGATGCCCAACTCCAGCCGCGGCTAAATACATGGCCACGGGGCTTCCTAAACCGCCCACGCCTAAAATTAAGACACGGCTATCTAGCCAACGCTGTTGACCTTCTATGTCCACATCGCCCAGCATAATTTGTCGGCAGTAGCGTAAAAGTTGATTGTCACTAAGCACACGCTCTCCTATTTTTTAGGCCGATGTTAGCCATTGCCCCAGCGTTACACGGTCATTATCGCCGTAATCTTTAACCGTTTCGACCTGCTGATACCCTAAACGCACTAATAGGCGCCGACAGGCATCGCCTTGATCATAACCGTGCTCGAACATGAGCCAGCCATTGGGGTTTAGCCGGTGAGTTGCTTGCTCGGCAATATGTTGTATATCCGCTAAACCTTGATCATCCGCTATTAATGCAGTGAGCGGCTCAAAGCGCACGTCCCCTTGGCTTAAATGTGGGTCGTCTGGATCTATATAGGGTGGATTGCTTACGATAAGGTCAAAGCGCCCTTCGATAGCTTCAAACCAACTGCTTTGAACAAACGAGACATTCGTTACCCCTAGGCGCGCTTGATTATGCTGGGCCAGCTTAACGGCACCCGGCATAAGATCACAACCCACCACCGCCCATGCAGGGCATTCTTTGGCTAAGGCCAATCCAATAGCGCCAGTCCCGGTGCCTAGATCTAGCACACGTTGTGGTACGGCCGTTAGCGGGTCCAGCATACGCAAGGCGGTTTCTACCAAGACCTCGGTATCTGCTCGTGGGATCAAGGTATCTTTGGAGACAGCCAGCTCAAAGTCCCAAAAGGCTCGGTAGCCCAAAATATAGGCAATAGGCTCACCCGCTTGGCGGCGCAACAACAAGGCACGAAAAGCGGCTTCCTGCTCATGGCTAAGCGTTTTATCTGGCCACGTACGTAAATAACTCGCAGGCTTTTGCAATACATGGCACAGCAGATAATCGATATCGACCTCAGGCGAATCGCTTACGCTGGTTAAGCGTTTGTGTAACGCTCGTGCCTCATTGATGGTAATGCTCATAATGCCTCGTGCTTTAGCGATATACGATAACGGCTACCCAGAGCCGATAACGAGAAATGCCCTGTGGTTTGGAGCCTCAGGGCATTTTTCATGCAATCTTCGCTTACGGTGAGCTATGCTTACTCGGCTAGCTCGCCTAACTGCTCTGCTTGGTATTCTTGCAGCAACGGATTGATCACGTCGTCTAACTTGCCTTCCATCACTTCATCTAACTTGTAAAGTGTGAGGTTAATACGG
Source organism: Neptunomonas phycophila (assembly GCF_001922575.1). Classification (NCBI taxonomy): domain Bacteria; kingdom Pseudomonadati; phylum Pseudomonadota; class Gammaproteobacteria; order Oceanospirillales; family Oceanospirillaceae; genus Neptunomonas; species Neptunomonas phycophila. Next base: position 116,145 of record NZ_MRCI01000002.1, on the reverse strand, counting down.
TGGTCCGTAATACGGCCCTGTGGATAATTGTAGGTACGTATGCGTTCGGAGCGGTCACCACTACCAACAAGGCTTTTACGTGTTGATGCTTGTGCGGCTGCATTGCGCTCTTGTTCGGCTGCTTGCAAACGTGAAGCCAGTAGACCCATGGCTTTGGCACGGTTTTTATGCTGCGAGCGCTCTTCCTGACATTCCACGACAACACCCGTAGGTATGTGCGTAATACGGATAGCAGAGTCTGTTTTGTTGATATGCTGACCACCCGCACCGGAGGCGCGGTAAGTGTCGACGCGCAAATCCGCCTTGTTGATCTCGATAGCGGCGGCTTCGTCCATTTCGGGCATGATGGCAACCGTACACGCCGAGGTATGAATTCGGCCCTGAGATTCGGTTTCGGGAACGCGCTGCACTCGGTGCGCGCCGGACTCAAATTTTAAGCGCGAAAATACATCTTGCCCCACTACACGGGTAATAATTTCTTTATAACCGCCGTGTTCACCTTCATTTTCGCTGATGATCTCTACACGCCAGCCCTGCGTTTCCGCATATTTGGAGTACATACGGAACAAGTCACCAGAGAAAATTGCCGCTTCATCACCGCCTGTACCTGCTCGGATCTCTAAGAAAGCATTACGGCCATCATTGGGGTCTTTTGGTAATAAGTGAATTTGCAGCTCATCGGTCAACTCTTCGATGGCTTTTTTAGAGTTGGCGTATTCTTCTTTCGCCATCTCACGCATGTCCGGATCACTGTCTTCCATCATAACTTCGGCATCAGCAAAGTCGCTTTCGGCTTGCTGATACGCTTGAAAACACTGAATAACCGGCTCAAGCTCCGCGTACTCTTTGGAGTACTCTCGGAATTTATTTTGATCTGTAATTACGTCGGCGTCACTCAGCAAGGCTGAGAGCTCTTCAAAACGGTCGGCCAGTTTTTCTAACTTGGCCCGGATAGACTCTTTCATCAGTTACTTTTCGTCCGGTTCAGACAGGTTAAATAGCGTATGTGCTGCATCCAACAATTCGGTGCGCCCTTCGGCACTTGCCTTGCGCATTTGAATGGTCGGATGATGCAGCATTTTGTTCGTTAAACGGCGTGCCATTTGAGCTAAGACTTCTTCAGCTGGCTTGCCATTGGCAATCTGTTTTAAGGAGGCAGCGACCTCCTGATCGCGGATGCTTTCGTAGCGCCCGCGCAAATCAGTTACGGTATCGACAGCCGCTAACGAACGCAATTGGCGCATAAACTCGTGCGCGCCTTGGTTGATAATATCTTCCGCTTCACGAGCAGCGGTTTCACGCGAGCGTTGATTTTCTTCAATGACTTCACGTAAATCATCAACCGTGTACAAGTAAACATCATCAAGATCTGCTACTTGCGATTCGATATCGCGAGGTACGGCAATATCTACCATAAAAATTGGCCGGTGCTTGCGTTTTTTCAACGCATTTTCGACTGCACCTTTACCTAAAATCGGCAACTGACTAGCGGTCGAGGCAATCACGATATCGGCCTGCGGCAAAGCATCGGGAATATCACCGAGCAAAATAGCCTTACCATTAAATTCATTAGCCAAATCGAGCGCTCGGTTGAGTGTTCGGTTGGCTACGGTAATCTCTTTAACACCCGCATTGTGGAGGTGTCTAGCAACAAGCTCGATTGTCTCACCGGCACCAATTAGTAGAGCGCGACTATCACCTAAATCCGAAAATATATGCTGCGCCAAACTCACCGCAGCATAAGCGACAGACACCGGGTTTTCGCCAATAGCGGTGTCGGTACGCACTTTTTTGGCCACGGAAAAGGTCTGCTGAAACAGCCGGCCAAGCTCAGAACCTAAAAAGCCACTTTCTTGTGATAGCGTATAAGCGGACTTAAGCTGGCCTAAAATCTGAGGCTCGCCCAATACTAACGAATCTAACCCACTGGCAACGCGCATCATATGTCGAGCGGCTTCATCATCCCAATGTGCATAAACACACTGTTCCAAATCGTTATCCGATACGCCGTGATAATTACCTAACCACTGTAGTATAGCCTGTATGCCTTTTTCATCGGTCGAGCAGTAAAGTTCAGTGCGGTTACACGTGGACAAAATTGCTACTTCTTTTACGCGTGCGCTGGCACGCGCCTGCGACAACGCCTCAGCTAACTGCTCAGGGCTGAACGCTACACGCTCCCTGACATCAACAGAGGCGGTTTTATGATTGATACCAAGCGCAAGAAGAGACATGTAAAATAATTAGGACTACATAGCTTAGGATAACGAGCGCGTCATCATACACCTGTTTGCGGTAAAACTTAAAACTACACCTTGCTATTTTAGTACTGAAAGCGCATTAAATACGCGACAAACGTAATGATATTGGTCTATATCAAGGATCAGGGAACCTTTATTGCGCCGCAGTGACAAATTAACCATGTATCACCCGGTGACAAGGGCTATTCAATTACTCTATAGTCAAAACTGTAGTCAAAACAATTGCCATAGCGTGCCATACTGCATGGCTGCGCTGGTTAGTGGCCTGATTCGAACCTAATTACTCTGGATCAACAATTCACTGTGCTTAAACATGCTTTTATTTTAGTTACTCTTGCTGCCGGCGTTTTATCAGGCTGCAGCATAACACCTAGCCACCCACCGAGTTCTCTTGAGTACGCCCCTGTGCCATCCACATACCAGCGTGGCGAACTGAATGGCGAAACATTGTTTGATTTACTGGTTGCCGAATTGGCGGGCCATGACCAAGCGTATGACTTATCTTTTCAAAAATATCTTAAGCAGGCTGAGTTAACCGGCGATCCGGCTATCATCCGCCGTGCCACACGCATCGCTCAATTTAATAAAGACACGCAAGGGCTAGAAAAGGCATCAAAGATTTGGGCTAAGTACGAGCCAAACTCATCGGAACCCGACGAGCTGTTAGCGGGCCTATTTATGCACCAAGGCCGCTTCGAAGAAGCCGTTCCCTACATCAACAATGCATTGAGTAATAACGGCCGCCAAGTACTGTTATTGATGAGCGCTCAAGCACGGAATTTATCGCCAGCCCAAGCCAAAGCATTAATTGAGCCGTTACAACAGCAACTGGCCAGTAATGCGCAACAGGCTGATATATGGCTGACGTTGGGTATTTTACAGCGCCAAGCGCTACTCAAAAGCGATGCTTTAACGAGTTTCACTCAGGCACTAAGCATCAATCCTGATGCCTATGAGGCGAGCATTCAAAAAGCGGATCTACTAAGAGAAACGGGTAAAACAACCTCTGCTTTAGCTATTTTGAACGGATTGCTCAAAAAGCAGCCCGACAACAAGCAAATCAAGCTGTTAAAAGTACAAACCTTGTACAAAGCGGAGCGCCCGGCAAACGCCTTAGCACTCAGCGAAACGCTAATGGCTGATCACCCTGATGATGAACAACTCCAGCTCTATTTAGCACTGCTTGCTCTAGACTTTAATCGTCTTGATGATAGCGAAACCATGCTCCGTGAGATCATCAAACAAAGCACTAATACGGCCCCCTACTTTTATCTGGGCTTAATTGCTGAACAGCAAAACCGGAACGAGGCTGCCATCCGTAACTATTTGCGGGTAGATGAAGGCAAAAACGTTATCCAAGCTTACACCCGCGCCGTCGGCTTAATGGAAAATATTGATAACCAAGAGCGCGTGAGTGAAGCGATTGTGCAAGGTATTGAACAACAGCCTTCCATTGCTCCTATATTAATCAATCTTCACGCAGACTGGCTGCGCAAGCACGGTCTCAATGCCGAAGCAATTGATAAACTGAACCAAGGGGTTGAGCTCTATCCCGATAACCTGGACTTACGCTACATGCGCGCCATGATGCTCCCTGAAGAAGATTTCCCAATCGCCGAACAGGACTTCCGCATTATTTTGGAACAAGACCCTGACAATGCAATGGCGCTGAATGCGTTAGGCTATACGTTGTCGCTTTACACTCAGCGCTACCAGGAAGCGTATGAGCTACTCTCTCGAGCTATTCAGTTAAAGCCCAATGACCCAGCGGTTATCGACTCCATGGGATGGGTTCTTTATAAGCTCAACCGTTTAGATGAAGCCGAAAGCTATCTCAGCAAAGCCTACCAATCCTTTTCTGATGCCGAAGTGGGCAGCCATTTAGTTATTGTCCTTGCCGCTCAACAAAAAACACAACAAGCTCGCGCACTACTTACTGAGCTCGAGAAAAAATTTCCTAACAGCCCGCACCTTAGCGACGCTCAAAATGCACTGAAAGGTATATGATGAAACCTGTTGTATCGCTTATTGTTCTCACTCTTTTTCTAACAGGCTGTAGCCTCGCTCCTAATAAACCTAACATGAGTAACGCGGTTAGCTGGGAAGTATACCAAGAACAAGCATTAGCACTGGAAAACTACTTATTAACCGGAAAAGTCGGTATCAGATCAGCTGAAGACTCTAACTCTGCGACGCTAACATGGGCGCAAAATGGCCAGGAATTCGACATCCGCCTCAAAGGTCCATTAGGCCAAGGCGCTGCGGCTATTAGCGGCGATCAGTACTACGCTACCTTAGAAATACCCAACGAGCCGCCTTTACAAGCCGCAACCCCAGAAGAGTTACTCGATTTACGGTTGGGCTGGGCTCTGCCAGTACGTGAAGCACAATATTGGATCAAAGGCATTCCTGCTCCAGGAAGCACCTATGACGCGACTTTTGATGACAATAAACTTGCCATATTGCAGCAACAAGGCTGGGATATCACTTACGATCGCTACCTAGAACAAGCCAACCAAACTCTTCCAGGCAAAGTGGTATTTACCCGTGGCGAACTCGTAATCACTATTATTGTCCGTTCATGGCAAAAATCTGGTTAAAAAACGACCAGACTGCTAAATTATAGGTTGACCCAAACAGCGCTTTTTAAGAGAATAGCGCCCTCATTTTTCAGGGAGAAAACCTGAGGATATAGGGGTGTTGCTATGCAATACGATAGTGGATTGTAATTTACACGGTAAATTCGGCCCAAACCCCTGCCAAATGTTAACTAAGAACTCCCAACCATGAACTCCAATACCGAACAGTCCAAGAAGGTAGTCTCCATGTCTAAAATGATGGTATTCACCGGGAATGCAAACCCCGAACTGGGCCTTAAAGTCGTAGAACGACTCGACATCCCAATGGGTAAAGCTCACGTAGCCCGTTTTAGCGATGGTGAAGTTAGCGTAGAGATCCAAGAAAACGTTCGTGGTAAAGACGTTTTTATTATCCAGTCAACGTGCGCACCCACCAATGACAACTTGATGGAAATGATTGTGCTAGCCGATGCGCTTCGCCGCGCTTCAGCCACACGTATCACAGCCGTTGTGCCTTACTTTGGTTACGCTCGTCAAGATCGTCGCCCGCGCTCTGCTCGTGTTGCTATCAGTGCAAAAGTGGTTGCTGATATGATGTCAGCTGTTGGCATCGACCGTGTATTGACTGTTGATTTACATGCCGACCAAATCCAGGGCTTCTTCTCTGTCCCTGTTGATAACGTTTACGGCTCACCTGTATTACTTGACGACATTATTGATCAGCAATACGAAAACCCTATGGTTGTTTCTCCAGACGTGGGTGGTGTTGTACGTGCTCGAGCAGTAGCGAAGCAATTGGACTGCGATCTCGCTATCATCGACAAACGTCGTGAACGTGCTAACGAATCACAAGTCATGAACATCATCGGTGACGTCGAAGGCCGTACTTGCATATTGGTAGACGACATGTGTGACACCGCTGGCACATTGTGCAAAGCGGCTAAAGCACTCAAAGCAAACGGCGCCGCTCGCGTTGTTGCTTATGCTACACACGCCGTACTCTCTGGCCCGGCTATCGAAAACATCACCAACTCACAGTTAGATGAGTTAGTGGTTACTGATACAATCCCATTGTCTAAAGAAGCACAAGCATGCGCTAACATTCGCCAATTAACGCTGGCCCCAATGTTGGCTGAAGCGGTACGCCGTGTATGCAACGAAGAATCTATCAGCGCGATGTTCCGTTAAACGAACATCCGCTTAAAGATGCCCACATGGGCACATGCGGTTAACCACCATACAGTGGAAAACCATTTAAAAATCGCTGTAAATCGCTCTGGTCGCGGAGTCTTACAGTTTGTAATTTATAGGTATTCAAATGTCTAACTTTGTATTAAATGCTATCTCTCGTGAAGATCAGGGGAAAGGTGCGAGCCGCCGCCTGCGTCGCGAAGGTCTGGTTCCTGCCGTTGTTTACGGTGGCACAGCAGATGAAGCACCTGTTGCTATTTCTTTGGTTAACAAAGATCTAATCAAGCAACTTGACGATCAAACTTTCTTCTCTTCTATCCTTACTGTTGCTCTGGATGGCAAAGAGACTCAAGTGATCATCAAAGATCTACAACGTCACCCTGCTAAGCCAGCTATCTTACATGCTGACTTCCAGCGTATTGCTGCAGATCAAAAGATCAAAATCAACGTTCCAATCAGCTTCATCAACTTTGAAAAATCGGCTGCTTCTAAAAATGCGGCTAAATTCGCTGTTGAAGCTAACGTAGTAGAAATCCTTTGCTTGCCAAAAGATCTACCAGAAGTTGTAACTGTTGATCTGTCTAACGTAGCTCCAACTCAAATCCTTCACTTGTCAGACATCTCTCTGCCAGAAGGCGTTGAAATCGCTACTCTGCGTCGTGGTGAAGACTATGACCAAGGTATCGGCTACGTTTACTCTCCACGTGGTGCTAAAGCGAGCTAATTCGCCTTAGGACTATATACCCAGCATGAAAGACTCTATTCAGCTTATTGTCGGACTCGGCAACCCCGGTTCCCAATACGAGCAGACCCGTCATAATGCTGGGGCTGAGTTTGTCGAGCAGCTAGCTGCTCGACAACTCACTTCCCTCCAAACGGACAAGAAGTTTTTTGGCCGCTACGGAAAAGCCCAGTTGGGCAATCAAACCGTACACTTGTTGATCCCCACTACGTTTATGAACCTCAGTGGACAATCAGTAGCTGCGGTAGCTAACTTTTATAAAATTCCCCCCGAAAGCATTCTTGTTGCACATGACGAGCTTGACCTACCTCCGGGTATCGCTCGCTTCAAGCAAGGCGGTGGTCATGGCGGGCACAACGGTTTACGCGATATTATTAGCCGTTTAGGGAATAACAAGAATTTTTACCGGCTACGCATTGGCATTGGACACCCAGGCCAAGCAAAAGATGTTGCCGGATTCGTTTTGACAAAAGCTCCCGTCTCAGAACGTTCCAAATCGCAAGCGGCGATCGATGAATCTCTTTTTCATCTCCCCGAAGCGATTAGCGGAAACTGGGCTCAGGCAATGAATAAACTGCACAGCTTTAAAGGCTAATTAAGGTATAACTATGGGTTTTAAATGTGGCATCGTCGGCCTACCAAACGTAGGTAAATCAACGCTTTTTAATGCATTAACAAAAGCAGGCATTGATGCCGAGAACTTCCCGTTCTGTACCATTGAACCAAACTCAGGCATCGTCCCAATGCCTGATAGCCGCTTGGACGCTCTAGCTGAGATTGTCAGCCCTGAACGCGTTGTACCAACGACTATGGAGTTTGTGGATATTGCAGGCCTGGTCGCAGGCGCTTCTAAGGGTGAAGGTCTTGGTAACAAGTTCCTAGCTAATATCCGCGAAACCGATGCCATTGCGCATGTTGTCCGCTGCTTTGAAGACGACAACGTAATCCATGTGGCCAACCGCATTGACCCAATCAACGATATTGAAACGATCAACCTCGAACTTGCCTTAGCTGATTTGGATTCTGTAGAGAAGCAGATCCTGCGCCTGCAAAAGCAAGCAAAAGGTGGCGATAAAGATGCCGTGCGTTCCAAAGAACTACTAGAGCGCATTAAGCCGCATTTAGAAGAAGGCAAAGCCGCACGTTCAATGGCATTTACTGATGACGAGCTAAAGGTTGTTAAAACCTTCCACCTACTCACCATCAAGCCAACAATGTACATCGCTAACGTAGATGAAGACGGCTTTGAAGATAACGCTCACCTTGAGACAGTTCGCAAATTAGCAGCTGAAGAAGGCGCTGAAGTTGTTGCGATCTGCAACAAGCTAGAAGCAGAAATAGCCGAGCTAGATGAAGAAGAGAAGCAAGAGTTCTTGCAAGATTTAGGCATGGAAGAACCCGGCTTAGACCGTGTTATCCGCGCTGGTTATGAACTGCTAGGCTTACAAACCTACTTTACGGCTGGCGTCAAAGAAGTTCGCGCTTGGACTGTACAAATCGGTGCGACAGCGCCAAAAGCAGCCGCCGTTATCCACACAGACTTCGAGAAAGGCTTTATCCGTGCAGAAGTCATCGCTTACGACGACTTTATTGCGTTTAAAGGCGAGCAAGGTGCAAAGGATGCCGGTAAATGGCGTCTGGAAGGTAAAGAATATATCGTGAAAGACGGTGATGTGGTCCACTTCCGTTTTAACGTCTAACCACGTATAAATTCTAGAACTATGAAATGGGCGCTACCTATCAATTAGGTAGCGCCCATTTTTTATGTAGTTTCTGTGCCTGTGAAAACTCAGGCAGCGAATACATGTTCGTATACAATAGCAGCGCCAATTAGTATCAACACAACGCCGCCTACCACTTCTGCTCGCCGCCCTATCGCCCTACCCAGCAAGCGACCAGCCATAACACCAACCGTCACCATAATACAGGTGGCAGAGCCAATCATAATGGCCGCCAGTACAATATTCACATCAACAAAAGCCAGACCCATCCCCACAGCAAGCGCATCAATGCTTGTAGCTACAGCAGTTAGAGCCAATAACATAAAGCTATGTGATTCTGATGCCTTATCCTGCTCACTAGAATCTATTTTCATACCCTCATAGATCATATGAAGCCCAAGCCCTAGCAGCAGAAAAAAAGCGACCCAATGATCCCAAGCTTCAACATATTGTAGCGCTGCATAGCCAACCAGCCAGCCTATTAGCGGGGTTAGCCCTTCAACACAACCAAAAATTACTCCCATACGCAAAGCATCACGCAAACGGGGCTTTTGCAGAGTAGCGCCTTTGCCAAGCGCCGCTGCAAAAGCATCGGCCGACATAGCCAAAGAAAGGAAAAAAAGTGAGATGAGGTTCATAACGTTACTACCGGCTAGGCTGAGTCCACGACAAACCTGTACGCCTAACCGTACTTACAGATTCATCGTTGGTCTCACCAACCTAAACAGGCGACCGCACCATGGCCATGCAGGCCAAGAATGTTGATACGGACACTTCTACCACAATGCAGAAGCAGGTTACTCCCCAAAGAGGGCACCTATGCTAACGACTCAACGCCAAAAAGTATAGACATTGACACGACACAAGAGGCTCCAGCACAGCAGATATACCCGTAAATTTTTAAGACAGCTTCTCTAGGAAAATCAGACACTTTTTTACCGCATTACTGTTGACAGACTTCAAAAAAAAGCGAATAATGCGCGCCTCAAATGGACAAGGCAATGTAGCTCAGTTGGTTAGAGCAACGCATTCATAATGCGTGGGTCGCAGGTTCAAATCCCGCCATTGCCACCATTTGAAGATTTTAGGGGTATAGCCAAGCGGTAAGGCAACGGGTTTTGATCCCGTCATGCGCAGGTTCGAATCCTGCTACCCCTGCCATTTTTATCATCAAGATGGTCTAAAATCTGGCAATGTAGCTCAGCTGGTTAGAGCAACGCATTCATAATGCGTGGGTCGCAGGTTCGAGTCCCGCCATTGCCACCATTTGCATCGCAAGTATGCAATTACAATATAGGGGTATAGCCAAGCGGTAAGGCAACGGGTTTTGATCCCGTCATGCGCAGGTTCGAATCCTGCTACCCCTGCCATCTCTTCATTGCTTTAACACCTTCCTCAATATTTATTACTTTTCTGCACAATTTTATTGCTTCTATTCAGTTACATTTTTATATAATTTCCTTCTTTATCCACTATTTATGCGCCTGACACATGAATTTAAACAAGATACACTTGTCTGAGTTCATTAATGGATTTGGGATAGGATATCATCACATGAAAGAGGCAACGACTACGTCTGATGCACTGCTGCAGCGCTTGTCAAATCAGCGTCAACAGCGCTTGCGCAAAAACGTACAGCTGCTCTTTTTAGGTTTACGTCCAGAAGAGATGGACCCCATCATTTCGCTGCTCCGTGGCGCACGCCTTGCCCCACGCGGCCGCCAAATATTGACACAAAATGATTTTTTAGAGGCCTTGTCTGAGCGCTCTTGGGATTTATTGATTTGCACTCCTGACCGCGAAGACTTTACCGCCAAACAGGCTATTCAGAACCTCAAACGGTTAGACAAAGACATTCCCGTCATTCAACTGGTTACGCACCCCGACAGCCGTCTATTACTCCAAGGCTTAAAGTCCAATATGCAGGCGGTGGTACCTCTCGACGAAAAAGAGTTACTGTTAATCACCATCCGCCGAGAACTAGAACACCTAGAGAACCGACGCCGTATGCGACAAGCGGAGGCTCTGTTAAACGAAGCCGAAAAGCGTTGTCGGCTGCTCATGGAGCGCTCAACACTCGCCATCGCTTATTTCGATGCCTCTCAGTTGCTGTTAGCCAACAACAGCTTTGCTCAAATTTTTGGCTACGAGGCCCCCGAAAAGCTTAAAGGCAAACCTATCGACTTTTTCGTAGTTCACGAAGACCGTGAAGAACTCTTTGAACAGGTCAAAACCTTTACGGAAGGCCGCCTAAAAGAGCTTATTTTCCAACTGACTGCGCGGCGAGCGGACGAATCAAACTTTAACGCTCATATAGAACTTCAAGAGACCCGTTTAAATCACCAAAATTGCGTGCAAGTGACAGTACGGGCTGAGTCACTACCAGAAACGAGCAAAAGCTTTGCTGAACACGACCCCATTACAGGGTTATTCAACACCGAATTTATTCTACGCAGACTCGATGAAACGCTGCAGGCAGCCTTAGATGGCGGCCATGATTGCAATCTAATGTATATTCAGGTCGATAAGTTCCAAAAAGTACGATCAGAGTTTGGAACTGACGCTTGCAATCATCTTGCACGCGACATCGCCGATACGCTCAAACACGAGCTAAACCCCGTGCATATCAAAGCTCGCTTGACCGATGACTCCTTCCTCATCATTTTTAGGGACCCCAGTGCCGATAAGGCTGTGGAGCTAGCAAGATCACTTTGCAAAAAGATAGCCGACATTGAGTGTATTTTTTCAAAAAGCCATCTACCTACATCCTGCTCAATCGGCGTAGCTACCATTACCGATGCCTCACCTGGCACACACAAAATTATTGAACGCGCCCACACCGCTGCCGAAAATGTTAAGAGCGGTAATGGGGTTATGCTCTACGTCCCCGACAAAAGCCCAAGCGAAGCGCCAAGCAGCACTAAATTGGAGAACATGCGCCAGGCGGTCGTCAACCAGCAGTTTAAGCTGCTTTTCCAACCTGTCGTGCCTTTGTCATACTCTAGCTCAATGAGCCATTACGAGGCGCTCTTACGCCTGCTAGACGATGATGACAATGAGCTATCGCCCGCATTATTCTTTGATACGATCGAAAGCCCAGAATTAAGTATCATGATGGACCGATGGGTAATCTTAGAAGTTATTAAGCGCTTGCGACATGAGCTAAACCAAAATGCCAAACATCGCATTTTTATTAGCTTAACGGACCGCACATGGCGCGACCCTGACCTTTTAAACTGGTTAGCCGCTTTGCTCAGAGAATACCGCATACCTGCCAATCATTTAGTATTTCAATTTAGCGAGAGTGATTGCTCAATCAACATTAGCCAAGCCAAAATTATTACCGCTGGCTTACGAAAACTAAACTGCTTGGTATGCATTAAACATCATGGCTCGTCGCCTAATGCAGAGCAAATTGTTAAACAGATCAATGCTGATTACATTAAGATCGACGGAGCGCTAGTACAAGACCTAACAAACGAAGACGATCCTGAATCTCCGTTTGACGCTATGATAGAAAAACTAAACAGTGCAGGCATGATTACCATTGCCCCGTTAGTCGAAAACCCAAAAGTAATGGGCCGACTATGGAAGTCTGGTGTGGGATTAATCCAAGGCTATTATTTACAGCCCCCCATGGATCAAATGAATTATGACTTTTTTGAGGAGTAACTAGCAGAGCGCTTAAAATACTCCCAAATTAAGGCAATAAAAAACCGGCTAGAAAGCCGGTTTTTTTATAACCACTGCGTAACAATACCACTATAGAGCAGCATCCCGATCTCTAAAGCCAATCAGATACAAAATTCCATCAAGACCCAGCGTAGAAATAGCCTGCTTAGCACTCTGGCGCACTAACGGCTTCGCTCTAAAGGCGATACCTAAACCTGCAATGGAAAGCATAGGCAAATCGTTGGCACCGTCGCCCACAGCAATGGTTTGCTCAAGACTAATCCCTTCTTTAATCGCGAGCTCACGCAACAAAGCAGCTTTGCGCTCACCGTTTACGATTTCCCCCGTCACTTCACCGGTCACTACACCATCAACAATATCTAACTGGTTCGCATACACATAATCAAACCCGAGTTTGGCCTGCAAGTGTTCTGCAAAATACGTAAAGCCACCCGATAAAATTGCGGTTTTATAACCTAGCGCTTTTAAGTGCGATACCAACGACTCTGCTCCCTCAGTCATAGGTAAGCGCGCTGCTACAGACTCTAAAACGCTTGCATCCAAGCCCTTGAGCAATCCAACGCGGCGCCTGAAGCTTTCGTTAAAGTCAATTTCGCCACGCATAGCCGCTTCTGTTATTTCAGACACTTGCTCACCGACACCGGCTTCTTTTGCAAGCTCATCAATCACTTCGGCTTCAATTAAAGTAGAGTCCATATCAAACACAACAAGGCGACGGTTGCGGCGGTAAATATTATCTTCTTGAAAGGCTATATCCACATCAAGCTCGCTGGCGGCATGTAGAAACTCGCCCCGCAGCTGAGACATATCACCCGACGCCCCCCGTACCGAAAATTCGACACAAGCTTTATTGCGAGTAGAAGCATCATCGTCTAATGATAGACGACCGGACAAGCGCGTAATTTTATCGATATTGAGACCATGGCGTGCGGCTATATCTGTAACTACAGCAATATGATCAGCGGTAACTTTGCGGGCAAGCAAGGTAATAATATGGCGCGATTTTCCTTGAGCAAGTACCCACTCTTCGTAATCTGCTTCATCGATTGGCTGAAAACGAACTTTCATATCCATTGCATGTGCTTTAAAGAGCAAGTCACGCAAAATTGGAGAGGATTCAGCCGACTTGGGTACTTCGATCAAAATACCTAAGGATAGAGTGTTATGAATAACAGCCTGTCCGATATCGAGTACGTTGACCTGAAAACCCGCTAGAATTTGCGTAATACTAGACGTAACACCCGGCTTATCTTCGCCGGAAATAGTAAGCAGAATAATCTCTTTCATGGACAACCGGTTTTAATTACTCATGTAGTTATAAATTAAAAAACGCGCCGGAGTATAACACCCAACGCGTTACAAATAATAACAAGCACTAACGGCTAACGCTTAGCTGGGCCATTACCCGCAGAAGAGCGGCTTTTTGGCTTTTTAGCCACACGCTTACGTGCTTTATTACTCTTACCTTTCGCTCCTTTAGCGACCGAAGTAACTTCGCGTTCAGCAGCCGACAAATTTGCACCGCTGGGTTTGCTCTTTGTGGCGCTTTTAGCACCACTTTTTGCTCCACCTTTGGCGCTGCTTTTCGGCTTTTTGCTACTATTTCTTGTAGTAGAACGCCCCGAATTCGATCGAGAAGAGCGCTTTTCATCAGACGGTCCTATTTTACCTTCTGCAAGCAACTGCCTTTTACTAACAGGGGCCGCTTTAGACTTACGAGTATCAAGCACTTCGACCAATTCGAAGTCTATTTTGCGATCATCAAGGTTAACACCGGCAACCAGCACACGTAGGCGATCACCTAGTTTGAAGACTTTACGCGTGCGCTCACCCACCAAACGCTGTTTGGCCGCATCGAATTGGTAATAATCACTGGGTAAGCCTGTAATATGGATAAGCCCCTCAATGAAGACAGACTCCAGCTCCACAAACAAACCAAAACCGGTGACTGCCGATACCACACCATCAAACTCTGAGCCGACATGGTTTTGCATAAATTCGCACTTTAACCATGAGACAACATCACGTGTCGCATCATCAGCACGACGTTCAGTCATTGAGCAATGCTCACCTAATTGAATCACCTGCTCTGTATTATAACGGTAAGCAAAATCAGGATTTAAAACAAAATTATCAGGACGTTTAATGCTCCGCTTTTGAGCTCCCGAATGTATCAACGCACGAATAGCACGATGCACAAGCAAATCAGGATAACGGCGTATAGGCGATGTGAAATGCGTATAGGCCGAATAAGCCAAACCAAAGTGACCATTATTCTCTGGCGTATAAACCGCTTGAGCCATCGAACGCAGCATCATGGTTTGGATAATATGTCTATCTGGGCGGTCTTTGATCCATTCTGCTAACTGCTGGTAATCTGTCGGCTCAGGATCATCACCACCGGACAGGTTCAGACCTAACTCCGCCAGATAGGCACGCAAGTTTTCTAAACGGGCAGGCTTTGGTCCATCATGAACGCGGTACAAGGTCGGAATTTCAGCGGCACTCAAAAACCGAGCGGTAGCAACATTGGCACACAGCATACATTCTTCAATCAGCTTATGTGCATCATTTCGCACAACCGGTACTATCTTCTCAATTTTGCGCTGATCACTAAAAACTATACGGCTTTCAGTCGTATCAAAATCCATCGCTCCGCGGATTTCTCGCGTGCGTCGCAATGTATCGTACAAGCTATGTAGCGTTTCTAAATGAGGAACTTGCTCGGCATATTCTTGACGCAGTTGATGGCCTTCTTCTGTATCAGCTTCGGTTAGTATCTTACCCACTTTGGTGTAAGTGAGGCGAGCTTTGGATTGGATAACCGCCTCGTAAAACTGATAGCCAGACATATTGCCTGCATCACTAATCGTCATCTCACAGACCATCGCCAAACGATCAACATTGGGGTTGAGCGAACACAACCCATTGGATAATAGTTCTGGCAACATAGGTACAACAAATTCAGGAAAGTAAACCGAGTTACCTCGCTTGTGAGCTTCCATATCTAGTTCTGTACCCGGCCTTACATACCAAGACACATCAGCAATAGCGACCCACAAACGCCATCCACCGCTGCGCTTACGCTCAGCGTATACCGCATCGTCAAAGTCGCGCGCATCTTCGCCATCAATGGTCACCAAGGGTAAATCGCGCAGATCGATGCGGTTTGTTTTTGCGGACTCTTCAACCTCAGGTTTTAAGTCGCCTATCTCTTGCTTGACCGCTTCTGGCCACTCTTCAGGTATGCCGTAGTTGTGTATAGCCACCGTTATTTCCATACCCGGTGCCATATGATCACCCAAGACTTCAACTACCTTACCTTGCGGCATATTACGTTTGCCAGGTTGTTGAGTGATTTCTAGTATCACTAACTGATCATTCTCATACTTCAAGCCACTGTCTGGATCAGCAATAACCATCACTTGCTGAGCGATTCGCTGATTTTCTGGCTGTAAATTACCAAAGCCATTTTCACCTTTAAACCGGCCTACCAGCTTGTGCGTATTATGCTCAAGCACTTCGATGATTTTACCTTCACGGCGGCCTCGCTGGTCTTTTCCAACCTCTTGAACAACCACGCGATCACCATCAAACACTTGGCGCATTTGGCGAGGGCTAAGAAATAAGTCGTCACCCCCTTTATCCGGCTGTACAAAGCCAAAGCCATCGCGATGCCCAATAACACGCCCTGGGATTAGATCCATTTTACGCAGCAAACAGAATTCATTCTTGCGGTTGGACATTAACTGACCGTCACGACACATCGCTTTTAAGCGCCGAGAGACACCTTCCACCGAATCTTCATCATGAATATTTAATTCTTGGCATACACGAGGGTGCGTAATTGGTTTACCCCACTGCAGCAGAAAATCTAATAAATACTCTCGACTTGGTACCGGATTCTCGTAATTTTGTGCTTCTCGTTGTGCTGCTGGGTCTTTATCCATCCACTCTTTATTCATAGCTTTCTTATTCCGTATGACGCGCTTAATGATGACAGTATGGTTATAAACAAACAGGCCAGCAAGATGCCGGCCTGTTTATTCAATTTAAGGAAGCTCATCAATCGCTTCGTTTTCTTCTTTAGGGGGTGGCATTAAATCTTCTTTGCAGATGCCCAACATAATTAATAAATTGGCAGCTACATAGATCGATGAGTACGTACCCACGGTAATACCCACTAACAAAGAAACCGCAAAACCACGAATCATTTCACCACCAAATACTGCCAAGGCGATCAACACCAGCAACGTAGTGAACGAGGTCATCAACGTCCGGTCGAGTGTTTGAGTTAGTGAAATGTTGATAATTTCCGTTGGTGAACCTTTACGCACCTTGCGAAAGTTCTCACGAATACGGTCATAAACCACGATCGTATCGTTAAGGGAATAACCAATTACCGCTAAGACACCCGCCAATACCGTTAAATCAAAGTCTAATCGGAACAGTGCAAAAAAGCCCAACACAATAATCACATCATGCGTCAAGGCAAGCACAGCACCCAATGAGAACTTCATCTGGAAGCGGAAAGCCACATATACCATGATCATAAACAAGGCGAGCAGCAAGCCAAGCCCACCTTGTTCACGTAACTCTTCGCCGACTTGTGAGCCAACAAATTCATTACGACGAAGTTCGATCGTTTGCGTTTCCCCTTCTTGCAGGGCTTGCAGTACTTTGTCGCCTAACTGAGGGTCATGATCAGCACCCAAGCGAATCAGCACGTCATTAAGCGCGCCAAACGTTTGAACAACGGCATCATCAAAACCCGCAGCACTTAACTGATCATGGATCTTTGACAGATCAGCCTCGGTTTCATATCCAACTTCTACCAGACTACCACCGGTAAAATCCAAACCGAATTTCAAGCCATTAACCGCTAAAGACCCGATTGCGACAATCAACATCGCAGCCGATAAGAAAATGGCTAACTTTCGTAGCCCCATGAAGTTGTACACTTTTGCGTTCTCAGACATCTTCATGCACCTTAAATTGAAAGTTTCTTAATCTGACGACCACCATACACTAGGTTAACCAGTGCACGTGTCACCACAATTGCCGTAAACATCGATGTGATAATGCCCACCGATAAGGTAATAGCAAAGCCTTTAACAGGCCCGGTACCCATTGCAAACAAGATAACGGCCGCCAAAAGCGTAGTGATGTTCGCATCAAAAATCGTGGTAAAGGCTCGCTCAAAACCAGCATTGATTGCCGATTGCGGCGGAATACCGTTTTTAAGCTCTTCTTTTATCCGCGCAAATATCAGCACGTTAGCATCAACAGCCATACCGACAGTTAATACAATGCCTGCGATACCCGGCAAAGTGAGCGTTGCCGATAAAATCGACATAACAGCAACCAACAACAACAAGTTTGTACACAGTGCGATGTTCGCCAAAAAGCCAAACATTCGATACACCGCTAACATGAAGACCAACACGAGTGCGAAGCCTATCTCAACCGAGATAACACCTTGCTTGATATTCTCTGCACCCAAGCTAGGACCGACCGTCCGCTCTTCTACGAAATAAATAGGGGCAGCTAAAGCACCGGCACGTAAAAGTAGTGCTAATTCCGACGATTCGCCCGCGCCATCCAAGCCCGTAATACGAAACTGGTTACCCAGTACAGACTGAATAGTCGCTAGCGAAATAATTTTCTTTTCAACGTAAGGAATACGCTTTTCGACTTGTTGACCATCAACCGTCTCATTAATGATACGCGCTTTGTTTTCTACAAAGATAACCGCCATGCGTCGTTGAACGGCATCGCGCGTGGTACGGTTCATTAATTGCCCACCTTTACTGTCTAGGGTAATAGACACTTGAGGCTGACCATTCTCATCAAAGCTGGCTTGCGCGTTTGCCACACTTGCGCCACTGATGATGATATCTTTCTCTAGCGTTGCACGACGTCCTGGCTCGCTGCGGAACTCATACGTATCGGTAAGCGCACGGTTAGTATTTGGCGTTGCCTCCAAGCGGAACTCCAAGTTTGCCGTTTTACCGATAATACGCTTCGCTGCAGCGGCATCTTGAACACCGGGCAACTGGACAACAATGCGGTTACGACCTTGGCGCTGCACTAGCGGCTCAGCCACACCTAATTCGTTAACACGGTTACGTAAAATAGTTAAGTTTTGCTTAATAGCGTAATCTTCGATGTCTTTAACCGTCTGCTCAGTCAACGTAACGTTAACAAAGTAAGCACCATCGGCTTCTTCTGTTGTTGTCAGAAACTCAACATAATCGCGGCGCAATAAGTTTTGAGCCTCATCACGTGATTCTGCATCTGCAAACTTAATCGACAAGCTCCCATCAGCCTTATGTTCAACTGAACGGTAGCGTAGCTTTTCAGATCGCAATTTTGTTTTGATTTCAGAGACATATACATCAAGACGTTGTGAAACCGCTTGAACCATATCCACTTCTAATAAAAAGTGAACACCACCACGCAAGTCCAAGCCTAGTTTCATCGGGCCAGCACCAATGCTAGTTAACCACTCAGGCGTTGTAGCCGCCAAATTAAGCGCGACCACATAATTCTCGCCGACCACACTCGCCGTGATTGCTTTCGCTTTAAGCTGGTCTTCGCTGTTAGCAACGCGAATCAGTGCACTGCCTTCGGCTACTTCTGCAGATTTAAAGTTTACATTCTCACGTTTCAATGCAGCAGTCACACGGTCTAACGTTGACTGATCTACTTGATAAACATCGCGTGTGCCTGAAACCTGCACGGCATAGTCTTCAGGGAAGAAGTTTGGAGAGGCGTACAATGCGCCAAACAAAACAACCAAAATGATGAGACAATTTTTCCAGAGGGGATAACGGTTGAGCATTGTGCCCGGTCCTTTAAACAAACAAAGCGCCACATTAAGTGGCGCTTAAAAAGAAAACAGCTTAGATACTTTTGATAGTACCCTTCGGAAGAGCTGCCGCTACATGAGCTTTTTGGAACGTTAGCTCAGTACCTTCACTCACTTCCAATACTACGTAGTCGTCATTTGTTTTGACTACTTTGCCTAGAATGCCGCCTGCTGTTAAGACTTCGTCACCTTTAGAGATGCCAGCAATCAATGCTTTATGCTCTTTGGCACGCTTTGCTTGCGGACGCCACATAAAGAAGTAGAAGATCAGACCAAAGCCCAGCAAAAAGATAATGTTAAATAGACCTGAGTCCATTGGCGCTGCAGCAGCGCCTTCAGCGTACGCAGGGGAAATTAAGAAGCTCATCATTACTCCAAAGATGTGTTTATTCATTTTAGTTTTCTGCTAACGGCGGCACTTCCATACCCCGTTTGCGGTAGAACTCGGTTACAAAGGCGTCCAATTTACCTTGTTCAATTGCCTCACGCAAACCTGTCATCACCCGCTGGTAAAAGCGTAAGTTATGAATGGTATTTAGCTGAGACCCCAGAATTTCGTGGCACTTATCAAGATGGTGAAGATAAGCCCGACTGAAGTTCTGACAGGTATAACAATCACAGGTTTCATCCAATGGACGTGTATCTGTTTTATTGGAGGCATTTCTGAGTTTTACAACCCCCGTATCCGTAAACAGGTGACCATTTCGGGCGTTACGTGTTGGCATAACACAATCGAACATATCGACACCACGGCGCACGCCTTCTACTAGATCTTCTGGTTTACCCACACCCATCAAATAGCGCGGTTTATCCTCAGGCATCTTATACGCCAAATGATCCAATACATTGATCATTTCGTCTTTAGGCTCACCTACCGACAAACCGCCAATGGCATAACCATCAAAGCCAATATCCGTTAAGCCCGCCAACGATTCATCCCGTAAGTGTTCGTACATACCGCCTTGGATAATACCAAACAACGCTGATGGGCTATCGCCATGTGCCTCTTTTGACCGTTTCGCCCAACGTAATGATAAGCGCATTGACGCGGCCGCTTCAGTTTCGGTCGCAGGGTAAGGCGTACACTCATCAAAAATCATAACGATGTCTGAACCCAGCTCGCGCTGAACCTGCATTGAGCGTTCAGGGTCGATAAACACCTTGGAGCCATTAACTGGTGACTGAAACGCGACGCCCGCTTCGGTGATCTTGCGCATTTTACCAAGACTAAAAACTTGGAAGCCGCCGGAATCCGTTAAAATAGGCCCTCTCCATTGCATAAAATCATGCAAATCACCATGTTGCTGAATAATTTCAGTGCCAGGGCGCAGCATCAAATGAAAGGTATTACCTAAAATAATATGCGCACCTGTCGCCTCAATATCACGAGGCAACATGCCTTTAACCGTGCCATAAGTCCCCACCGGCATAAAAGCTGGAGTCTCCACAACACCACGAGGGAAGGTTAAACGCCCACGACGCGCTTTACCGTCTGTCGCTGTCGTTTCAAAATTCATAAAGCAGGTACGGCTCACGATGCCTCCAACTGTTTTGTATTATGTGTAATAAACATCGCATCACCGTAACTAAAAAAACGGTACTGCTCGTCAACGGCGGTTTTATAAGCCGCCATCGTATAATCATAGCCAGCAAAAGCGCTCACCAACATGAGCAATGTTGACTCGGACAAGTGAAAGTTAGTGATTAAACAATCAACACTTTTAAACCTATAACCCGGGAAAATGAAAATAGACGTATCGCCATAAAAAGGGGCGATTTCTCCCGACTGGCTAGCACTCTCTAGCGCTCTGACACTGGTCGTTCCTACGGCAATCACTCGACCACCACGTTCACGTGTTGCTTTCACCGCATCCACAACAGACTGATCAACCTCGATATACTCAGCATGCATTACATGCTCTTCGATTGTATCTACTTTAACCGGCTGAAAAGTCCCCGCCCCCACATGCAAGGTCACAAACGCTTTTTGAACTCCTTTAGCGTCCAAAGACGCGAGCAACTTATCATCAAAATGCAACCCAGCAGTAGGCGCCGCGACAGCACCCGGCTCAGTACCATAGACTGTTTGATAACGTTCGCGATCATCCAACTGATCTTCTCGTTTCATGTAAGGAGGTAACGGAATATGGCCATGCTGTTCTAACAGGTTAAGAACCGTATCGTCGTCTTCAAAACGAAGCTCAAACAGGTTTTCATGACGACCGACCATAGTCGCTTTGATGCCGCCTTCTAAAAACAGCTCAGCGCCTTCTTTGGGTGACCGACTCGAACGCACATGAGCCAACACACGATGCTCATCTAAAACACGCTCTACTAACACCTCGATTTTACCACCGCTGGCTTTTTCACCAAATAAGCGAGCAGGAATAACGCGCGTATTATTAAAAACGACTAAATCATTAGGATTAATAAGATCAAGCACATCGGTAAACACTCGATGCGTTAGCTCACCTGTATTCCCTTCTAGGCATAGAAGACGACTAGCGCTTCGTTCTGGTAGGGGATAACTTGCGATAAGCGACTCAGGTAATTCGAATTGAAAATCTTTAACGTGCATATTTTCTATCAGGCAGGCGGTTACAAGGCAGGCAATTGTACCCAACCCATTAAAAATTATCACTCAATATCGACAAAAGGCATTGACGCGCCCAAGAAGATCCCTATAATACGCCCTCACGAAATGCCAGTGTGGTGAAATTGGTAGACACAGGGGATTCAAAATCCCCCGCCCTTAAAAGCGTGCCGGTTCGAGTCCGGCCACTGGTACCATGCATTTCGATTAGTTATTAGGCACTCGCCAATAACCCACCTGCTACATACTTTACTAGCACAATCGTATATCAAGCCATTCTCAACACTTCACACAGATATAATACAGCCTAAATACCTGCCTGCAGCTCCTTCGGCGACTTGCTAGCAGATAATGAGACTGCTCTACGGAATATTCTCCGCAATGGAAGGAGAAAGCCGCACCCCATCCAAACTTATCCTGCTACTTAACCCAAAAAAAAACACCTAATACTTTACAGAAGCAATGAACCAGTAGTATCTTTTATATTAGAACTTACTAAATTAGCTAATACTGATAAAAATAGGTACACTTAATGAAAGCCAATAAACTCACCGCTCTATTATTCGGATCAATCTTAGCAGCCCCGTTAGCATCACAAGCCAATGATAATCAGATTGATAAAGCACTCATCATAGTGAACAGCGGTTCATTACAAACCCAAGGAATGGCCATGGTCTTAGGTAATGCCATGCAAAACAAAGGAACGCACGTTGACGTTTTACTGTGCGACAAAGCTGGCGACCTTGCGCTTAACGCAACCAATAATAAGCAATTAAAGCCAAAAAATGTAACACCCGAACAAATGATGATGAAGCTACAAAAAGGCGGTGCTAGCGTTAACGTCTGCGCATTATATTTACCCAACAGCTCACACAGCAAAGACGCTCTCCGTGAAGGAGTTGGTGTGGCAGCACCACCAGAAATAGCCCAACAAATGACAGCTAAAAACACACGCGTATTTAGTTTTTAGAAAAGGAATATTTCATGAAAACCTACCTGATCGCTCTACTGTTGAGCATAAATTTACCTCTAAATGCGGCCCATGCAGCCGCTATCGAAGGCATAACACCTAAAGCCACTTATGATCTTGTTCAAATGCAGCGAGCCGACGTCTTATTCATTGATGTACGCGACCCAATTGAAATAATGTTTATCGGATTCACCGATGAGGTTGATGTGAACATTCCGTATTTATTGGTCGATCGCAATCACTGGGACTCTGAACGCAAACGCTTTCGTCTCTATCAAAATCCCAAGTTTGCTGCACAAGTCGAGCAAGCTCTTTTTGAAAAGGGCCTAAATAAAAATGCAACGATTATCACCATGTGTCGCTCCGGAAACGAGCGAGGCTTACCAAGCGCTCAACTTCTGCGTCAAAACGGTTTTCCGAATGCAACCTATATGATTAACGGCTTCCAAGGAAGCCGTCTAAAAAATGGAGACAAGGCCGGTTTTCGCATTCAAAACGGGTGGCAAAACGCCGAACTTCCTTGGAACCCGAAACCCAACCCCAATAAAATATTCCGTATAGATAGCACATTAAACTGATGATAAATCAGCAACAAGACGATATAAAAACTAATCAGGGGAGTCAGTTACCGATGAAACCGGCCAAATCAAGAAAGGCATAACCAAGAATCACATTGAGGGTTATGGATACGATTAACGCAGTTTTTATCACATTAGGGTTGCTAGACATACTTGTAACCCTTTTGCGCGTGGTTACATTTCTCTTTTTCATTTCGTCCTTGTACCAATCTCTATCTTGATATCCCATGACTAATTCCGTTTAACTAGAGTGTTTAAAGACAATTACTTTAGTACAAAATTAATTTTCTGCAATATCACCAATGAATGCTGAACACATTAACACCGGCTCAATATTGCAATAATAGACAACGCCAAAATCAGCGAAACGCTTTTCCAAAACAGCACCGGATTACGATCCATCAACGGCGGTTTTGTTTTGCTGATAAAGGCCTGATTAGGATGGCGTAAGTCATAGATAAATTCTGACAATACGTCATAGCGTTTTTCAGGAAACGGATGCACTGCTTTTTTGATGACGCCGTCAATCCATGCGGGTATTTCACGCTCTTCATCTAATAACGTCTCATAAACTAATTTCCTCTGCGCCGCTCTAGTTTTACAACGAGCGACTTTTGCCCCATAGGGCAACCGCCCTGTAAGCATCTGATAAGCAATCACACCCAGAGAAAAAATATCTGACTGCACCGTGCCACTTTCACCTAAAAAGTATTCAGGCGCTGCATATTGAGCAGTACCCAACAAGTTATGATGCTCAACTGGCGTGGACATTTCCATAATGCCTGCTACGCGAGTAGAACCAAAATCGATAATTTTCACCGTTCCTGTTGTATCAATCATGATATTTTCTGGACGCAGGTCTTGGTGCAGCATTTCAGCACGGTGAAAGGCTCGAAGCCCTTTAGCAATCTGCTCAACAATCCCTCTAACTAGCTCAATATCCGGCTTAGGGTTGTCAATCATCCACTGAGTTAACGTTTGACCTTCGATAAACTCGTTGACTGTATAAGTAAAGTGACGCTTACGCGTATGCGATACTGCTTTAAGGACATGTGCATTATTAACGCGCTTGGCTATCCACTCTTCCATCAAAAAACGTTCTAGATATGCAGGATCATCTCTTAGGTCAACGGAAGGTGTTTTTAAGACTACCTGCTGCTGCGTTTGAGTATCGACCGCCAACAAAACATGACTACGGCTACTTGCATAAAGCTCTCGGATAATGAGATAGCCATCAAACTCCATACGCGCCTCTAACACTGGCGGGAATGGCAACTCAGTCAATTCATGATAGAGCGATTTAACGTCTTGCTCAGGTAGTGAGTCAACTCTAACCACCTGCACCGTTACATTATCATCACTGCCCTGCTCAAGCGCTTCCTCAAGAATCAACTTAGCCGCTTTATCTAAATCATTATGACTACCTTCAATCGCCTGGCGAACAAACTTATCCGCTACAAACTCATAGACTCCATCAGTCGCCAGAACAAAAACATCCCCCTCAATTAATTGATGCGCGCTGTAGTCAACCTCTAGGTGCGAATCCATACCCATAGCACGGCTCAAATAGCTGGTATCTTGCGACACCCAAAACCGATGATCGTCGGTCAGCTGCTCCCAATCATCACCACGAAGCCGATAAACACGCGCATCCCCCACATGAAATACATGAGCCGTGGTGGACTTTACAATCAAAGCACTTAAGGTACAGACATAGCCTCGGTCTTTATCATACCGATACTGACTCTGCCGAGTTTGGGAATACAGCCATGAGTTCGTAGCACCCAATACAGTTTGAGCAGATTTTTTTACCGACCATGCCTCAGAAGTACAGTAATAATCCGCCAAAAAGCCAGTAACAGAAGATTCACTAGCCTCCTGACTTACATCGCTACTACTGATTCCATCAGCCAACACCACAGCCACACCTTTCGCACTCAATTGCGGCTCTTTAGGCACTAACACTCCGTGAAAGTCCTGATTAATTGCTTTAAGCCCTTTATCAGAGCACTGGCCTATTGATACTCGCAGCTGACTCATATGGCGCCTTTTTAACGACGAAAAAGCCTCGGCTGTTTCCAGCCAAGGCTTATTTTTTATTTATCACTGCCACAAACATACTGGCTTTAGTTTTGCACCCACAGCGACAAATCAATTTATCTTGGTGATGACACTCACTTACATTGCTTTACGTTTAGCGCCCGTACGAACATGAGTGCTATACAAGGTCAAGCCTGTAAAAGCCAAACCACCTACAAGGTTACCCAGCGCTGTTGGAATCTCATTCCAAATAAAATAGTCAGCAATCGAGAAATCACCGCCCATGATGATACCTGATGGGAAAAGGAACATATTCACAACCGAGTGTTCAAAACCCATAAAGAAGAAGAGCATGATAGGCATCCACATCGCGATTACCTTACCACTTACCGAGGTTGAAACCATCGCGCCTACAACCCCCATGGATACCATCCAGTTACACAGCATGCCGCGCAAAAAGATAGTAAACCAGCCCGCAGCACCGTGCTCAGCATAACCGACTGTTCGCGCATGCCCTATTTCAGCAATCTTTTGACCCACAGCTCCTGGCTCAATCGAAAAGCCATACGTAAACACAAACGCCATCATAAAGGCGACCGTTAACGCTCCAGCAAAGTTACCGAGGAACACCAAGCCCCAGTTGCGCAAAATACCATTGACGGTCACACCAGGCCGCTTATCAAGCAGTGCTAATGGGCACAATACAAACACCCCTGTCAGCAAATCAAACCCCATCAAATACAGCATACAAAAGCCAACAGGAAACAGTATTGCGCCAATTAAAAACACTCCCGTTTGCACGGCAATAGTTACCGCAAATACAGCGGCCAGCGCCAATATAGCTCCCGCCATAAAGGCGCGAATAAGCGTGTCTCGTGTTGACATAAAGATTTTGGATTCACCCGCATCCACCATCTTTGTCACAAACTCCGTAGGGACTAAATAGGACATAGTTAATCTCTCTCTAAGTAATGCCTGTATTGGCAATTAGCTAATAACAGGAAGGGCGTAAATCATCTTTACCAATCTCTTCCTCACAAACTGTTTGAGCAATAACTATTCCAAACGAGGCCGAAACCAACAAAAAAGCACAAGAAGTACACCTAACCTTTACATAATCACCCTATTTTTAAGGCAATCAGAGAATGAGAGATTAAAAAATAATGCTAGCGAAATACATACACTAAGTTGGTATTTACAACAAAACGCTAAAGTCTAACGCGCTATTCACGCCTCATAAGCGCGCCAACCGCAAAATTTAACGAAGAAAGTGCACAAAAAACGTACACTTTACTCAGCCGACCACACTACTCGCGAATAAAGAACCAAAACCCGACTTCAAGACAAAGCAGGCCTCAAACACAAGCAAGCCGTCATACTTATACCGCCATGATTACCAACTCTTGTAAGGCAGGAATTTACCACTCATGGTCAACACCACACGGTCTCCTTTAGGGTCCTCAACTTTATCGACCTCCATGGTGAAGTCGATTGCACTCATAATTCCATCACCAAACTTTTCTTGGATGACCTCCTTCAACGTCCCGCCATACACCCCCATGATTTCGTAAAGCCGATAAACCAGCGGGTCCGTAGGGACCACTTGATCCCACACTTTGGTCGGGAAAGCCGTTAATGCTTCTGCAACCTCGCAAGACAACTCGAGATACTCAGCTATAGCAGCCGCCTTTTCCACAGAGGCACTATTCATCCCAAGACACGCCGATGTAAGCCATACAGGCGAACAACCAATTTCGTTGGCGATGCCCTCCCATGTCAGCCCCTTTTCTGCCTTTTTAGCCATTATTGCTTCAGTCATTGCTAACTTATCCATGTTACCTCCGGTAGGTTCTAGATGATTGCTAATTAGGCCGTAGATGATTAGCTGCGATAAAGCCGCCTATGACCGCAACAATAAGCACTGCAAATTAGATACCGAAATACCAGAACAGAAACGAACTCGGAAAAAAGCCGAAATGTAGAAAATAGAAAATAGAAAATAGAAAATAGAAAATAGAAAATAGAAAATAGAAAATAGAAAATAGAAAATAGAAAATAGAAAGGATGTATTGCTATAGAAGAAACAGGAAGAATAAGAAAGGATGGTGGGGCGTATAGGATTTGAACCTATGACCAATTGGTTAAAAGCCAACTGCTCTACCACTGAGCTAACGCCCCATCCTATAGGTTTACTGCTGAATCAAAAGTGGTGGGGCGTATAGGATTTGAACCTATGACCAATTGGTTAAAAGCCAACTGCTCTACCACTGAGCTAACGCCCCACTTTTTGAAACCCTGAAGTGGCTCCTCGAGCTGGACTCGAACCAGCGACCAATAGATTAACAGTCTACTGCTCTACCAACTGAGCTATCGAGGAACTTCAGTATCCTTTAATGGCGGAGGGGCAGGGATTCGAACCCTGGGAGCCTCTCGACTCGCCGGTTTTCAAGACCGGTGCTTTCGGCCACTCAGCCACCCCTCCGAAGGATGGGCGCAGATTCTATAGAGTTCAGAGAAAGTGTCAATACACTTCTTTAAAAAAGTTACAAAAAAACCTAAAAAAAGCGTTTTTATTCATTAGCCTAGCTAAAAAAGACAATTTACAGCTGAAATTGATCAGGATTTGTACACATAGCTAACCATCGCTCTATACCTGCACTGCGGTACTTTTGTTTATGTATCACTAAATAAAACTGACGGTGTAGGTTTCTATGCGCCACATTCAGCTCAACCAAGCTCCCGTTAGCGAAAGATTCTTCTAAAGCAATACGTGATAAACACGATATACCCAAACCCGCTTTTACAGATCGTTTAATCGCTTCCGTGTGTTGAAGCTCCAGCAAAATAGTAAAGCGCGGTAGGAATCCTCGCATAGCCCAATCAAATGCCTGCCGTGTACCTGATCCCTGCTCCCGAAGAATCCAGCTAGCTTCTTGTAAATCTTGATCGGATATCACTGATTTCATCGCCAAAGGATGAGAAGGCGAACAAAAAACCACCAGCTCATCTTCAAGCCAAGGGATAAACTCTAAGTTAGAATTATTAGCTTCACCTTCTATCAGTCCTATATCCAGCTCGTAGTTAGTCAATTTTTCTATAATCGCTGAGGTATTGGCCACCTCCAGCGTTACACGTTGACTGGGGTGCTCCGCCATGTAGGCAGCCATTAACTCAACTGCCAAGTAATTGCCAATGGTTAGTGTTGCTCCTAATTTGAGCTGCCCTGGCGTTTGATGCTGCATTAACTCGCTCTCTAAGCCACGCGCTTGATCTAACAAGGCTTCCGCCCGGGGTCTCATCAGCCTGCCCAACTCATTTATTTGCAACCGCTTACCTACCCGATCAAAAAGCTGTATATCAAATTGATCTTCCAAATCTTTCAAAGCACTGCTCGCCGCCGATTGCGACATGGATAAACTATTAGCCGCTTTAGTGATGTTATCGTGGTGCGCTATCGCTAAAAAAACTTCCAACTGACGAAGCGAATACTTCATTATCGATTTTTCCTATTAGGCTTATAAAACAATCCCGCTTTACCGATAATTTAAGTCTTTTATACTGGGATCACAAAGGCACAAAACCTATAACAGATTGAGTTTTTATAACGACTAGCGCTATCACTGACATAAAGCACTAGCTACAGCGAGGTAGATACCATGTCTACAATTGGTCAAGAACAAGTGCTCAGTGTGCACCACTGGAATGACACCCTGTTTAGCTTTAAAACCACCCGAGATGCAGGTTTCCGTTTTAAGAACGGACATTTCACCATGATTGGTTTAGAGCATGAGGGACGCCCGTTAATGCGCGCCTACAGCATTGCCAGTGCAAATCACGAAGAAGAGTTAGAATTTTTTAGCATCAAGGTGCCTGACGGCCCACTGACGTCTAAGCTTCAGCAGATTCAAGCAGGTGATCAAATACTGATTAGTCGCAAGCCAACAGGTACGCTGATTAATGACAACCTACTGCCTGGCAAAAACCTATACCTGATTAGTACAGGTACCGGCTTAGCGCCGTTTATGAGCATTATTAAAGATCCTGAAATCTATGATGCTTACGATAAGGTCATACTAACCCATGGGGTGCGCTACACGTCCGAGCTAGCCTACGCCGATACAATCCTGAACGAATTGCCTAATCATGAGTACTTAGGAGACATGGTACGAGAAAAACTGCTCTACTATCCAACCGTCACACGCGAGCAATTCCGTAATAATGGGCGTCTAACCGACCTAATGATAACCGGCAAGCTAACTAACGATTTAGGCTTACCAAATCTCAATGTCGAAACCGACCGCTTCATGCTATGTGGCAGCCCGAGTATGTTAAAAGATACCTGTAAAATTCTAAACAACATGGGCTTCAGTGAGGCACGCCATGGCGATTTAGGTCATTACGTGATTGAGCGGGCATTTGTCGAAAAGTAAAAACAAAGCACAGGCGAGCAGTTACGCATAACGCTCGCTTGCGCTTGCAGATACAATCCAGCTTAATGCGCGGGGCCCACCAAGGTTGTTAACACCGTTGTAACAGCCAATATCGACATGCCAAGCAGCTTTTCGAACAACAAAGAAGTAGCTAAGCGTTGCGCGTTATTATTAGTCAAAATCGCGGGGACTAGAAACAGTTTGTGTACACCAGCTAATACCAGAATTAAACCAACCAACGCTATTTTTAGTAATAGCCAGAAGCCATACTCGCTGCCTAGCAAGCCAACCCAACCCGTTAATTGATAACTTAAAACACCCCCGCAAACGACTAGCCCAACAACAACCACAACCGCAACCTTCCCAAAGACATGCATCACATGAGAAGACTCTTGAGGCGCCAAACGACGCGCCGCTATCCACAGTGGATATAGTGACCCCATCCACCAAAATGTGAGCAAAATATGAGCGGTTAACAACACGCTTGATAGCAACGTCATTTGCGCTATATGGCCCGTCTTTGTAAAAGAGATGGCAATCAGAACACAACCCAAGCTTGCTACATAGAACATAAAACTAGCGCCTGAATATACGCTTTTCCTACTAGCAACCATTGAAAGGATTAGCACGCCAAACCCTATCAAACGGTAAAGGGTAGCCTCCCCCACGGACGACCCCCACTGCACACTCATCATTAAGGGGTCAAACATGCCACTAAACCCAGTTTCAGCTAAAGCCCCTACCCTTACCAGAAAGTGAAGCCCCGTTACTACAAACCCCATTACACAAGCGGCTATGGTATAGCGCAACAACAAAGAGAAAAGAGACGGAAACCTTTTAAACAAGCAAAAACTGGCTAGCCCCCCTACCGCCCCGGAAATACACAAATAAACAAGCCAGCGGGTCATTAACACGACCCATTCCCAGTCCATAAAAGCCATAAACAGCCCTCGGCAGCTCGGTAAAAATTAGTGCTGCATAAAACCAAAGCTACCCGTCATTTTATGGCCATCGCCGCCCACGATCATCCATTTCACTTGATACTGATCAGACCCCAGTGCCGGTAAAGAAATACTAAAGTTTGCTTTAGGCTCACTGCCAATGGCAAAGTCTGTCTCAACAGGCTCGTTTTTAGAATTAATGACGCTAAACTTTACCAACCGAACAGGATCACCAAAATTAAGCTCTATATGATCGACGGGCTCCATCAACATAGCACCGTCTTTTGGCACCGTATGCATCATATCGCTATGCGCTAACACGGATGCAGATGAAGTAAGTAAGCCTACAACCATTAATCTTTTTAATATTTTCATCGTAAAATCCAACTGTAAGAAAGAGAGCAAGTTAATGTGTTTAGGGAGAAATAAACACACCTTCATTTTATACTTTAGCCCTAACGAGCCGGTGACTCGAATATTACAATCTTGTTATTTAGTTAAGGTTCGCTTTGCGGCGTTATAAATGACAAGGTAAACGTAGAACGATTATTGGCCGACTCTATCTTCATGCTACCCGCATGTGAAACGACAATCGCTTGAGTTATAGCCAGCCCTAACCCAACGCCATTCATATCATTTTTTGTTCTATTTTTATCGGCTCGATAAAAACGATCAAACAGATGCGGTACATCTTTCTCAGGAATAGTATCGCCCGCATTACTGATAGAAAGGTCGATTACACCTAACTTAGGTTGAATCACCACCTGTATCTCACTGCTATCGTAACTATGGCGAATTGCATTGGATAACACATTACTAATGGCACGCCTAACCATCAGGTGATCTCCTTGGATATACCCATTACCTGTAACGTGGATACTCACCTGCTTTTCGGAGGCTAGCAGCTCATAAAACTCAACAATATTATCGACCTCGGCTCTCAAGTTAATAGGCTCATACGTTGGTAAAACCAATCCATGATCGGCTTTTGCAAGAAACAGCATATCGGAAATCATGCGCGATAAACGCTCATACTCCTCCGCATTGGAAATGAGCACGTCCCGGTAACTATCAATATTTCGCGGGCGCGACAGTGCAACATGGGTTTGTGTCATTAAATTGCTCAACGGCGTTCGAAGCTCATGGGCAATATCAGACGAGAACTGCGATAAGCGAGTAACGTTATCTTCCAACCGAGACAACATGTCATTGAGAGCCTGTGCGAGCCCTGCTATTTCAACAGGCACACTATCAACGGACATGCGCTGTTCCAAATGAGCCGCCGTAACATTAAGCGCCTGATCTCTCATAAGAAACAGAGGCCTAAGCCCTCGCTTAGCCGCTAACCAGCCTAGTAAACCACTAACAAGCGTTGCTAAAGCGGAATAGAGCAAGAGCTGTTGTTTAAAACGTGACATGAAGCGCGTGTGATGATCAATATTCAGCGCCGTTAATATAATGAGTGTGCCAAGGTGACTGTACGCTGGCGTAACATCTTGCACAAAACCACGATATGAGTGCTTGTCATCATGCCACATGAACGAATCAACGACTGAGTCGTTTAATGCACGTGTTAACTGCTCAATCGGGATCACAGCCGTATCCGTTTTAAACAGCACTGCTCCCTCTTTAGTCATCACCAATGCTGACATATCAGTGTGATTAGCAAACATAAACGACAAGTCGCTAGCGAGCCGTGCCAAAGACTGATCATCAGAGATGCCCGAGACACGCTCAAAAGTTTGGGCTATTTTAGACGACAATATATCCCTATCCTGAGCAACAAAATGCTGCTCAACTGATGCCGTAATAACCCAGTTCAGCACTAACAGCACGCTAGCTGATAACAGCGCAAAATAACTCGTCAAGCGCCAACTAAGTGATAACTTACGCTGCACTCTATACCGCCACTTCTAAAACATACCCCATTCCACGCAGGGTGTGGATAAGCTTCACGTCGAACGGATCATCTACCTTAGCGCGCAATCGTCTAATAGCGACCTCAATCACATTGGTGTCGCTATCAAAATTCATATCCCACACATGAGATGCAATCAACGAACGCGGCAATACTTCGCCCTGTCGTCGTATCAACAGTTCCATCAAGGCAAACTCTTTCGCGGTTAAATCAATACGTTGGCCATCACGTGTTACACGACGGCGGATAAGATCTAATTCCAAGTCGGCTATCGATAACGATGTCGACTCTGCACTTATGCGATTACGCCGTAACAACATGCGTACCCGCGCCAATAATTCAGCAAATGCAAACGGCTTAACTAGATAGTCATCAGCACCCAGCTCGATGCCTTTAACTTTGTCTTCAACTTGGTCGCGAGCCGTTAAAAACAACACCGGCATGTCATGACCACTCACACGCAATGCTTCTAACAACCGCCACCCATCAACTCCCGGCAGCATGATATCCAGTATAATTAAATCGTAAGCACCTTCTTGCGTCAGCGCCAAATGCAGCCCATCACCACCGGTACGTGCCAAGTCAACATTAAAGCCCGACTCGGTCAAACCCTGCTTTAAAAAGTTGCCCGTTTTTACTTCGTCTTCAACAATTAGTAATTTCATAAATTAGCCATAAATACGCACCGTATTAGCCAGTATTGGACGACTACTCACTCACACGTAGCGTGCCCTTATACATTTTCATTTGGCA
Organism: Neptunomonas phycophila; assembly: GCF_001922575.1. NCBI lineage: Bacteria > Pseudomonadati > Pseudomonadota > Gammaproteobacteria > Oceanospirillales > Oceanospirillaceae > Neptunomonas > Neptunomonas phycophila. Next base: position 82,864 of record NZ_MRCI01000002.1, on the reverse strand, counting down.
ATGAAATTCATATTCTCCAGTAGGCATAGCCGGTAAATGAACACGAGTATGCTGGTTCAACACCAAGGATTCACTAATATTAAATTCCGGAATGAGTAACTGCTCCGCACAAGGCGCCGGATCTTTTCGGTTAAATACCAAACTCACCGCTTGATTAGGGGGTACCGTGATGTATGACGGAGAATACACGCCGTTCTCTACGGTGATGATTAAATCTTTATTGGCTTTTACTTCATTCGGTTTGTAGAGCCAAAACCACCACACAATGAGCCCAACAAAAACAACACCGACAAGATTTATAATCCACATAGTCATTACCTCTAGTGCTCTTTTACCTTAAAAAAGCGCAACCGGTTAGCGTTGGTTACTACGGTCAATGATGAAAATGCCATCGCAGCGCCGGCCACAACAGGACTGAGCAGAATACCAAATACAGGGTAAAGTAAGCCTGCCGCGATCGGCACTCCGGCGACGTTATAAATAAAAGCTCCAAACAAGTTCTGTTTGATATTACGAATGGTCGCTTTACTAACGGCTACCGCATCCGCTAATCCATGCAACGACCCTCGCATAAGGGTAATGTCAGCACTTTCTATCGCTACATCAGTCCCCGTACCGATAGCAAAGCCAACATTAGCTTGGGCAAGTGCAGGCGCATCATTGATGCCATCTCCTGTCATACCTACGATTTCGTTTTCGTCTTGGAGGACTTTTACCTTATCCACTTTATCCTGAGGCTGAACTTCAGCGTAAAATTCGTCAATGCCTACTTTATCGGCTACCGCTTTTGCCGTCGCTTGGTTGTCACCCGTTAACATGACCACTCGGATACCATTACCTTGCAGGCGTTTGATCGCAGCTACTGAGTCATCTTTAATTGGATCGGCCACGGCGACTATACCTGCTAAGGTGTTGTCGACAGCAAAATACATTGGGGACTTGGCCTCACGAGCAAACACTTGTGCCTGCTCGATCACCTGCTCAGATAATTCAATGCCGCGCTCCTTCATCAGCTTTTTATTACCGAGCAATAACGACTGTTCACCCACTCGAGCTTCGACACCCTGCCCTGTAATGGCATTAAAGTCAGACACATCCGATAACGCTATGTCGCGGCTTTTAGCTGACGCTACAATCGCTTCGGCTAACGGATGTTCTGAATTGGACTCTAGACTGGCCGCCAAGCGAATAACATCTTCTTCGCTATAACCTGAGATTGCCACGATATCAGTGACCTGCGGACGCCCTAAGGTGATTGTGCCCGTTTTATCCAACACCATGGCCGTAATCTGCGATGCTGTTTGCAAGGACTCACCGTTGCGGATTAACACACCCGCTTCTGCCGCTTTCCCCACTCCCACCATGACGGACATTGGTGTCGCCAACCCTAATGCACAAGGACACGCAATAATCAGCACTGTAGTTGCTGAAACAATCGCAAAGGCGACGGTAGGCTCGGGGCCTACATTCAACCAGATGAGTGCACTAATCACGGCGATGATCATAATGGTAGGTACAAAATAGCCGGCTATCACATCGGCTAACCGACCAATAGGCGGCTTAGAGTTTTGCGCTTTTTTAACCATGTTGATTATGTTCGCAAGGGCCGTATCTTTACCGACGCGTTTAGCCACAAATACTAACGAGCCTGATTTATTAATAGTGCCTGCAGACACCAAATCACCCTGCGTTTTCTCAACGGGTATAGGCTCACCGGTTAACATGGACTCATCAACAGAGCTGCGACCCTCTAGCACCTCTCCATCAACCGCTATACGCTCTCCAGGGCGAACTCTAACTTGATCATTTATGCGCACCTGCTCGATGGGGATATCAACCTCATTACCGTCACGAATCACTCGTGCGGTTTTGGCTTGCAAATTGATTAAGCGCTTAATAGCTTCAGACGTGCGGCCTCGCGCCTTGAGCTCTAACGCTAAACCGAGATTAATCAGACCAATGATCATTGCGGTAGCCTCAAAGTACACATGACGCGCCATGTCAGGCAACAGTGCCGGCACAATAATCACCACCATAGAATAAAGCCATGCGGTTCCTGTACCTAAGGCTATCAGGGTGTCCATATTGGCCGAATGGTTTTTAAATGACTGCCACGCCCCGGTATAAAAATGCTTGCCAGAAAAGTACATAACAGCCAATGTAACGATTCCCACCACTAACCAAGCAAAGCGTTCTGCAGGTGATGATACCGACATATCACCGATAAACAGCCCATATAGCATTAACGGAATACCAACGCCTAAACTGATACTCATATCTCGCATGAGCTTTTTGTAGTAAGCCTGGTCGGAGGCTTCCTTTTCAGTCATGGCCGCTTCATCATTTTCCGCCACGCTTTCTTTGGCGTGATAGCCGGCTTGCTCAACGGCATTGATCAACGGCTCAACGCCACTTGAGCCAGACACTAAGACCGTGCGCTGGGCAAAGTTCATCTCTGCATGATCAACACCTTGGACATTGCGTAGCGCCGTTTCAATTTTTTTAACGCAACTACCGCAATTTGCACCATCAATGAGTAACTCATACTCGGCAGAAGAGTCACATCTATGATGAGAAACAGAGGGTTTCATAGCGATACCTCATCATTAGTGGGTTCGGTAAAATTTTCAATTAAATGACAGACTGTCGGTGAGCTCGGCAATTGATCTGGCTGGGTAGACCATTGCTCTAACGCACTTTTCATACGCTGGCGCAATAACAACATTTCCTTTATGCGAGCTTCACTTTCTTCTAAACGCTGCTCAATTAAACGGCGAGCCGTACAGCAGGGAGATTTTTCATCATCGGCTTCACTGAGTATTTGAGTGACATCTTCTACCGTAAACCCAATATGTCGGGCGGCAAGAATGAACGTCAAACGTTTGTATTCTTTAACACTATATTCTTTGTATCCATTATCAGGATTCTTAACAGGGTTCAGCAAACCGATTCGGGTATAAAACCTGACGGTATCGGCCGTAACCGATGCTTTCTTGGCTAACTCGTTCACTAACATACCCACCCCCAATGATGCTTGTGCGGACGCTCTTTGCTTTTCACTTATATAGACCATACACCTATGTCTTACACACAGGTCAAGCATCAACATCTACTTACTCATCCACTATCTCATAGCGAGACCTTCAATCACCGTAAATAACAAAAATGTAATCTTGATATCAGCTTAGCGACAGCCCGCCTCCGTAGCATGCAAACCTATGACTACAGTTTATGAACATGGCAGAGACCATTTACACGTTAATAAGAGCATTAACTCGATGAACAAAATGAAGGTTACACGACGTACATTTGTCACAGGACTGACCTTAGGAGGGCTAACCGCTGGACTGGGGCTTCGCTCAAGCCAACTACTCGCGACACCTCGCGCCCCAACTCAGCAACCAGACGTGCTAACTGGGCAGAATTTCAGCTTAAAAATCAGCGAACAAGCCGTTAACTTTACCGGTAAAGAGCGTATCGCGACTACGGTAAACAATAGCCTCCCCGCTCCTATTTTACGTTTTAAAGAAGGAGAAAGGGTCACATTACACGTAGCTAACGCATTAACTGAAACCAGCTCGATTCACTGGCATGGGCTTATCCTCCCTACCAACATGGACGGCGTGCCCGGCCTCAGCTTTGATGGAATACCATCAAACGGCAGCTACACCTATGAATTCGATGTTAAACAATCAGGTACTTATTGGTACCACAGCCACTCGGGTTACCAAGAACAAACCGGCATTTATGGTGCGATTATCATTGATCCTATCGAGCCGGAACCTTTTAGCTTTGATCGAGAGTTTGTTATGTTGCTGTCGGATTGGAGTGATGAAGACCCGCACCAAATCTACACTAAACTCAAAAAAATGAGTGACTACTACAATTTTAGTGAACGTACCCTGCTCGATACTACAGCCGATATTAAAGATAAAGGTATCAGCAATACGTGGCGGTCTCGCAAAATGTGGAACGAGATGCGTATGAGCGATGCCGATATTTCCGACGTCACTGCCTATACCTATACCTACCTAATGAACGGGTCCACTCCCGATGACAACTGGACAGGGTTATTCAAGAACGGCGAGCGTATTCGCCTTCGCTTTATTAACGGCTCCGCGATGACTTTTTTTGATGTGCGTATACCCGGCTTAAAAATGACCGTAGTTGCTGCTGATGGGCAATATGTTAAACCCGTAACGGTCGATGAGTTTCGCATAGGTATAGCTGAAACGTATGACGTGATTATCGAACCTGACGACGACTCAGCCTACACAGTATTCGCACAATCTATTGACCGCTCAGGCTACACTCGTGCCACGCTAACATCCGATCCCGATATATCCTCACTGGTACCTGAGCTAGATCCTGCTCCAACACTAACCCATGCAGATATGGGAATGGGTGGCATGACAATGGCTAACATGAATACGAAGCAAAGCATGGATCATACAAAAATGGATATGTCTGCGCCGGTAATGGACCGCTCAATGATGGATCATTCCACAATGGACCATTCAGCAATGCCTATGGCTAATACGGTGACTCATTCGACAACAGAGTATGGTCCGCATGTGGATGAAAGAGCCAATAATCCGCAGTACCGTTTAGACGATCCCGGCGTTGGCCTACGTAACAACGGCAGGCGTGTATTGACCTACGCCGATTTACGTAACCTACATAACACCACTAATGACCCCGAACCCACCCGGGAAATAAACCTGCACTTAACGGGCAATATGAGTCGTTACATGTGGTCTATCAACGGGGTCAAATATTCTGAAGCCAAACCGATTGAGCTTAACTATGGTGAGCGCGTTCGTATTAATTTTGTGAATGACACCATGATGAATCATCCTATGCACTTACACGGAATGTGGAGTGATTTGGAAACTGGCGACAATGACTACATGCCCCGTAAGCACACTATTATTGTTCAACCTGGATCCAGAATTAGCTACCGAGTTACCGCTGACGCTAAAGGAAAATGGGCATTTCATTGCCACCTACTCTATCACATGGGCGGTATGTTCCGCGAAGTGCACGTTAGCTAATGAGGAGTCCATCATGCTGAAATACACAACACCATTAACGAACAATCTGCGTCTGATTAGCAGCCTTATGATTGCCAGTCTTATGGCTAGCCCGCTTGCACTTGCAATGGAAACAGACGATCCACTTGTAACCCAATTAACAGTCGATAAATTCGAAAAAAGACATTCAATAAACGACAAAAGCGCTCAACCTTTTGCTTGGGAAGCTGAAGCTTGGCTTGGTTATGACATCAACAAACTAGTATTTAAAACAGAGGGAGAGCGCGCATCAGGCAAAACAGAAAGCGCTGAGTTGCAAGGGCTGATCCGCTCAGCAATAGCCCCCTATTGGAATATACAAATGGGGATGCGCCACGACTTTAACCCAGAACCCAGCCAAAATTGGGCCGTCATTGGCCTTCAGGGCATGGCTCCCTATTTCATAGAAACAGACCTGAACTTATTCATTACTAACGGCAAACAAACCAACTTACGCCTATCAGCAGAATACGAAGCCATGATCACTCAACAGCTAGTGCTGTCTCCTTCGGCAGAAATAAACCTATATGGGAAAAATGACGAGGTACGCGGCATAGGCTCAGGTATCAGCAGCATGGAATTTGGCGTACGCCTTGCTTATGAAATACGGCGGGAATTTGCACCTTATATAGGTATAAACTGGGAGCAAACTTTCGGAAAAACCGCCGATTATGCTCGCCATGAAGGAGAAAGCACAAACGACATACAGCTTGTTGCAGGGGTACGTTTCTGGTTTTAACGACTATGCCAGAGCGTTGTACACTCATAAAAAGGTAGCTGTAAACGCTACCTTTTTTGATTCAATAACGCCTCAAGCATCACATGGTGGCCGACATATTAACAATACCATCATGCACAAACTGAATCGCTAACGCCGCTAATAACACCCCCAAAAAACGACGCAGGATATCATCACCTGTACGGCCAATCACACGCTTCACATAACGCGATAAAATCATCATTGCTAACGTACTTACGCTAATGGTCAAAATAGCTAAGGTAATCGATAACTGAGTGACCGACTCATCCGCTTTGGAGTACAACAGAATTGCCAGTGTTAATGATCCCGGCCCGGCCAACATAGGAATCGACATCGGAAAGACGGCAATATCACGACGCTCGCTGGTATTGGTGTACTCAATATCTTTAGTAATCATGTGGAAGGCGGTATAGAAAAGCAAAATACCCCCAGATATGCGCAATGCATCAATGCTGATACCTAGCTTGTGCAGTAAAGGTTCACCAAAATTACCAAATAAAATAAGTAGAGTTGCCGAGATAACCGTGGCTTTTGCCGCCATTTTTACACGATGGGCAACATCGTTAGGAGGCACTAGCGAGTGAAAAATTAACGCTGCACCAATTGGATCTATAATAACAAACAAAGCAATAATTGCGTTTAAGTAAACCGCGATATCCATATTAAGCCTCTAAAACGGGAACCAGCTAATTCCTGACTCTGATGTTAAAAACGAGGCATAGTAATATGAAACGTTGCATTAGCCCATAAAAAAACGGCTGAGTGGTTAGTTCAGCCGTTTTCTTTGCTTTGTATCATTTAGCTCAAATATCCCTATGCAAGCTAAGCTACTCAGCGAAGGTAGAACATTAAGCGCTTTACTGAACTTCAGCTAAGTACTTTGTTAGACGCTTCTTTTTCATCGCGAAAGTAGCAATGAAAGGCTCAGCATCTGTTTTGATCTGTTCTAAGTTAGTAGGCTCTCCTGCCACGATAACTCCGACCATCGCCATGATTGCGTGCGGTAAGCATTTGTAAACATAAACGCCTTCTTTATCCACAGTCACAGTGATTGCTTGTCCGTTTTCACCCTTCCAAGGTGTTGCACCCTCAGGCATAAGTCCATCTACTGATTCACTGTTATGACCGGCATCGGTTGGCACAAATGTAACTGTATCTCCAACAGCTACATGTAAAACGGCCGGTTCAAATACCATAATGCCGCCTTCACCTTTGTTCTTCATTTCTACGGTATGTTCTGCAGCCACAGCAAAGTTTGCTGCAACTATCATTAACAATGCCAATAAACGTGACTTCATAATAACCTCTTATTTTACGTAACCTAGTACGGATCACATAAGACTACATACAAGGCTATGAAAACATTGTTCTTTTAGGCGGCACTCAAGTATCAAGGACATTCTTTAGTACTAGTTCTAGTGGACATTTACGCCAGAACAACCCCAAACACGTATAAAAAATCCCCGTAGCCAAAGGCATACGGGGATGAAAGTGCCTGTAAACAGGCATCAGGAAGACTGGTGAGGTCAATCATATCTGTGCAAACTTACATATTCGGGTAATTAGGCCCTCCACCGCCTTCTGGAGTCACCCAAACAATGTTTTGAGACGGGTCTTTTATATCGCACGTTTTACAGTGCACACAGTTTTGCCCATTAATCTGAAACGTTGGCTCACCTTCATCATTTTCTAACACTTCATATACACCCGCTGGGCAATAACGTTGTGCAGGTTCAGCATAAAGAGGCAAGTTAGTCCCCAGAGGAATACTGCTGTCTTTTAACGTTAAGTGGCATAACTGATCTTCTTCATGGTTGGTATTCGATAAAAATACCGAGCTTAGTTTATCAAAACTTAACTGACCATCTGGTTTCGGGTAATCAATTGTCGCACTCGTTTTAGCATGGCGCAGTTGGGCATAGTCCTCTTCCGTATCATGCAAGGTAAAAGGCAACTTACCTTTAAAAATATTCTGATCAATAAAGTTAAACGCCCCGCCTAAATACGCGCCATATTTATGTAAAGCAGGCCCAAAGTTCCGCGCTGCGTGCAACTCTTCATATAACCAGGACTTTTCAAAAGCCGATTCAAAACCTGTCAGTTGCTGGCCTCCTTCATCACCCTGTTTAATCGCATCGAAGACGGCTTCGGCAGCTAACATGCCCGATTTCATAGCCGTATGCGTGCCCTTAATTTTAGCGAAGTTAAGCGTGCCAGCATCACACCCAATCAACAAGCCACCTGGGAAAACCATACGCGGTAGAGAATTAAGCCCACCTTTGGTGATGGCGCGCGCACCATAGCAAACTCGCTTTCCACCTTCTAAATACTGCTTTAAAACAGGGTGGTGTTTCATGCGCTGAAACTCATCAAACGGGCTTACGTATGGATTGCTGTAATTAAGGTCAACGATTAAACCCACCACTACTTGATGGTTAGCCGCGTGATATAAGAAGAAACCGCCACTCGTGCCGTCCGACAGTGGCCAGCCAGAGCCATGAACAACGAGCCCTTCTTGGTGCAGTTCTGGTTTGATATCCCACAACTCTTTAAGACCTAATCCATAGTGTTGCGGGTCGGCATCCTTAGACAAGTCAAAACGCTCATTAAGCTGCTTTCCTAAATGCCCACGACAGCCTTCTGAAAATAACGTGTATTTAGCATGCAGCTCCATACCTGGCATATAACCGTCTTTATGTTCGCCTGCTGCCGAAATCCCCATATCGCCCGTCGCTATGCCTTTAACACTACCATCTTCATGGTAGAGGACTTCGGCAGCGGCAAACCCCGGAAAAATTTCGACTCCCAAACTTTCCGCTTGTTCAGCTAACCAGCGCGTTAGGTTACCCACACTCACAATATAATTGCCTTTGTTATGCATGGTTGCAGGGATCAGCATATCGGGAATCTGAGTGGCCTTTTCATGATCTTTTAGCAGAAAAAGCTGATCTTTTGTAACAGGCGTGTCTAATGGTGCTCCCATCGTTTTCCAGTCAGGAAACAGTTCATCAAGTGCTCGCGACTCAATCACAGCGCCCGATAAAATGTGCGCGCCCACTTCAGAGCCTTTTTCCACCACGCACACCGTCAGCTCTTGATCGGACTCCGTTGCTTGCTGCATCAAACGGCATGCAGCAGACAAACCGGCGGGGCCAGCCCCCACGATAACAACATCAAACTCCATCGATTCACGTTCAATAACTTCCGGTTCTGCCCCAGTATGATCTGACATAGTTATCTCCTTAGAACTGCGCTTCATCAATTGCCATAAGGCTCTCGCCTCCAGCGTTGATAATGGCCAAATGCATGGCGATACGCGGTAAATAGTGCTCGCAATAAAAGTGTGCCGTTTGTTGTTTTGTCATTAAAAACGCTGTGTCTGCGCTAGGCTGTTTACTCAATTCTTGTGCTTTTCCCGCCGCGCGCAACATGAGCCAACCACCGAGCAGATAGCCCAACAACATCATTAAATTTACCCCTATAGCTGGGGCTTGCTTTGGATTAGCTAACAAATACGCTAACGCTTCTTTGGCATTATCTACACCCATTTGACAACGCTCTAGCGCGCCAGATAGCGTGTCCGGCAACACCATATTAGCTAATTCAGTCTCTACTTCTTGCAACAATAACGTCAGCGCTTGCCCTTCGTCACTTAACGTTTTTCGTCCCACCAAATCCAGTGCTTGAATACCGGTTGTGCCCTCATAGATCGGTAAAATCCGTGCATCACGTAAGAACTGTGCCGCTCCAGTTTCTTCAACAAAGCCCATCCCCCCATGAATCTGAACACCCAGCGAGGTTACTTCTTGAGCCAGCTCAGTCATCCATCCTTTAACAATAGGGGTATATAAGTCCACACGTGCTTGCAGTGCGTATGCCTCATTCTCTGAGGCATGTTCTAATTGATCGCCCGTTGCCGACGCTAGGTACATCAATGCACGCATGGCCTCAACGCCCGACTTCATTAGCATCAGCATGCGGCGTACGTCAGGGTGCTTCATCAAATTAACCCGGCTGCCGTCGCGAAGCGTGCCTTGAATTCGTTCCTGTGCATAAGTCCGCGCATGCTGATAGGCACGCTCGGAGATAGCTAAACCTTGTAGCCCCACACCCTGACGAGCATCATTCATCATCGTAAACATACAGGCTAAACCTGTATGAGGCTCACCGACTAAGTACCCAATGGCCCCACCTTCATCGCCAAAGCTCATGACGCAAGTTGGACTCGCATGAATGCCCAACTTATGCTCTAGCGATACCGCTTTAGCGTCATTACGCTCACCTAAAGAACCATCAGCATTGACTAAAAATTTAGGCACTACAAATAAAGAGATACCTTTCACACCTGCCGGGGCGTCCGGCAAACGAGCCAACACCAAATGGATGATATTATCGGCCATCTGGTGATCACCCCAGGTGATAAATATTTTTTGCCCGGTAATACGGTAATGGTCGCCTTCAGGGACAGCACGCGATTTAATGGCAGCCAAATCAGAGCCAGCATCAGGCTCGGTAAGGTTCATCGTTGCCGTCCACTCACCGCTTACCAATGGCGTTACATAGGTCTCTTTTAACTCATCACTGGCGTGTGTTAGTAATGCTTCAATCGCTCCTTGAGTGAGCAATGGACACAGGGCAAATGCCATATTCGACGACTGCCAGACTTCATTCACGGCTGTGGATATCACTTTAGGCAACGCTTGCCCCCCAAAAGCTTCGGGGGCGACTAAAGAAGGCCAACCGCTTTGCGCAAACTGTTTGTATGCCTGAGCAAAGCCTGCCGTTTCTTCTACGCCTTTTTCGCCCAGTACCGCACCTTGTTGATCACCCAACTTATTTAAGGGAGCGAGGACCTGCTCACCTAAACGTGCTGCTTCATCTAAGATAGCGTCGCTTAACCCTGAGGCTAAATCATCATGGCCGATCTCAGCACAAAGACCAGAAAAGTTAACAATGTGATCAAGTACAAACTGCGCATCTTGACGTGGAAAACGGTATTCGCTCATAACGCGGGCTCCTGATGCTCGTTGTACGGAATATTAAGTCCGGAGCATTATTCTTGTTATTTCAGTAGCGTAATCATTGCCTGCAGCGGTCATCATCACAATAACAAAACATGCCTGAAACTATGACAAAAATAGTCAGACACCTATCTAGCCTAGTCAAACTGGCGATTATAGTCCTCACTTTTTCGGTATTCGCCAGGTGTCATACCTGTCCATTTTTTAAAAGAGCGAAAGAAAGCAGAAGGCTCATCAAACCCCATCAAACCTGCCACATCATTAATCGACAACTGGGGGGAATTCATATAATTGATCGCCGCACCTTTTCGGCAATCATCTTTTATTTTTTGATAGGAGGTGCCTTCGTCTAATAGTCGACGACGAAGTGTAGATACCGACATGTGCAGCACATTCGCCACTTCATCTGCACTGGGCATTTCGCGACTAAAATCTTTGCCAATCATCGCGATGACCTGTGACTTCAAGCTTTTGTCATCATCAACCATCACCAAAAGCTGATAAGGCGCTGTTTTTAGAAAGCCGTGCAGGCTCTCTTCATTTTGTATGATGGGGTAATCCAAGTAACGGGCTGGGAAAACAATCGCGTTATCATGCTGATCAAAGCGTATTTCTGAGCGAAACAAGGTTTCGTAATACTCAGCATTATCCGGTTTAGCAAAAGAGAAATAAGCCGCTTTGAGTTCCAAACGCGTTCCTATTAGCCAGCTGGTAAAATGCTGCCAAACCGACAGTGATGTCCGAATTTGGTCCGGTGTTTCATTACCTAACAGCTGTGAAAACTCATCGTGCGTGAGCTCTTGAGTCGGCGCAAAAGATATTTTTGCATAACGCCCTTTGCGTATGACCACAGGCTTCACTTTAGAACCGCGGCAAATTTCGTAAAAATCGCTACAACGCCTGAGCGCCTTCTCCAACGTTTTACAATGAATGATCGAATGGCACATCATACGGAATGTACCATTTGGCACGCGGCCTCCACTGAGCATCCCAAACGATTCATCTTGGGTAATCCAGATAATACGCTGATAAAGTTGCCCGAATTTGTCAGCCGGGAACTCTGTCTGCTTTTCGATATCTTCAGGATTAATCCCAACATGGGATAGCAAATTATTAAGATCGTAACCTTGCAGCCGTGCGTGACTAAGAAGGTGCTTCACATAACCATTGGGTACAGTAATCATCCGCTCCATAGAGCCTCCCGAAGGTGTGACGTTTTTTGTTATTGTTAACTCCATTCTAAAGCCTGTTTCCTATAGATCAATTGAACTTGCGCACTCTTTTGTCATAAAAAATGGCGAGTTTTGCTATTGTTGTGCATTTGTTCAGTGTAGATGATTATTTACACGCTATACTTACCCGCAACACTCAACAAATCAAAGGGATTATTGATTTAGCAGCGTGTGCGGGTCATTTAAAAGTTGAGCGCTAAACACCCAAGGCGCTCAACTGTGCAGTATTTGAGCCGTTGCTAAAAACAATAAAAATTTTAGGTGAACGAAATGGCAATAAAAAATCTCCCTGCGAGCTCATCGGCTCCTCATGCAGCATTTAACATGCGGCGCAAGCTCTTCCCAGCACTACTAGCCACAACCATTGCAGGCCAAGCATATGGGCTAGAATTCCAACTAGGCGAAGTGGAAGGACGTTTTGACTCACAGCTATCGGTAGGCGCTAGCTGGCGTTTAAATGACGCCGACAATGACCTTATTTCTCAACCGAATGGTGGTTCAGGATCAGGTTCGGGTAGCTTTGACGATGGTACCCAGAACTTCAAACAGGGTGACACTTTCTCTCGTACCCTTAAAGGTTTTCACGAGCTATCTCTCGACTATCGCAACTTTGGCGCACGTATCAGCGGTAAATACTGGGCTGATTTTGAGCTAATGAACGGCAAACGTGGACATGGAAATACAGTCAACGGATACAGTTCTAACGATCAACTCGACGATAGTGGGTTCAACGATTATGCCAAATTTAGTGGCGCTGAGATCCTCGACGCTTACGTATACGGCTACTTCGATGTGGGTAACATGCCTTTGGACGTTCGCGTGGGCCGCCAAGTCATCAACTGGGGTGAAAGCACCTTTATCCAAGGCGGCTTGAACTCCATCAACCCTCTGGACGTAAGTGCATTCCGCCGCCCTGGAGCAGAAGTAAAAGAAGCCTTATTACCTTCCACCATGGCATTCGCCTCTTTGGGCGTAACTGACAACCTCAGTATCGAAGGTTTTTATCAGTTTGGTTGGGATCAAACAGTCGAAGAAGGATGTGGTACTTATTTTTCGGCAAACGATTTTGCATCTGAAGGGTGTAACGGCATTCGTATTAACTCGGGCGCTCTCAATGCAGTAAACGACAGCACTTATTACAATCAGCTAGGCCTCACATCACCTTGGAGCCTTACAGGCATTAGTCCTGTGGTTGAGCGTAATAGTGACGGAGTGCGTGAAGGCAGCGATAATGATCAGTTTGGTCTAGCCGCCCGCTACTTCTCCGAATCAATGAACAATACCGAATTTGGCTTTTACTTTTCCAAATACAACAGCCGCTTACCTATCGTAAGTGGTGTAAAGACTAATCTTGTGCCCACGGACCTAGCTGCTTCGGTAACACCAGCGATTACCAGCTTAGTTACTCAACAGTTTGCAAATAGCGGTGCAGATGTAACCAATCCAACCGTCCAAGCACAGATCCAAGCAACAGTGGCGGCTAATGTTTCTGCTGTCGCCAACACAGCCCCATTAAATAGTGAATATTTCACTGAATACCCTGACGATATCAAAATGATTGGCGTGAGCTGGAACACTAACTTGGGCGATGTAGCGTGGTCTGGTGAAGTTAGCCACAAACGCGATGTCCCTATTCAAATGAATGGTCCAATGCTGGTTTCTGCCATGCTAACACTGGGTACTGACCCATCTAACCCAGCAAGCGGTATTGTTGCAGCCACACCTTATGGTGGAGTAATCCATGGCTATGAGGAATTTAATGTTACTCAGGCACAAACCACTTTCATTAAAACCATTAACAATGTCATGGGCGCTAGCCGCATGGCATTAGTCGGTGAACTAGGCTGGACTCACATCCATAACTTCGATGAAGGCCGCAATGCTATCAAATATGGCCGCAGTGGCGTATTTGGTTACACTTCATCCGATGATGATGGCTTTGTGACTCAGGATTCATTTGGCTATGTAGTTCGCTCTTCCCTTTCTTACCCGAATGCATTCTCCGGTGTGAACTTAACACCGCAAGTAAGCTTCAAGCACGGTGTTAAAGGTTATGGCCCTCAGCCGGGCGCAACCTTCAGTGAAGGTCAAAAATCACTTAACTTAAGCCTAACTGCCGACTATTTGGAACGTTACTCTGCGCAGCTGTCTTACACTAACTTCTTTGGTGGTAAGTACAACGAACTAGAAGATCGTGATTTCATCTCATTAAGTGCATCTGTTGCGTTTTGATTGTGAGAAGCAGGAGTTTATTTATGTTACTACGTACCCGTAAAATGCTGATCGCATCAGCTATCTCTTTAGCCATGAGCGGTGCTGCTTTGGCTGGTGTTTCAGCCGATCAAGCTGCCAAACTTGGTCAATCACTCACGCCATTAGGCGGAGAAAAATCAGCCAATAGTGATGGAACAATCCCAGCATGGAGCGGTACCCTTAGTGGTACTGACCGTTACTCAGATCCATTCGCTAACGAGCAGCCTTTGTTTACCATTACCGCCGCTAATGTTGATCAATACAAAGCTCACCTTTCAGACGGTCAAATTGCCATGCTGAAAAAGTACCCTGATACTTTCAGAATGCCAGTTTACCCAACGCATCGAACAGCATCTGTGCCTGCAAAAATTAATGAGGGCACCCTTAAAAATGCGACTCAAGCGAACCTAACTAGCGACGGAAATGGCATTACCGGCTTTGCCGAAGGCATCCCATTCCCAATACCGCAAAACGGCTTAGAAGCCATTTGGAACCACATCACGCGCTATCGAGGCGGGTCTGTTGAGCGTACTTTCGTGCAAGTACCCGTTCAAGCAAACGGTGCTTATACGGCAGTAAAAATTAATGAAAAAATGGCATGGCCAAGCTATTTAGCCGAAGGCTACGATGAAAAAAGCGATAACAACATCCTCTTCTACTTTGTGCAAGAAGTTCAGGCACCGGCACGCTTAACCGGTAATATCTTGCTCGTTCATGAAACCATGAACCAAGTTGAACAGCCACGACAAGCATGGAGCTATAACGCAGGACAACGCCGCGTTCGTTTAGCGCCGCAAATTGCTTATGACGCCCCCGGCACGGCTACCGATGGTCAGCGCACAACTGACAACTTGGATATGTTTAACGGGGCTCCTGACCGCTACAATTGGAAACTAGTGGGCAAGAAAGAACTGTACATCCCGTATAACAGCTTCAAGCTGGCGGACCGTAACTTAAAATACAGTGACATCCTACAAGCGGGCCACCCAAACCCTGATCACTTGCGATACGAACTACATAGAGTGTGGCAAGTTGAAGCCACACTAAAAGAAGGCGCACGCCACGTTTACGCAAAACGTACTTTCTTTATTGATGAAGACACTTGGCAAGCCGCCATTGTCGATCATTACGATGGCCGTGGAGAATTATGGCGAGTAGGCGAAGCTCACGAAATGCAATTCCGTGATGCTCAAACGCCTTGGATTGCCGGCGAAATGCTCTACGATCTGCAATCAGGCCGTTACCTAGCCAGTGGTTTAACTAACGAAGAAGGCCAAGGCTTAGACTTTAAAGAAGTATTCAAACACAGCGACTTTACGCCGCAAGCGATTCGTCGCATGGGACGCTAACCCCTTTCCTGCAACATCCCTTTCAGCCCTGCCTATGCAGGGCTTTTTTATATCTAGCGCTGGCCTTCCCTTTTACCTAGTAAGTGTGTTGAATAGGCGCACTTTTCTTAGCAATTACAATCCAACCGCCATGGAATACTTTACCGAGCTGGGATACACCGGCTTATTCATTGCTGCTTTTTTATCCGCGACAATCCTACCCTTAGGGTCTGTGGTCGTGCTCGCACCACTATTACTCAGCGGTTTATCGCCTAGTATGTTGGTTGTCGTTGCTACTATAGGCAACGTATTAGGATCGATGACCAATTATGCGTTGGGGTATTGGGCAAGCTTAAGCCTGATAAAAAAATGGCTAAGAATGAGCGAGGAGGAGTTTGTAAGAGCCGAGCAACACTTTAAGAAATACGGAATTATTGCCCTACTCTTTACATGGCTCCCTTTTATAGGAGACCCGCTCACTGTGTTAGCGGGTATATTACGTATTCGTTTACACTGGTTTGTTGTGCTAGTCACTGTGGGTAAAGCAGCGCGTTATATTATTGCCAGTTATTTAATCTTAAAGGTGGGCTAACCGTTATTCGTCAGCCGCTTCTCGCATGCGCTCTTGGCGAGCTTGTTCTTCGTCAAACGCATCTTTAATAGCCAGCATCACACTATCAATATCAGCACTGACATTATCATCGGTAAACTCACCGGTTAACTCTGACTGCGGCGTCAAATCCCCGGCTTCAAAAAGAGCCCACATTTCTTGCGCATAACGTGTAGCGAGTAACTCTGGAGCAAACTGTCCATAATAGTTCGTGATATTTTCTATATCACGCGTCAACATCGCTTCGGCGTTATTATTGGCAGCCGCATCAACCGCTTGAGGCAGGTCGATGATAACAGGACCTCCTTCATTGACTAACACATTAAACTCAGACAAATCACCATGTACCAAGCCAGCACACAGCATGAGCTTTACGTAGTGCATCATTACGGCATGGTCTTCAATCGCTTGCTCTGCACTCATACTCACATCGTTTAAGCGCGGCGCAACGTCACCGTCTTCATCAGTAACCATTTCCATAAGCAGCACACCGTTAAAACAACCAAACGGTTTAGGCACACGTACACCGGCTCTATCAAGTGCATATAAAGCATTTACTTCAGCGTTTTGCCACGCCTCTTCTTGCTGGTCTCGGCCAAACTTGGAATGTTTTTCCATCGCGCGTGCACGTCGACTATTGCGGACTTTGCGGCCTTCTTGGTACTGAGCCGCTTTTTTAAAGCTGCGTTTGTAGGCTTCTTTATATACCTTAGCGCAACGTACTTCGTCGCCACAGCGTACCGCGTAGACACTTGCTTCCTTACCGCTAAGTACAGCATGGAGCACTTCATCGACGATACCATCGTCTACTAATGGTTGTATTTCTTTAGGGGTTTTCATGCTGCACTTTATACCCTAGTTAAGCGTGAGGTGATAGCGTGCTTACTAAATAAGCACATTCAAGTCCTTATATTTACGCATAAAAAAACCCGATTCAAGATCGGGTAAAGAAAGCGACATGATCGCCAGCAATAAAGCGCCTAACAGCTTATCGACAGGCGCGCATCACGTGATCATCCCGACAGAAGAAGATCAGCACACAATACTTACTCAGATTTTCCATCCATCAAACGACGTAATTTAAGAGGATTTCCATCTTTAAGCGCTTCGGGCAACAGAGCCTGCGGCAAATCCTGATAACTCACTGGGCGAATAAAGCGATTAATCGCTGCACTACCCACCGATGTACTGCGGCTATCAGACGTTGCTGGAAATGGCCCACCGTGAACCATCGCGTGACACACTTCTACGCCAGTAGGGAAACCGTTACACAGGATACGACCCGCTTTACGCTCTAATGTAGGCAGCAGTTGAGCAGCATCGCCATAGTCTGCTTCGTCTAACTGAATCGTCGCCGTAAGCTGACCTTCTAAATGCTCTGCTACTTTTATAAACTCCGCAACATCATTACATTTTATAACCAACGAGCTAGCGCCGAAGACCTCTTCGGTTAGGCTATCATCGGCTAAGAATTGCGCAGCCGTTGTAGAGAACAAACCGGCTTGGCATTGGTTAGGGTTAGCACTGCCTTGACCTTCACCTACCTGCTCAACATTGGCGTTGTTTTTTAACGCATTAACCCCGCTTGAATACGCTTGGAAAATACCCGGTGTAAGCATGGTCTGAGTCGTTACGTCTTTTAACGCGGCTTGAGCCGCCACCAAGAAGCCATCAAGCTCAGGGCTATCAACGGCAATGACTAAGCCCGGATTAGTACAGAATTGACCAGCACCCATGGTTAATGAGCCTACAAAGCCTTTACCCAGCGCCTCACCACGAGCTTTTAATGCCGCAGGCATCAAAAACACCGGATTTATACTGCTCATTTCGGCATAGACAGGAATAGGCTCCGGACGATTTGCAGCAATATTCATCAACGCCGTGCCGCCACTGCGAGATCCGGTAAAACCAACGGCTTTAATCAGCGGATGTTTCACCAACTCGGCGCCTACTTCACGGCCAGAGCCAAACAATAACGAAAACACACCTTCAGGCATGCCGGATTTCTTAACGGCAGTCTGAATCGCTTTACCCACCAGTTCTGACGTACCGGGATGTGCCGAATGTGCTTTTACGACAACAGGGCAGCCTGCTGCTAGGGCTGACGCCGTATCACCTCCGGCTACTGAAAAAGCGAGAGGAAAGTTACTTGCGCCAAAAACAGCCACAGGTCCTAACGCAATAGTGCGCAAGCGCAAGTCATTACGTGGCAGTGGGGCACGATCAGGCATCGCTGGGTCAATGCGTACATCTAAATAGTTACCGGTACGCACAACATTGGCGAATAATTTTAACTGCCCCATTGTACGGCCACGCTCACCTTCGATACGAGCTTGCGGCAAACCACTTTCGGCCATTGCTCGCTGCACAAGAGTATCACCCAGCGCTAAAATTTCATCAGCAATGCATTCTAAAAACTGGGCACGCTGTTCTGGGGCTGTTTCGCGATAAGCATCAAATGCTGCCCATGCGAGTTCGGCAGCCGCGTTGACATCGGCTTGCGTTCCACCATGGAAGGCTGGCGATAACTGCTCGTTGGTTGCAGGGTTGATTGCATAAATTGTTTTGCTAGTACCAGTCACGCTTTGTGAACCGATCAGCATAGAGCCTGTAATATCCATCAGCTTCTCCAGTCAGATTAGGGGGGTGCTGGAAAACCAGCAGTTCAATAACCGGAAAGCGATAGGTACCACCTAACTGAAAAACCTAACTGACACGACAAGAGCCAAAACTACCTAACTCGTTATCTACTCAGAACCCCATTCGCTGCTTATTCGAAGCGATTATGGGTTTGGTATTTTTCATAGAGGTGATAAGCACGGTAAAGGTGCTTATGCATCGCCTTCCGGGCGAGTTCAGCATCTCTAGAGCGGATAGCCGATAAGATCTCTTCGTGTTCTTCTTTAACACGCTGTAGATACGCATCGGTTGCTACCTGATCCAGATTGGTATTCACCAACTTTGCTCGTGGGATAACGTTTTTATTGAACTGCTCATAAAACTGACGGAAGAACGGGTTCTTAGTCGCTAGGCTTATCGCAAGATGAAAATCATAATCTTCTTTGCGGGCCTGCTCGCCTCGTTCTAGCGCGTTATTGAAGGCAGCTAAGCTCTGCTCCATCCGCTGCATATCTGC
Source organism: Neptunomonas phycophila (assembly GCF_001922575.1). Lineage (NCBI taxonomy): Bacteria > Pseudomonadati > Pseudomonadota > Gammaproteobacteria > Oceanospirillales > Oceanospirillaceae > Neptunomonas > Neptunomonas phycophila. The sequence goes on along the minus strand of NZ_MRCI01000002.1, from coordinate 63,452 downwards.
ACTATCGTGTCGAATGGCCGCAAATTCGGCGGCGGCGGTCTCAACACTCAAACGCATTTCAAGGATATTTAAAATATCCTCTACAGCCGTTGGGTTAATGGTATAAGCGTACATGGTTTCAGTTGGCTGACTGCGCATAACAGTCGTACCGACACCGCGTCGTGTCTCGACTAAGCCCAATGACTTAAGCTGGGTGATCGCTTCACGTATCACGGTTCGGCTCACGCCAAACAATTCACAGAGTTGATTCTCTGTAGGTAATTTTTCACCAATACCAATTGCGCCAGTCGTAATCTGACTTTCCAGTTGCTTCGCTACATGAGACGCAAGACTACCCGTTTGGCCTACGCGCTCAAATTGAAACGTCGATCCTGACTTTTCCAGATTACTCATGACACACTTATCCACAGATTACATTAGCAGTGCGTACATTACCCCAGCGTTACTTAGCGAGCAAGCGCCGGTTTTTTAGGGTCAAACGTCCAGCCTGGTATTAAGTACTGCATCGCCATGGCATCATCACGCTGACCTAAAGTTAATGTTTTATAAAGCGCATGCGCCTCTTCTAGCTTTTCACGATCGAGTTCAATGCCTAAGCCCGGCTTATTAGGAACCGTCAGCTTGCCACCCCGTATTTTTAAGGGATCTTTCGTGATTCGTTGCCCGTCTTGCCAAATCCAATGGGTATCAATCGCTGTGATTTCGCCAGGGCAAGCAGCGGCCACGTGCGTCATCATCGCCAACGAAATATCAAAATGGTTATTACTGTGCGACCCCCACGTCATGCCCCATTCGTTGCATAACTCGCCAACCGCAACAGCACCTTGCATTGTCCAGAAATGACAATCGGCCAACGGAATATCCACCGCATCCAAGCGCACCGTATTACGGAACTGTTGCCAGTCTGTGGCGATCATATTAGTGGCTGTTTTAAGACCCGTTAATCGCTTAAACTCGGCCATCGTTTCACGGCCTGACCAAGCGCCTTCTTGACCACACGGATCTTCGGCGTAACTAAGCATGTGTTTAATTGGCGTGAGATACTCGACGGCTTGTTTAAGTGTCCAAGCGCCATTAGGGTCTAGCGTCAAACGAGCTTCGGGGAAGGCATCATATAAAGCAGCTATACACTCAGCTTCCTGATGGCCATCTAGTACACCACCTTTGAGTTTAAAATCTTTAAAGCCATATCGATCAAACGCAGCCTTAGCCAAGTTCGCAATGGCCTCTGGTGTTAAGGCTTCTTGCGTTCTAACAAGGTCCCATTCATCGGCGGGATTAGTACAAACAGGGTAAGGCAAATCAGTTTTCTTGGGATCGCCGAGCAGAAACAGGTAACCCAGCACTTCAACTTCATCGCGTTGCTTGCCAAATTGCCCTAACAAGTCAGCAACCGGTAAACCCATGTTTTGACCGGCTAGGTCCAACAACGCCGACTCAATACCCGTAATTACGTGCACAGATGTGCGTAAATCGAATGTTTGATTACCGCGCACATCATCCGCTTGACCAGAGGTTGCAGCTCGGACTTGACTGATGATCGATTTCCACTGCATTACGCTTTGGCCTTCGACCAACTCGCGACATTTTTCCAGTGTATTGATAATCGACGTCGTTGCTGGAATTTCACCCAAGCCTATGTTGCCTGCATCATCTTCTAAAACAACTACGGTTCGAATGAACCAAGGAGCATGACCACCACTTAAATTAAGCAAAAAACCATCATATCCGGCAACCGGAACTACCTGCATTTTTGTTATCGTAGTAAACATGGTGAACTCTCTTACCGATAATTATGTTTATAAATTTGCGTCGATAATTTTTTTCAACGCTGCGTAATGTGCATCGCTAGGATCAGTTAAGGGTGCGCGAACTGAACCCGCAGGGCGGCCGATAATAGCGGCGCCCGCCTTTATTAAGCTCACGGCATAACCTTTCTTCTCGTCGCGTAATCGACAAAATGGAATAAAGAAATCTTGAATAATCGAAGTAACCGTCGCTTTATCGCCTGCACGTAACGCTGTGTAAAACTTCATAGCCATCTCTGGCATAAAATTAAAAACAGCCGATGAGTAAGTATTTACGCCAATCGATAAGTAGCCCTCAGCAAAAATCTCAGCTGTTGGCACGCCACCTATGTAAACCAAGCGGTCGCCAACCGTTTTAATGGTGTCGTTTAGCATCGCAATATTGCCCACGCCATCTTTGAGTGCGACCAAATTAGGATTTTCGTCAGCTAGTTTTTGGACAGAGTCCGTCCCCAGAATACCGTTTCCACGGTTATAGTAGATAAACTGAATTGAGCTGCTTTGCATAATTTCAGTAGCGTATTGCACGATACCGTCTTCTGGACATTCAGTTAAAAATGGAGGCATTAACAAGATACCGTCACAACCAGCTTCTTCTGCCACTTTTACGTAACGTTTAGCATCCGCCACACTGCGTCCTGCTGATGCGATCACCGGTACCCTTCCAGCGACCGTTTCTACTGCCACCTTCACGATTTGCTCATAGTCAGACATATCTAACGAAAAGAACTCACCCGTGCCACCAGCAACAAAAATTGAGGATACACCCTGTTCTACAAACCATTCCAAACGCTGACGATAGGTGTCGGCGTTAAATTGGCCATTGCTATCAAAGTCAGTGACTGGGAACGATAAAAGACCATCACCTAACGCTTGACGAATGTTCTCTAAAGAAAAGCTCATATTTTCTATCCTCAATTTTTATTCAGATTTTTCAGCCGCTCACATTAGCGACTGTGAGTCAGTCGGAATCATTGGTGCTAGACCAATATATTATGTTATTTGTAATACATCATACAACATACAATCCAAGTTACAAGATGAAACATCGATATTTCGTGCTTTAAGTCACCGGAGCAGGGTTAAAAAGAACCAAGTCGTTATGTAAACCCAGTTTATCGGCGGCGACTTGCTGGCGACCGCTAGCGACCTCAATAATCATATGAAAGAGCTCCCAACCGGCCTCTTCCAGCGTGATCTCTTTGGTAGCGATTCGTCCCGCATCCAGATCGATCAAATCATGCCAACGCTTACCTAATGTCGAGTTGGTTGACACTTTAATGACTGGCGCTACTTCAAGGCCGTACGGTGTGCCACGCCCCGTAGTAAAAACTTGAATATTCATACCTGAAGCAAACTGCAAAGTACCGCAAATAAAGTCACTGGCCGGTGTGGCCGCAAAGTTCAAACCCCGTTTGCGTATCCGCTCACCAGGACTTAATACATCAACGATTGAGCTATTACCGGATTTAGTGATCGACCCCAACGATTTTTCAACGATGTTATTCAAGCCACCCTTTTTATTTCCGGGGGTTGTATTAGCGCTACGATCAGCCTGACCTTGGCTTAAATAGTCATCAAACCACTGCATTTCACGCAACAGGGCTTTTCCAACCTCCACGGTTTCTGCCCGTGGCGTTAATAAATGGATAGCATCACGTACTTCGGAGACTTCTGAAAACATGACAGAACCGCCGGCACGCACGATTAAATCCGATGCAATACCAACGGCAGGATTGGCGGTAACCCCCGAAAAGGCATCACTGCCACCACATTGCATGCCGACCACCAGCTCGGATATCGGACATGTTTCTCGACGCCGCTGATTTAAACGCTCAAGGTGAGATTCAGCCATTTCCATAATGTGATCAACCATGTCTTGAAAGCCATGGTGGTTTTCATCTTGCAAACTTACAACATGGTCTTGCAGCATTTTTGCTGCATCCGAGTTAGGTAATAAGTTAATCGTTTGGGCCTCGTCGATTTCTAATAACCGCGAAGGTGATAACTTCTCACAACCTAAGCCAACGACCATTACCTCTCCACCAAAATTAGGGTTCTTGGCGATATTCTGTAGCGTTCTAATCGGCACGATAGCCGCCGGTGCCGTTATGGCAACCCCACAACCATAGGTATGATTCAAGGCGACGACACCATCCACATTGGGGAACTTGGGCAAGAGTGTTTGCTTAATGAGCTTCACCACATACTCAGTGATACCCGCCACACATTGCACACTGGTACTGATACCGAGTAGGTTTTTTGTTCCCACACTACCATCCGCATTGCGATAGCCTTCAAAGGTATAACCCTCAAGCGGCTCTACGTTTGGCTTGGCACGGGTGGCTAAAGGCAAATCGGCCAACTTAGGCGGCGTTGGCATATCCACAACGGCCTCTGAAACCCAAGACCCTTGTTGAATATCATGCTTGGCGTACCCTACCACCTCGTTATAGCGTCGCACTTCCCCCCCTTTTTTGATGTGGCTAAGGGCTAATTTATGGCCTTGCGGAATCGCTTCTACCAATGTGATCCCATCATCCAAAACGGCACCCGCAGGCGCACCGCCTTGGTTAATTACAATAACGACGTTGTCGTTTGGGTGAACCTTGATTGTTGAATAAGGGCTCGTTACTTCACTCATGGTCATTATTCCTATGTCATCAAGGTTAAACAGACGCTTTTGCTGCTTTGGATTTACGATGAACCAAAATAGAAAAGACAACAGATGCTAAAATCAACAGCCATAGAGCAACTGCAATGGGGCTTTTGGTGAAAAAGATCGTTAACGTGCCGTAAGACTCTAAACTCTTAACAAAGTACACCTCAGCTGATCCACCTAAGATAAAGCCAATCACTAAAGGCGCTATTTCTAAGCCGATCTTCGTCGCGACCCACCCAAATACACCAAAAATCAACAAGGTCCACACATCAAACATAATGCCGTAATTAATGGCATAGGCACCCACAACACACATCATGATAATGATGGGATAAAGAATGAACTTAGGCACTAAAACGACTTTAGCGATATAGCGAATGGCGTAAAACATCACTGCAAACATAACTAGGTTTGCAAACAGTAAAGCCGTGATCATGGCGTACCATGTATCGATATTTTCACCGATAAACAATGGCCCTACTTGTAACCCTTGCAGGGTAAACGCACCGATCAATACCGCCGTTGTGCTATCGCCAGGGATGCCCAGTGACAATAAAGGAATCAGTGCACCACCAGTTAACCCGTTGTTAGCCGACTCAGATGCAACCAAACCTTCTGGCGCACCTTTACCCATTTTCTCAGGGTTTTTAGATAAGTTCTTTTGCTGTGTATATGCCAATACAGAAGCGGCACTGCCTCCAATGCCTGGCAACATGCCAATGAAGGTCCCAATGGTGGATGAACGTACTAAATTGACGAACTGATTACGGAACACACGAAACTGGAACGGCGCGCCATTGGATAGCTGCACTTTACGTTCAGCACTTTCTTCTTTCACGCCTTTCTCGGCTTGCTCGATAATGGTCGCAATACCGAATAAGCCGATTAACACAGGCAGCAAAGAAAAACCGGATTCTAAATAAGGTTCCATGAATTCGAACATTAAACGGTATTCGCCATTGCCTCCGTTAGACACGTCGTAAGTACCAATCAAGCTCAAGAACACCCCAATAAGACCACTGAATATACCGACCAGCATGTTTCTTGATAATGATGCTATGACAGTAAGTGCGAACAAAATCATCAAAAACTTCTCAACATACGAGAACTTGATCGCAAAGTCTGATAACAGTGGTGCAAAGAAAAACAGCACAACCGCACTGAACAAGCCGCCAAATAAAGACGCCACTATACAAATCTTAAGCGCTCGCTCAGCTTCACCTTTTTGCGCCATTGGATAGCCATCAAACGTGGTGGTAATAGAAGACGGCGTACCAGGGATATTCAATAGTATGGCCGGAACTAGGCCGCCAGATATCCCGCCCACGTACAAACCAAGCAGCAGAGCCAACCCTTCTTGTAAGCCTAACGAATAAGTTAACGGCAAACACACAGCCACAGCCATGGTTGCTGTCATACCGGGTATCGCACCGAAGATAATACCAACCACAGCACCCGCTGCCGCTAGTAAAAAAAACACCGGCGATAATAGATCAAAAAATTCCATATGAGTCTCCTGTGCCCTACTTTACGGTAACGATATGTTGAACATTTGCCCCAAGAGGAACCATACAAATAGCGGTGCGATAATCGCATTGGCGCCAATAAGCATGATGAGCTTGGGTGTTCGTTGATGCAGGTATACAAAAGAGAGTAAGAACATAAACGGTATAGAGGCCAGCAAGAACCCCATCCCCATATTAGGTATTAGTTGGCCAATGGAATCCATGGACACAAAATATAAGGGGATTAATGCAAGCGTCGCGACTAAACGTAACTTGTCAGCATGAGGTTCGAAAAATTGAAAGCGCGTTCCTTCACCTGATAATGCAGCGCGTATACGGCCCACATTACTTACTACAATCCAGAGCAACAACACCGCCAAAAGCACCATTACAATCCGAGGAAAGTAGAGATGAGACTGGTCAAAATCGATCGTTATCTCTAATAAGGAAGAGAGTGACTGAGCCATACCCACTCCAAATACAGTTAAAGTCATTCGAAAAGAAGTAGAGCAGCCCAAAAGCTAACTCTACTTCCTACAACTAGCGCTGTGCGCTACTTATTTTTGCAACGCTTTGATAATCGAAGAATACTGATCACGCTTACCTTTCAGGTATGCCTGACTATCAGCCGCGGTGCGAAAATTAGGGATAAAGAACGACTTTTTCAGCTCTTCTTGCACTTCGCCGTCAGCAAACACTTCAGTTAACGCTTTATCGATAAAAGCAATCACCTTAGGGTCTGTTTTCTTGTTGTAGATAAAGAAGAACTCTTTATCGAATGTGAAGTTTTGATCGGCACTCATAGGCACTTCAACAGCCGGGTTTGCAAACGATAATAGTTGCTCACGGCTTGTTTCACCTAAGCCTTCTTCATGTGCCTGTTCAAGCGTTGAACCTTTTGCAGTCAACCATAAAAAGCTCATCGCCTTTTGATCATCAGCAGGTAAGCGAGTGTATTGCTCATTGGCTTGCACGCTACCGTTGATCACATCCGCAAGGCCATCAAATAGTGCTTGGTTTTTATCAGATTGAGAACCGGTATTTAGCGCTACCACATTATCCTCTTGGCCAGGATGCGCCAAACGCACGGCATTTTTCATGGCCGTAAAACCAATTTCAGAAACCCCACCCGGCTGAATAGCCACACGGACTTCTTTACCATTACCAGCGGCTTCTAAGACCTCTGCCATATTCTTATAAGGCGAGCTTTTAGGTACTAGATAACCATTGCCTGGGTTGGTAGCAAACGTTTGGCCTACGATGAAGTTATCAAACGGATTCTCGTAGCCTTTTTTGCCATACAGCTCACCTAAGTAAGCTTGATCATGAAAGATCATAATCGTGCTGCCATTGGGCACTCGCTTTAGCGCCTTGTAAGCCGCCGAAAAACCAACCGCATCGACTTTAATGTTTGTGTCTATTTTTTTAGCCAAGGCCTGCGTAATAATTGAAGACGCTTGGTAAGTATCACCACCTGTCGATTTAGAACCAATAACCACGCGAATGTTGCCGCGGATAGGGTTGTCATCAGCAAATGAGTAAAGTGGTGCAGTCAGCGTTGCAGCAAGCAAAGCTGCTTGTGCACTAATGAGCAATCGTTTCATAACCGTTTTCCTGTTAATTGTTCTTGTAAGAAAAAAGTATCTTCAGTGACTTTTATTGGCAGAACTACATGAATAAATCTTTGTTTATCTATTGAAGCTCTCCACCGAATTCGTAATAAATCATACATCATACAAACTAAGTTACAACCGTTTTTTAATTCGCATGAAACACAGCACTGTGCGACAAGATGTCGCTTAGCTCCATCATTTAGCTTAGCTATAATGAAAAATACGCTAACATACAGGCAACCTTCATCTCGCAGGCGTAGGAGCCAGCATTGACAGCCAATCAGCAACCCTTGCTACAACTAACATATATACGGTTTGTCGTTATTTGCGCGCAAACATGCGCACTAACCTTCGCGATTTTATACCTGCACCTTCCTATATCACCTTGGTTCTCAGGAAGTGCGTTATTACTGCTCGCCTTTCTTAACTTAGTCACTTACGCGCGTCTACACTCCGCTTTCCCCGTGACCTCACTCGAACTGTTTAGCCAACTGCTAGCAGATTGCATCATTTATGGTTTTTTGTTGTACCACACCGGTGGTGGTACTAATCCCTTTGTATCCATGCTGCTTATTCCTCTCATCATTGCGGTGATGACACTTGAGAACCGCTATATATGGATCATCGGTATTCTAGTCTCGCTCATGTACGGCATTCTGCTGCGTGACTATGTACCCATTACCCCCATGTTTGGCCACCAGCACGGTGTCACGGATTATTTAGATATCCACATGGTGGGTATGTGGATCAACTTTTTAATGACCGCAATTGTCATTACTTACTTCATCACACACCTTAACCGTTCTCTGCAGGCGCAACAAAAGGCCCTCATTGAAAGTCGCGAAACAGCCATCCACAACCAGCAGTTACTGTCTTTAGCCACCATTGCTGCCGGCACCGCTCACGAACTCGGCACACCTTTAGGCACCATGCGAGTGCTACTACACGAAATGAGCAAAGACCCCCGGCTCGATACCGAACAGCAAGAAGACCTCGACTTACTTCAACAGCAAGTTCAAGTATGCGCGGGTAAACTAAAAGAAATGGCTCGATCAGTAGAAGAAGAACAAAGCAGCGAGCACACGACCTTGGCTACTGAGTTTATGCAAGACATCATAGAACAGTGGAAGATAACGCGCCCCGAAGTCACCTTCACTCTAAATGTTAAGGCCGATTTACCCCCTGATTTGCGCAGTACTACAGCGCTGCGCCAAGCCATACTCAACCTACTCAATAATGCTACCGACGCAAACCCCCAAGGCATACGCATCAGCCTCACGTGGGATAAAGACGATGTTTTCATACGCATTCGCGACTTCGGCCCCGGTCTACCTATCGAGCAGGCCGACCAGCTAGGAAAGCCCTTTATCACCACCAAAGGAGGTGGGCTTGGTATAGGTCTATTTTTAACGTCATCGACTATCGCAAGTTACGATGGCGACGTACAACTCTATAATGCAGAAGACTCGGGTACTATTACCGAAGTGCGTTTATCTCGGAGAGCTGTTCATGGTTGATACTGAAAAGTTTTTAATCGTAGATGATGACCCCACTTTTACGCATATATTGGCTCGTACCATGTCAAGGCGGGGGTTTGAAACGCAGGTTTGCCAGAATGCAGAAGCTGTACCCGACTTATTAACGACGTGGACCCCCGACAAAGCCACCTTAGACCTAAAAATGGATGGCGCCTCGGGGCTTACTATTATTGAACATTTAAAAGCCGCTAACCCCGCGATTAAAATCGTTATTTTGACCGGCTACGCCAGCATTAATACCGCTGTCGAAGCCATCAAACTCGGTGCTACCCAATACTTACCCAAGCCCGCCAATGCCGATGAAATTTTAGCCGCCTTAGACAGCCAGCCAACAGGAGATGCCAGCACCCCCGTGGCAAACTCGCCTATGTCGGTTAACCGCTTAGAATGGGAACATATCAACAAAGTGCTAGCCGAGAATAACGGCAATATTTCTGCTACAGCGCGCGCCTTGGGTATGCACCGGCGAACCCTACAACGAAAGCTCGACAAGCGACCGGTCAGACGCTGAAGGTCCACGAACCGTTCATTCTACTATCGCTCAACCAGCAACTTGCTCGTTCAGGAGCAAGACTCAACAAAAACAAGGAATAATACTTACATTGTCTTGACAACGGCCAACTAAGAAATAATTATCATTATCATTATCACCACCAATAACATGGAAAGTTTAATGAGCACTTATACAGCAAGAATTCATCAGTATACTGATTCTGTAACAGGTCACGTAAATATTGAAATCCTTGAAAATAATATATCTAAAGGATTTTATGGAACTACAGTTTCCGCCATAGATATAAAGAATGGAATTTCTGGAGGTGTTTATAAAGAGACGTTAAGTTCTGTTGACAGAATTAAATCCCATCCACATAGCCACACTTCGGTGGATATTGATATATCAACAAACCAATATGAGTTATTAACTGACTTTGTTAATAGCAAAGTACATCAAACAAACTTAGGTTATGGAACATACAATTTAAACTGTGGAAACTGCGTCACTTTTATAGGTGAGACATTACAAATAATGGGGCTAGGAAGATACAACTTATCAAATTACCTTCTTCAAGGCCCAAGCATTACAAAAGCTTATGCCGAAGTAGAAGCATTTTTATGTGGCAACGAATACAATGACATGATTGATATTATGTCTACCTACAATATATTAGACTATAAGGTTAGCGCCCCAATAGCAGACTTCTTAGTAAATGAATTCGGAATGCAAAGAGACTTTTATCTTTACGAATTTTCTTACATGCAGTTGCTAGAAGAATACTTAGGAAAAGGATCGGAGTCCGATTATGCTGAAGAACTTACTTTGGACTATGAAGATTTTGGATCACCAATTGTTTTAGACTTAAACAGTGATGGAATAGATACCATAAATCTTAAAGACTCTACAGCTTTCTTCGACATTGATAATGACGGAGTACAAGAGAGAACTGGTTGGTTGAACCCAGATGACGGCTTTCTTTTTTTGGACAAAAATATTAATGGTATTGTTGATAACCAAAGTGAGCTTTTTGGCGGAAAACGAGGTGAGGGCTTTGAAAAGCTAAGCTCTTTCGACTCTAATAAGGACCGAGTAATTGACTCAGAAGACGATGCTTTTGAAGAAATCCAAGTTTGGGTTGATAATAACTCAGATGGATTATCTACTGTAGATGAAATATTCAGTCTTGTAGATCAAAACATAGAAAGCATTGACTTAAATTTCATCTATGTGGGTGAATATAACAATTACAATTTGGTAGGTGAACAATCAACAGCGATAATTAACAACAAAGATAGCATAGTCCAAGACATTTACTTCAGATATGAGGACGACAACATATCACTTACTGATTTATTTGAAGATGAAAATCAAATATTTATTGACTCAGAAAAACCAGACAATCCATTCATTGATAAACCTGAAAATATTGAATTCTATTCAAATAACATTAGCGATATAGATATCATATCCTTACTTCAAGGAAGCGGAAATGCAGCACCTGAAATCATTTAGTTTATTATTTCTAATAATTTCTCTAGAAACAAATGCCTATGAAAAATATAGCTCACAAAAAGAAGCTGGGGATCTCTTATTTAATGAAGTCATTAAGTTTAAAGAAAGTAATGGTCACTACCCTGAAGCCATTAATGAAATTAGCCTTAGCGGCGAATTAAAAAGCACGTTAAAAAAAGAGCACATCGAATACTTCACTTTCGAAACGAATGGAAATAAGGATTTTTCGGTTAAATTCGACGTAAAATTCAGCCTTTTCCATTGCTACAAAGGCAGTAATGATAAAGGTGATTGGATGTGCTTCCTTCGAAAATAGAACAGCCCTTCCAATAAACAGTAAACGCTTGGCAGGCTTCCAAATCACACTTAAGCCAGTCAAGCGAGCGCGCGTTACTGCTCATCAATGTAAACGCGCGCATCAAACGTGCGTATCCAATCCGGATAAAACACCATAATACCGGTCATCAACATGCCGTTCATCAGTGCTTCGGGGAACATGATAAGAGGAAGGTAGTTAATGTATTCGTGCTGAATTTTTGCCCACGGATACACATCGCTTACCCATAATAATAAAGACATTGCCGTACCCGATACAGCAACGACCACAGCCGCTCCCAAGAACCCGCAACCGAACAGGTAAACAAAAAAGTTCTTAGGTAAGAGACGACCAATCCAACTTTGAATAACGTGCGTTAACAATGCTGGCAGCACCACTAAACAGATCCCATTTGCCGTAAAACCTTGCCAGCTCTCTTTACCGAGTACCGTCATGGCTAACAATACTAACGTAGCCGACAAGATGGCGAGGTCCCAGCCGAGTATCAGGGTTAACGCCGTCACCCCTAAAAAGTGGATGCTCAACCCAGGTGAAATACCGGCACGCATAACCCACATCACCATTAATACGACAGTCACTGCGAAAAAAAGATGCTGCAAGCGGCGTTCATTGACCAGCAAATCCCATGGCGCTTTTATGCTAGCCGCCATCAACCCCACAACAAAAAGTACGTGGATAACCCAAAGCCAAGAACCCGTTAACAAACCGTCGGTAATGTTCATAAAAAGCTACTGATCCGTCCCAAACATGTATACATAATCATTAGGCTACGCGTAAATGACAGTGAGACCTTGATACACATCAACGAACTCAGCACCAAACGCTTACCGGCCCAAATAGTGCAAAGGCACGGCAGTCGTATCAATGACTTTACGCATAATAAATGCCGACTTAACCCCTGTAACCCCGCTGATACGAGTGATCTTACCCAGCAAAATATCGTGATAGCTATCCATATCAGCAACAGCAACTTTCAATTGGTAATCAGCATCATGACCGGTAATAAGGTAACACTCCATCACCTCTGGTATGTCACCAATAGCTTGTTCAAATGCCTCGAAACGTTCAGGGATATGCTTGTCCATACTGATATGTAACAAGGCTATTAAGTTAAGCCCCACCTTCCTTTCATTTACGCGCACGACCTGCCGCTCGATGACACCGCTCTCTTCTAACTGCTTAACTCGGCGCGAACAGGGTGCCGCCGTTAGCCCTATTCGATCCGCCAAATCTTGGTTTGATATGGATGCGTCTCGCTGAAGCTCGTGCAATATTTTTATATCAAACCGGTCTAGATCCACATTCAACATCACCACACCTCAAATACTCGCAATAAAAACAAAACAAAACCCATAAAAACATACAAATTATTGCGATTCAATTGCATTAAGAGACATTTTAGCAAACCTATTGCGCATCGTTAGGCGTAGACTACTCATCAATAGGAAGTACACAGGAATCTGCCAGCACACATTTATCCATGAGTGCAGAGTATTCGATTAACCCAATTGAATATGGCAAGCATCTAAACAGCACCCCGTTTAGAGAGCATCCTTAGCTTACCCAGCGTTAACTGTGCTGCTTCCTTGTATATCTTTGATCAAGAATCATCCTTAACTACCGTAGCTCACAAGGCAGGGAACACCATGTTCGACCATCGTAAATACCGTCCATTCACACCTATTCGCTTGACTGACCGCACTTGGCCAGACAAGCAAATTACAAGCGCACCTGATTGGTGTAGCGTTGATTTGCGTGATGGCAACCAAGCACTTATCAACCCGATGAATATCGAACAAAAAACACGTATGTTCCTGCTGCTAGTAAAGTTAGGGTTTAAAGAAATCGAAGTGGGCTTTCCATCAGCATCCCAGCCAGACTTTGATTTTGTACGCAAGTTGATCAATGAAGACATGATCCCTGACGACGTGACTATTCAAATTTTAACGCAAGCACGTGAGGATCTTATCTCCCGTTCGTACGAAGCACTCAAAGGCGCTAAGCAAGCCATTGTTCATGTGTACAACTCAACATCGACCGTTCAACGCGAGCAGGTCTTTGGGATGGATCGCGATGGCATCAAAGCCATTGCTGTTCAAGGCGCTAAATGGGTACGCGAGTACGCATCACAAAACCCAGAAACCCATTGGTCATTTCAATACTCTCCCGAAAGCTTTACGGGCACAGAAATGGACTACGCAGTGGAAGTATGTGATGCCGTTATTGCCGAATGGAAACCTGAAACCGGCCGTAAAGTCATTATCAACTTACCCGCGACAGTCGAAGTGTCTACACCGAATGTATACGCCGATCAGATCGAGTATTTTTGCCGCCACATCAGCCAACGCCAACATATTACTATCAGTCTTCACACGCATAACGACCGCGGCTGTGGTGTCGCTGCCGCTGAATTGGCCGTTATGGCCGGAGCCGACCGTGTAGAAGGCACCTTAATTGGCAACGGCGAACGCACGGGTAATATGGATATCGTCACCATGGGTATGAATTTATATTCCCAAGGCGTCGATCCTGAGTTGGATTTTTCCAACATCAAAGAAATTATAGAAGTCGTTGAGTTTTGTACCGAATTACCCGTCTCTGCACGTCACCCATGGGCAGGCGAACTCGTCTATACGGCATTCTCAGGTAGCCACCAGGATGCGATTCGTAAATCGATCAGCTACCACGAGCAACATAACCTTGAACACTGGGACGTGGCTTACTTACCCATCGACCCGCGTGACATTGGTCGCGAATATGAAGCCGTTGTTCGTATAAATAGCCAAAGTGGCAAAGGCGGCGTGGCGCTTGTTTTAGAGCGAGACTACGGTATACAACTGCCTAAGTGGATGCATGGAGCTATCAGTAAAGTCGTGCAAAAGGCTTCAGAAAATACCGGGGCTGAAATTACCTCATTACAAATCAAATCTCTTTATGATGAGCACTTTGCAGCGATTGACCCCCAATGGGCATTATCAGGCTACGACCTGCATACTGATGCCGGGATAGTAAAAGGCACATTTAAAGTCCCGGCTGTTCAACCACCGCTGCAAGGTAAAGGCACTGGAGCAATCGAAGCCTTAGTTCAAGCGCTAGAAGCCGCTTATGGTGTAACGATTCGCGTCACTCATTTTGATGAAAACGCGCTCACCGAAGGGACTAACGCCCAAGCTCAAGCCTGTATTGCACTGGATATAAACGGTAGCACCTATTGCAGTGTGATCACCGCAGAAGATACATCTGCCGCTAGCTTACAAGCCGTGCTCAGTGCCTTTAGCCGTCGCCAAATTGAGCAAGTACACGCGGCGTAAGTTTACTCCCTAAAAGCCCTTTGCCTCCCGGCCAAGGGGCTTAACACCATGGTGCTCACTGCCGTGTGCACCGCTATACCCCGCTTTACATACGCTCTCTGCCAACCCCCTCAATCAAGCCTTCACACGAAATATGCAACGCTCTTATTCAAACATTGGGCTGCCAACTAGTTAGCCAGCTAACTATAATGCAATCTAATTAGCCTGCTAACTTTATTAAGCACTTTTATATTCACCCACTACTGAGTTTCCCGTGTCTAAACATTCACCTACATCCCCGCCAAAAAACGAGTCCCCCCGTAATCGATCGTTTGGGTTGCAAATAGGCCACCTGCACCGCTTATGGCGAGCTTCGATAACAAGCGTGGTCCAGCCACTCGATATGACCGAATCACGATGGACCGCCATGGTGCATCTGAGCAAGCTGGGTGAAGGCTGCTCTCCGCGAGCACTCGCGAATGAACTAGCCATAGAAATGCCCTCACTAACCCGTACATTAAACCAACTGCAAGAGCACGGTTTAATCGAGCGGCGACAGCACCCAAGTGACAAACGCTCCCAGTGCTTGTGGTTCACACCTAAGGGACGTGATCGGCTTACTGAGCTTAACCACTATATCCACGCGGTTAGAGAGGCTTTTTATCAAGGGGTGACAGATGAAGAGCTGGAAGCGGTGAGCGACACACTAACGCGCATGGAAAACAATGCAAAACGCTGGTTAACCCATGTCGATAACGAGGAAGATCAACCATGACCCCCGATCAACTGTTCAAACGCTGGGTGCATAGAGCGCTCGTCCTGTTTGCCGTTCTCTTTATCTATTTTTTGGGCGCCGATTTATGGATGCCAGTGTCGACTCACTCGCGCGTTATGCATCCAGTCGTGCGTGTAGCACCCGAAGTCGGAGGACAAATTACAGCCGTCCATGTTATTAACAACCAACCGGTGCAACAGGGTGATGTTTTATTTACGCTGGACAAGCAAGCGTATCAATTGGCCGTCACTAAAGCCGAACTAGCGGTTAAAGCCGCGGTTAAAACCAATCAACAATTAGACGTCTCTATAATTGCCGCCAAAGCCAGTGTCGCTGCCGCGACAGCCAATGTGAATGAGTTATCCAAAGAACAAAAGCGTCTATCGCGCCTGTTAGCTAATCGCAATATAGGGCAACAGCAATACGATCAAATACACGCGAGCTACTTGGCTGCTTTGGCGGTGCTCGAAGAAGCGAAGTCAAAAGAAAACCAAGCCACCGTCGAACGGGGTCTTAAAAGTGACCAAAACCTCTTACTCAAGCAAGCCGAAAATAACCTAGCTGATGCAAAGCTCGCACTCTACTACACCGATGTTCGCGCCAAAGTAGACGGTATCATTACCAACTTACAGCTTGTCCCTGGTAACTATGCCAGTGCAGGAGCACCCGTCGCGGCCGTGGTCTCAAATGAAGCCGATATCATCGCTGACTTTCGCGAGAAATCACTCAGTAAGGCTGCTGTGGGCAATGAGGCAAGTGTCATTTTCGACAGCCTTCCAGGACAAGTATACGACGCACTCGTGGTCTCTGTAGACGCCGGTGTTAAAGCGGGCCAACTAACCGCTGACGGCAACTTAGCCGACCCAGCCGAATCCGACCGCTGGATTCGAGACGCGCAATACATGCGTATACACCTGACGCTAGACGAACACCCCGAGCTGCTGGCTTCACTCCCTACCGGCGCACGCAGTACCGTACAGCTTTATCCTGTTTCTGGGCTAGCCGCTTGGTTAGGGCATATCCAAGCCCACCTAATTAGTTGGCTGCATTATGTCTACTAAGCGCTTATTCAAAGTTAGCTTATTACCTAGGAAGTATCGGCCTTCAGCTACGGGGCCTTATGCGCAAACACTGTCTGCCAATGATGTGCAAATGTGCTTGCGCGCTGCCTTCGGCGGCACCTTAGGTTTTATCATCTGCAAACTGATGAATTGGAACTATGGCGCTTTTTTTGTCGTTTACCCCATGCTGTTACTCGCGTTGGTGCCTGTGTTAAATGGGCATGTGATCCGTCAATTTTTAGCCAGCATGGTGCTCATCAGCTTTTCTACACTTTTTGTACAAGGTGTTCTTGGTGACCGACCTATCCCAATGACAATGACAGCTATGGTGATGTTTGCAATTCTCTTTCGCTGCATGAGCCAAGGCCCCTATTTCTTATTTGGTGCCCTAGGTATTACCGGGTTATCCATTCAGCTGCATTTTGCTAGTTATCCGTACCCATCAACTCATGTAAGCGACATGGTCATGTCTAACATAGCAGCCACCTTTGTGACGATTCTTATCGCTATGTTGATGCATACGTTTTTTCCTGATGCCGAGCCGCGAACACCACGAAAACCACCACCCAAACCGGCTAGTAATTTACGCCATGAAATAATCTTAACCACAACGGTAGCGACCTTGTCTTTCGTTGTCTTTCAAGTACTGGATTTAAAAGGCTCGCTCTCTGCACAAATGGCTTCGATTCTTATCTTGTTTCCCCTTAACTGGCACGGCGCTGGCAAAGCGGCATGGAACCGAGCCGTCGGAACGCTGATTGGTTGTAATGTAGGGTTATTAATTCAGTTCGTGCTGCTAACACACTCTAATATGCTGCTATTTGTTAGCTTTGGACTGTGGTTTAGCATCATGCTATTTGCACGACATCACGCACATGAAGGTGGCGGGTCTGGAGCGGGTTTTGGTGCAATGACGACCATGGCTATCTTATTTGGGCAATACTTAACCCCCACTCAAGATTTGGTCTACAACGCCTTATACCGGTTTACATCGGTCTCGGTCTCGGTCGTACTCACCTTACTGGTCATCTACCTAATGCACCTGCTCCTCAACCGCTTTGAAGCAACACGCCTATACATTAATTAAGTTGGGCGCGCGCTTTTGTTTGCTCGGCTATAAAGGTACGCAAAAAGCGCACCGGCTAATGCTCCAAATAGGTGGGATTCAAAGGAGATGCGCGGGTCCGTGGGTAATACGCCATAAGCCATTCCGCCATAAAATATCACCACGACCAGCGCTATTAATATGTTAATTAATCGACGGTCAAAAAACGCCA
Source organism: Neptunomonas phycophila (assembly GCF_001922575.1). NCBI lineage: Bacteria > Pseudomonadati > Pseudomonadota > Gammaproteobacteria > Oceanospirillales > Oceanospirillaceae > Neptunomonas > Neptunomonas phycophila. The sequence continues at coordinate 45,578 of NZ_MRCI01000002.1, read as the reverse complement.
TCGCAATCAAAATGCTCCACAAACCAAAAATCCAGCCACTAGCCCCAATATGCAATGCGCTGCGTCCAAACAGCCAAACCAACAAACCTCCCACGGTAATAACAAACACGCTAGCGGCTAGCCAAAAGCGAAGCGAGCGCACCATACAAATAGCACTGAAGACCGTAAGACCAACCAGATTATTGACTAAGTGGCCGAGACTACCGTGAATAAAAGGCGCGGTAAAAATATGCACTAAGCTGCCAGTGTCGCGCGGAATAATCCCCCAATACGCCAATGAAACTGGCAGCACATTGTCTATCACATAAAGGCCCGCCATGCTGCCAATCAAAATAAGCAGCACCGTGATATTGGTGGATAAATGATCAGAAAAAGAACGCCGATTAGTCACCTGAAAAATACTCGCTAATGGTTATGGTTATTAATCACTAGGCATACAGCAGTGCTTATAGCGCTTTTTGCTGCCGCATGGGCATCGCTGCTTACGCTTAACTCGCACATCCTTTTCGATGGCCATCACATCTTGTTGATAGAACTCCGATAATGCATCAAATAATTTAGGATGCTTATCTTTCATCATCTGGGGGCGCTCAAAAAAATACTCAGACGCTACCGCAAAAAACTCAACACGATTGGTGCTGGCATAATCACCAATGTTGCTTTTACGTTTCACTATCTCGTTCGTTTTGTGACGAACCAATTCAAACCAAGGGATGGAATAGGCATATTCTTTAAAACGCTCTGGGTAGCCATCACACTCGCCATCCAACATATCTATAAGATGTACAAACTCATGAATACCCACATTATGTTTATCTTTACTATTAGCAAAACCTTGATAGAGCGCTGAGCGACACAACGCCATTTTGCCCGCCATAGGCCCAGTGCCCACCATACCGGTGATACGAGAATCCGCCTTACCGCATTCAAATTGCTGGTTAAAAGCAGCAGGTAATAGGTAGACGGCTTTTAAATTAAAATAGTGCCACTTGGGGAAGCCCCATACAGGGATGATGGCACTTGCGGCGACTAACATCCTATCCTTGTCAGTCACCTCAAACTGCCCCGCCTCAACCGCTGTGGTAGCTAAGAATAACGCAACTCGATGCTCAAAAAGGGCCTTATCTTCTTCGCTGAGTACTCGATAAAAAGCGACATTAGCCGTCAAAATATGACTCCACTCAGGCTGCCACTCAACCGGCACAGGCGCTTTAGAACGAAACAACCAAGTTGAGATTGCACTTAACCAACGTAAAATTTGAGTCACTCACTTTCCTTAAAGTTAGATGCTCAGCTGCATCAAGACAGCGTCTTGCTTTCCGGCCTCTGTCTGGTAATAACCCCGACGACGGCCATTTTCAACAAACCCTATTTTGGCATATAAACGTAACGCCGCCACATTGCTAGCGTTTACTTCTAGCAGGGCTACGTTGCAGTGCTGACTGCGCCAACGCGTTACCAATGATGACAGGAGCTGGGATGCCACACCTTGGCCTGCATACGCAGGATGTGTCGCTATTTGATAGAGCTCTACTTCGTCCAACACCACTCGGCTAATTGCAAAAGCGATCAAACGGTCTTGGTCATACACCCCCATATTTAATGTGTCAGGATGCTGTAGATGCGCCAATAATTGAGATTCAGACCACGCCTCATGCGGCAAACAACAGGTCTCTAGTACACCTATAGCTGGTATATCAGATGCTGCGAGTGCCGCCACACAATAACGATTCATTAGGATAACGAGCTAGCCGTATCATCGGCGGGCGTAACATAGGCCGCCAAGGGGAGTAAGGCTTGTAAATCTTGCCAGGCTTCTTTTTTACACTCGGGGATTTGCAGCATTTGCGTGAGGCTATGGCTGATAACGACCTTAGCGTCGCTACGATAATTAAACACCATACCCCGCATATCATCGATGCTTTCTTCTCGCTGCATCACCATTTGCGCCGCACTTTCGCCCAGCAAAATAATAGGCCGCGGCGGGTGATCGGCTAAGACTTTTTCCAGCTTATATCTGACCGCTTCAGACGCGACCGTACGACCTTGATTTAACGCATCACCGACTAAAATAGGCCACGGCAGCACATAAGGCGATGCGACCAATTCGGCGTTAGCCCCCATGGCGCGTACCATATTCACACACAGTCGCTGGTGCCGATCAAGATTCTGACCTACACGCCCTTGTGGCGGCATGCTATCGATCACAATGGCTTGCTCAAATAGCCAAAACGCCAAACGGAAAGTAGGGATCTCTTCTTTATGTTGTCGTGGCTTAATTTCGATATTCGCCGCCAGTTCTGCGGCTGGGGAAGGCACGCCCTGGGGCGCCGTTGCGTTATCGGCGTTTTCTTGCTTAACCCCTGTTGGCTTATTGGTGGTTAACGCATTCAAACCCGCCTGTAACTGCTCTCGCGCATGACCAGATGGCAATGGAGGTGATTTTTGTAAAGCATCAGCAAGCTGGTGCGTTGTCTGATGAGCCACCTCAACTTCGTGAGCACTGTGGTGGTTTTCATGGCCACCGGCATCGTCTAAGTCATCAAACCCCTCACTGCCATAATCACCATACAAAAACGTATTAACCCAGTCAGGAGAGGCTTTAGCTGCCGGTAACGCCGTACGAGGCAACCAACTACTGATGCCCATCGCCTGTAAATAATCGTGCCGACGTTGTTCCGAATCCATTGTTAAAGCCTTACCTGATTGAATGTCGTTGGCGAATATCCGCGAGGAGCTAAACGCCGCTGCCTTGAGGGTGCGCCTTTTGAACCGTCGAAGCCATTAAGTTTAGCGCGTGAATATATGCTTTAGCCGATGCAATAATAATATCGGTATCAGCACCTAATCCATTGACTATGCGCCCTGCTTTTTCTAAACGTACGGTCACTTCGCCTTGTGAATCAGTGCCACTGGTAATCGCATTAACCGAGTAAAGCTCCAAACTCGCATCCGATTGCACAATCGATTCAATGGCTTTTAGCGCCGCATCAACTGGCCCACCACCCGTTGCTTCGGCTTTATGCTCTTCACCATCGACCATCACCGTAATCTGCGCTAAGGGAGTTTCCCCTGTCTGTGATGTGACATTTAAAGACGACAACTTATATTTCTCGTACGCATCTTCAGCACGCGTATCCGACACTAGCGCCATTAAATCTTCATCATAGATTTCATGCTTTTTATCCGCTAATTCTTTAAAGCGAGCAAAAGCATGGTTGAGTTCTACATCAGTATTGAAGCTGGTACCCAGCTCTTCTAAACGCGAGCGAAACGCATTGCGGCCTGAGTGCTTACCCATAACCATACGGTTAGTGTTCCAACCAACATCTTGCGCCGTCATGATCTCGTAGGTTTCACGGTGTTTTAGCACGCCGTCCTGATGGATACCGGACTCATGAGCAAAGGCATTAGCGCCGACAATCGCTTTGTTTGGTTGAACAGGAAAGCCCGTGACACTCGATACTAAACGCGATGCAGGAACGATCTGTGTCGTATCGATACTGGTTTCCAACCCCAAACGGTCTTTACGGGTGCGCAAAGCCATCACCACTTCTTCTAATGACGCATTACCCGCACGCTCACCTAAGCCATTAATGGTACATTCTACCTGACGCGCACCGGCACTCACCGCTGCGAGTGAATTAGCAACCGCCAAGCCTAAATCGTTATGGCAATGCACAGAGAAAATCGCTTTGTCTGCATTTGGAATACGTTGCAATAATTGCGCGATAGTATGGCCAAACTCTTCGGGTACCGCGTAACCCACGGTATCGGGAATGTTAATAGTACGAGCACCAGCGTCGATAACCGCTTCGATGATACGGCACATAAAGTCCATCTCAGAGCGGCTAGCATCTTCTAACGAGAACTCAACATCATCAATTAAGTTGCGCGCACGTTTAACGGCGTGCACAGCGTTTTCGACTACGCGATCAGGTTCCATTTGAAGTTTGTACTTCATATGAATAGGCGATGTTGCAATAAAGGTATGAATACGGCCCGATGCAGCATTACGCAGCGCCTCTCCTGCACGGTCGATGTCGGCATCAAGCGCGCGAGATAACGAGCACACCGTGCTTTCAGTAATGGCATTAGCAATGGCTTGCACTGATGCAAAATCACCTGGCGAAGCAATAGCAAAACCCGCCTCAATGACATCGACACGCATTTTCTCTAACTGTTTGGCAATACGCAGCTTTTCATCACGAGTCATTGACGCGCCCGGACTTTGTTCTCCGTCACGTAAGGTAGTGTCAAAAATAATAACGCGATTATCTTGTGTCATAGCTGGCAGCTCCGCTCGGTTGTCTCTTGTAGGACGCTATTTGATGAGCGATAGTTTAACGCAAATGGCCGTTTTACGTCATATTTAGATCACACTTACAGCGCTAGTTACATGATATACAAAAGCTATCAGCCTCATTGATAAAGAGTTATTGATAATCATTATCAATAACGTAATATAGCGACTACATTAAAAGGGATTAGGTAATGACTCCGTTCGATTTTGATACGCAAATAGATCGCCGTGGCACGGCCAGTGAAAAGTGGGAACGCTACCGCGATACCGACATTTTGCCCATGTGGGTGGCTGATACCGATTTTATGTCGCCACCGGGTGTTATCAAGGCGCTGCATGAACGGATTGACCACGGCATATTCGGTTACACCGAAGCGCCAGAATCGCTCGTGCAAACCGTCATTAAGCGCATGGCCAGCGAATACAACTGGTCTATCGAAAGCGATTGGATAGTTTGGCTACCAGGCTTAGTATGCGGCCTCAACTTAGCCTGCCGCGCTGTTGGCACGTCTCAAGATACTGTTATAGCGCCGCAACCTATTTATCCACCGTTTGTCACAGCACCCCGCTTGTCCGACCGTCATGTTACTCAAATCCCAATGGTCGATCACGGCCAGCGCCGAGTACTGGATTTTGATGCGTTAGAAGCCAACATAACCGAGCAAACGCAGCTGCTATTGTTTTGTAACCCGCACAACCCAGGCGGCACCGTCTATAAACGAGAGGAATTAACTCGTTTAGCCAGCATTGCAGAACAACACAATATAACGATTTGCTCGGACGAAATTCATTGCGATCTCGTTCTGGAACCAGGGTTAGTCCATATTCCTCTTGCCTCCATTTCAGAGACAATAGCACAGCGCACCATCACCCTGATGGCTCCGAGCAAGACCTACAATATTGCAGGCCTTGGCTGTTCGTTTGCCATTATTCCTAACCCTCAGTTACGTCGGCAGTTTAACCAAGTACGTAAAGGCATCGTGCCTAGTGTCAATTTACTCGGTTACACCGCCGCCGAGGCCGCTTACGCGACCGGTGACCAGTGGAATACAAAACAACTGGACTACTTACGTGCGAATCGCGATTACCTCGTCAAAGAAATCAATCAAATACCTGGGTTGTCGTTATTGCCGATAGAAGCAACCTACCTGGCTTGGATCGACATTTCGGGGGCAAAACTTGAAAACCCAGTTCGTTTCTTTGAAGAAGCCGGTGTCGGTATGTCACCCGGACGCGACTTTGGTGATGATCGCTACATGCGCCTTAACTTTGGTTGCCCACGAGCACTACTTGAAGAAGCGATACGCCGCTTGCGCATAGCCCTTATTAACCATCTACCCGTATAAGTGGAACGTATTAAAAGGCAAACAGTCGGAAAAACGGATTAACGTTCTACTTAAACAATGATCAAAACGTACATAGCCACTTAACACAGGTACTTTTTACAGGAACTTTTACAGGAACTAAGCTCCCCATGGAAACACAAGCCTCGATATCAACCGCGCAACCCAATCAGTCGATTGCATTTTTTAGTCAACTCATTGATGAGATGAAACGCCATCCGCTGATCACAGCCGGTTTCATGCTTACTGTTATTGCGGTAATTGTATTAGTGCTGATTGAGTACAACGCGCTGGGGGGACAAAATATCCGTTTCAACCATGCCATGCTCGGAAGCCTAGTCAGTTTTAGTACCACGGCCCTTGGCGCGTGCGGCGTTTTACTATTGCGTGGCCTTTCAACAAAAATAGAAGACAGCATGCTGGGGTTTGCCGCCGGTATGATGATGGCCGCCAGTGTGTTTTCTCTTATTATACCTGCCTTAGATGCCTCGACCGAGATCCTTGGCAAACCCGCTTTATCACCCTTTATTGTGGTTATTGGTTTAGCGATGGGCGTGATGTTAATGCTGGGGCTCGACCGCTTTACTCCACACGCCCATGCACACAGCGGTACGTTTGGCCCCGGACGCGACCGCCTCAGTGGCGTTTGGTTATTTACGATGGCCATTACCTTGCACAACCTACCCGAGGGAATGGCTATTGGTGTCGGGTATGCCGGTGGAGATGATACCGTTGGCTTAGCCATCACATCCGCTATTTCTATTCAAAATATACCTGAAGGCTTAGCCGTAGCGATGGCCTTGCGCGCGGCCGGTATTCGCCCCTTACTCGCTCTCATTGTCGCGGCGGGGAGTGGATTAATGGAACCCATTGGTGCCTTTATTGGCGTAGGTGTCGCCAGCGGCTTACCGCTAGCTTACCCGCTAGGTTTAAGTCTTGCAGCCGGCGCCATGTTGTTTGTCGTATCGCATGAAGTCATCCCAGAAACACATCGCAATGGCCACCAAACTCCAGCAACTATTGGTTTGATGGGTGGGTTTGCCGTCATGATGGTATTGGATACAGCCTTAGGGTAATAGCCGCCTACCGCTGTTAAGCCCTTATCCTGATTAGGCCGTGCGCCTTATGAACCACCAACAACATATACGTTTTAATAAATATGTTGTCGGTGGTTTTTTTCTGTTCTATCATGTGCGCTGCACAGATGGAGCCGGTATGACACACTCTCAAGCCACAACAACAGACGCCTTAACCCCATTAAAGCTATTTAAGCTCTTGTCGGATGAAACACGCCTAACCACCCTTCTTTTACTACGTGAGAAAGGAGAACTGTGCGTGTGCGATATTACGTCGGCGCTACAGCAGTCGCAGCCTAAGGTCTCTCGGCACTTAGCCATGCTAAGGGAAAGCGAGTTACTATTAGATCGTCGAGAAGGTAAGTGGATTCACTATCGTTTGTCGCCCAACATACCTGCATGGGCTGCTCAGATCATCGAGCAGGCATGGCAGTGCAACTATGATGATATTAAACAACTCACCCAACACGCACAGAGTACATCACCTACTTTAGGTAAATCTGTGTGCGTATAACTTACTAAAAAATTTTACCTTAACATATATGAAATATCATATCTGTATAAAGAGAACCCTATGATACTCGCAAGCATAATATTCATCACAACATTAATACTCGTGATTTGGCAGCCCAAAGGACTAGGCATAGGCTACAGCGCGATATTAGGGGCTATAGCGGCATTGGCTACGGGCGTGGTTAGCTTTGACGACATCCCAACCGTGTGGGCAATCGTCTGGAACGCTACCGCCACTTTCATAGCCGTTATCATCATCAGCCTTTTGCTGGATGAGTCAGGCTTCTTTGAATGGGCAGCGTTGCACATCGCTCGCTGGGCCAAAGGGCGGGGAAAATGGCTATTTACGTGGGTTATTTTACTCGGCGCAACCGTTGCCGCTATTTTTGCTAATGACGGTGCTGCGCTCATCCTTACGCCTATCGTTATTGCCATGCTATTGGCACTTGGATTTAGCCGAGGGGCAACGCTGGCCTTTGTGATGGCGGCAGGTTTTATTGCCGATGCCGCAAGCTTGCCGCTAATCGTCTCTAATTTAGTGAATATAGTCACCGCTGACTTCTTCTCGCTTGGTTTTAACGAATACGCTTCTGTTATGGTCCCCGTCAATGTGGCTGCTATTCTCGCCTCTTTAGTGACACTTCACTTATTTTTTCGCAAAGAAATCCCGATTGATTATGACGACAGCAAATTAAAAGCCCCTCGCCAAGCTATTCGCGATCACAAAACCTTTGTTATGGGCTGGGTTGTACTCGCCATGCTGCTAATCGGCTTTTTTGCTTTAGAACCTTTGGGAGTTCCCGTTAGCTTAGTCGCAGCTGTTGCCGCATTAGTGTTGTGGATAACCGCTAAGCGCGAACGTTTAATTGATACTCATAAAGTCATCAAGGGTGCCCCATGGCAAATCGTAGCGTTCTCTCTGGGCATGTATTTGGTGGTGTACGGCTTACGCAATGCGGGGCTAACAGACTTTATTTCAAATATCCTCAACTCATTTACCGAACATGGCATTTGGGTCACCACATTAGGCACTGGGTTCTTAACCGCATTTATGTCCTCAGTAATGAACAATATGCCTACGGTCTTAATTGGTGCGCTGTCTATTGAAGGTAGCACCGCAACAGGCGTCCTCAAAGAAGCCATGGTTTATGCCAATATTATTGGCTGTGACCTGGGCCCTAAGATAACACCGATCGGTAGCTTAGCGACTCTTCTATGGCTGCACGTTCTTTCCCAAAAGAACATCCAAATTTCATGGGGGTATTACTTCAAAGTAGGTATTTTGATGACCACTCCTGTACTGCTCGTCACGCTAGCCGCCTTAGCGTTGCGCTTATCCATGTAATGCCCTTCAATTAACTGGGAGCTTGCTATGAGTCACATTACCATTTACCACAATCCAGCCTGCGGCACGTCACGTAACACACTGGCTTTGATCCGTAATAGCGGAGTAGAGCCAGAGATCATTCTCTACTTAGAAACGCCCCCTTCACGGGAGAAGCTCGTTTCACTCATTGCTGACATGGGTATACCTGTTCGCGCATTGCTAAGAACGAATGTTGAACCCTACCACGATTTGAACTTAGCCGAAGGGAGCTTCACAGAGGAACAAATTATCGATGCAATGATGGATCACCCTATCCTGATTAACCGCCCAATTGTTGTAACTCCCCTAGGTACACAGCTGTGCCGACCGTCAGAAATCGTTTTGGATATTCTGCCCGATGCCCAGCAAGGCGCGTTTAGCAAAGAAGATGGCGAGCTCATCGTTAACGATCAAGGACAACGAGTTAAATAATGAATATTGATGATTTAAGCATGCCAGCGCTCCAATCAGAGCTGCTCGAACAGAAGATGACCAAGACGGCCTGCAGCCCCACTCCTGTTGAGCACCCACCGAGAATTCTCATGCTTTATGGATCACTACGTGAGCGCTCTTACAGCCGCTTAGTGACAGAAGAAGCTGCACGTTTATTAACAAGCATGGGGGCTGATGTGCGTATATTTAACCCGTCAGGCTTACCCCTGCCTGATGACGCGCCCGACACTCACCCCAAAGTACAAGAGTTACGAGAAATGGTACGCTGGAGTGAAGGTATGGTCTGGTGCTCACCTGAGCGTCATGGTGCCATGACAGGCATTATGAAAACACAGATCGATTGGATACCACTGTCTGAAGGAGCGGTTCGGCCATCCCAAGGAAAAACACTTGCCATCATGCAGGTCAGTGGCGGTTCTCAATCATTCAATGCCTTAAACCAAATGCGTATTTTAGGCCGTTGGATGCGTATGTTTACCATACCCAACCAATCATCCGTGGCCAAAGCATGGCAAGAGTTCGACGAAGCGGGCCGCATGCGCCCTTCCTCCTATTACGACCGTGTCGTCGATGTCATGGAAGAGTTAATGAAGTTTACGCTGCTACTTCGCGGTAACGTAGATCAGTTAACAGACCGCTACAGCGAGCGTAAAGAAACCGCTGCGCAGCTTATGGCCCGCGTCAACCAAGAGAAAATATAATCGCTTGGTAACACCGATGAGCTGGTGGTGCCTACACCAGCTCACCCACTTCGATACCCGCCTCCTGCTGCAACGCATCCTGAATAGGCTCGCCGCGGACACTGGATACCGGAATCACCCCAGCCCAGACAGGCAACGCATGATCCTCTGCATCATCGATCGGTGCGCCCGCCCTCACTTTAGCGGAGACCTCTTCAATTCGAACACCAATCACCGTTGTGGCACGCAGCTCATTCGCATTAGGCGGCCGAGCGGTTAACGACCGGCCTTTATGCGTCTTCTCAAGCAGCGCATCCAACACCCTCTTTTTTTCGGCTTCGTCTTCCACCAGCTCGGGCGTGCCAAAAAGCATTACAGAGCGGTAATTAACAGAATGATGAAATGCCGACCGTGCCATAACCAACCCATCTAAAATCGATACGGTTATGCACACTTTGCCTTGCTCAAGGATACTGCGAATCAGGCCATTTTTAACAGAACCATGAATATAGAGCACATCGTCAACACGCCAGTGCAAATTAGGCTGAACTACCGGCAAGCCATCAACCACGCCGCCCACATGACACATCGTCGCTTCATCTAAAATAGCATCGATCACCGCTTTGTCGTACGTAGCCCGATTACCACCGCGCTTAACGCGGGTATGGGGTTTTACTGAATAAGATTCCATGAGCACCTCGCACTGTTTAACCATCATTCATCCAGATATAAACAGGGTAAAGGCATTATCGGGCTAAATTAATACCCACTTTTTTACTTTTTAACTAACCCACTTTAACCGCATGGCAAGAGCCGTTAACATAGGAGAGAGCATTTACATTTCTTTACATGAGTACTTTGCGCCAATCCGTTGTCTATAAATGGGAACTCAAGAGACATACACGCAAAAGGACATACAATGAAAAACATCAAAGCAGCAATCCTTTTAGTACTCAGCCTGATTATCGGTGCGTTTTTAACCGTAGTAGGATTAGTTGTTGGCTGCGCCCTGTTTGTAGCGATTGCTATTAAAATGCGCTTATCTCCGGCTCGCAAACAGTCCGAAGAAGATGGCCACACCTATGATGCCGAATACCGGGTAATCAACGACTAACACTATGGCACTGCGCTTATTTGAAACGGAAATATCGTTAACCCCACACAATAAGCAGCAAAGCCTTTATCAACTTATTCTATCGGCTATTAGACTGGGAAAACTGGAAGCCAATGACAAACTGCCTTCTACCCGTCTACTAGCCGAACAACTCCACATAGCCCGCTCTACCGTTAAAACGGTTTACGAAATATTACAAGCCGAAGGGTATGTAGAAACGCGCAGAGGCTCAGGCACGTTTGTGGCTAACTTACCCGAACTGCCAAGCTATGAACTGCCAACCAGTGAACCGCCAGCGACAAGCGAGTCGCACGCCACTTCACCGTCTTCCAGCTTAAACGCACCTGCTGTTTCGGCTAGCGCTAATACACTAAACGATTCACTACGCCAACGGCTGCACAACGAGCAAACACATCATTTTTTACCGGCTCAACCGGCGATGGATCACTTCCCACATAATGTTTGGCATAAAGTCAGTAAACAAGCCCTCCGGGAAAGCTACCACTACGGCAACCCAGACCTCGCAGGTGATCCGTTATTACGGCATGAAACCGCTCTATTTCTCCGCCAACAGCGCGGTGTAAACTGCACTGCTGACAACCTCATTATTACCAGCGGATCACAGCAAGCCTTGTACTTGATGCTACGTATCCTGCTCAATGCGGGAGATACCGTGTTACTCGAAGGGGTAGGCTACCAAGGTGTTGATCTTATTCTGAATAGTCTTGGTGTAAATAATGAACTGATCAGCGAAAATTCAGTAGCATCCTACTTTACCTCCACCGAGGCCAATAGCAACGTTGCAACGGCAGCCATCGTCACCCCTTCGCGTAGCTTCCCGCTGGGCGAAACCATGCCCTTATCAACTCGCAAAGCCCTACTCGATTGGGCTACACGCCATGAGCGCTGGATCATTGAAGACGATTACGACAGCGAATTTACCTTTAGCGGCCACAGCATAGCGGCTTTGCAAGGCCTAGACAGCCAGCAACGCGTTATCTACACCGGCACCTTTAGCCGAACCATGTTCCCCGGTATCCGCTTAGGCTACCTAGTTGTACCACCCAGCTTAACCGCACATGCACTTAGACTGCGCTCCATTACCGACGGCGGCTTATCCACATCACTGCAGCGTTCGCTGGCCTACTTTATGAACCAAGGCCACTACAATCGCCATCTACGCCGCATGCGCAAACTGTACCAAAGCCGCAAGGCGTTACTGAATGCACTCGTCGACCAACACCTGCCCGAACTCACCTTGCAGCCCAATAAAGGCGGAATGCACGATTGCTACTTTTTACCAGACGCACTGACTGACAAAAATGACGAAAACAACCCACTTGACCAATCGATAGAAGCGCGCGCCAACCAAGCCAAACTAGGCATACGAGCGCTCTCTCGATATTCGCGCTCACACCCAAAACGACAAGGCATCGTCATAGGCTTTGGCTCTACTGACGAAGCCGACATGGAAGCAGGGGTTATTAAACTCGCGGGGATTATTCGATCGTATTAAAGACGCGACCGAAGGATCTAAAGGGCCATCATAAAGATCACTTATTAGGCCCTTTAGTTGGTAATTACTATTTCAAACGGCAATTAGCAGTATTTCCGCCATGTTGCGGAGTAGGTATTTCGCAAGCGGAAGCTCTTTCAAGCTCTTTTGCTAAAGTAACCGAGGTGTTTGCGTACTGGCATACCACCCAAACCGACTCTTGAGCATACGAGAGATCATATAAGTCGATATCTTTCTCTTTCAGATATTCAGGCCTCAACCACTGTTCCTTATCAGGGCTACCTTCAGTAACACCTATCCCAAGGAAGTAATTCGCACCTTTTTTTGTAAAAGCACTGAATGACTCATCAGCAGACTCTACCACCTGAGCAGTAGAGATGCTTTCGGGACACTCAATATGAGCAACACCATCATGTGCAAGGCTGTAACTACTATAAAGTGGAACTGACAATAGGGCCAACATGACAAATTTATTCATGAATAATCACCGACAACGCATCGCCATTGTTACTAGGGTCAACAAATGACCCATCGGAATTTTTCCCTCTAAACAGCATTTTTCGCTTAGAAATAGATGGCTTTGATGTCCATTGATCCATAACCCAAATGCCTTGTGAATCTTGGGAGATATAAAGAGCGGCATGATTCCCGTGACTACGATTAGGATAAACTCCATTTTCGAATGTCGCCACAGCAGTACCCGATACTATTTCCGAAGCATTACCTCTAACTTGAATACCCTCTCGCCACGTATCAGCCTTTCCAACTTTTGTGTACCACTGGACTAAACCAGCGCACTGCCCACCAAATACTTTTGGTTTGCCTTCCAAACTTTTTACTTTTGTATAAACAAAATGACCGTCGCTCATTACATACATTCCTTGTAGACTAGCGTTGATAGTAAATCAGCATTCTATTATTGGCCGCAGTAGCAAATCAAACTTATATCAAAAGTAAAAAACCAACAGCCTCCCCAGCACTCCATATTTGAACTTTACTACCCTAGTAGACATAACATTTTTATTCATACACCCGCGTACTATCCTGTAAAAAAGTAAACCTACCTGCATAAATTACAGGAACCTTACCCCTGTTTTCCCACTGCGCAAACTCCGTACTACGCTAAAGCCCTGACATAGCGCCAATCATGTATTCTGGCATGCCTTATGCTCATTACTCACTAAGTAGTTAACGCGAACGCGCCATTGGTTTAACAAAACAACGTTAATCATAAAGCCTAGCGTTAACTCAATTTACGTTTATACAAGGAGCACACTATGTCGACTGATATGAGTAAAGCTATGTGGGAAGCGCTTGCCGATAGCCCTAATGTAATGCTGGGGCTAACGGGTACTAACGATCACTCAGAGCCCATGCGCGTACAGTTAGATAAAGATGCCAACAGCGAGTTCTGGTTTTACACCACCACAACGAACCGAGTTGCCAAAGGCGGACCGGCAATGGTGCAATTTAGCAGTAAAGGTCATGATTTATTCGCCTGCATTAGCGGTACACTCGTCCATGAAACGCGTCCAGAAATTATCGACAAATACTGGTCCAAACCTGTCAGTGCTTGGTATGAGAAAGGTAAAGATGACCCATCGCTATTAATGATGCGCATGGAACTGAAAGATGCCGAAATCTGGACAGCCGACCCCAGCATCAAAGGGATGTTCAAGCTATTTACCGGCAAACAAATTGATCCCGATGAGATGGGCGATCACGCACGCGTCAACGTTTAGATACAAGCGTGTTTTAAAAAGGGAGCTAGCTCCCTTTTTAACGGCTCCCTTCAAACACACCTATTTACTACTGCGTTTTAATCGTGCCCAGCACCGTGAGATCGGAGCCTTCACCAACACGCAACACCACAATTTCACCTGACGAAGGATAAACACCTGTGAGCGCCGTGATATTAACCTGATGAGTTACCAACACTCTGGGGGTGTCAGTATTTTGCTGGATAATCCATTGCCTAAGCTCTTGGGTTTGCTCACCCTTTTGTGAAGTGTCTTGAAAGAAGGAATTTAACAAAGGTTGCGGCGTTACACCGCCAAAGGCCAACAAATTAGCCGTATCTAAGCACCGAAACCACTCACTCGAATAGACATCTGCCTCAGTAATACCCTGCTCACGAAACCTATCGCCAATACGCTTTGCTTGGTTAACCCCAGCATTCGACAAATTCCGCTGTGTGTCGCGCTCACCAAGCGTGAAGTTTGATGGATCGCCAATGCCCGGCGCTATCGCATGGCGCATAATAGCCACATGATGAGTAGACGCTAACGCCTGCCATAATTGATCCTCTGTCAACTCTGACGCAGAACCTACCGCGCTAATCAACGCCGAACACAACAAAATACACAACTGAGTTATTCGCTTTCTCATACAATAACCCTACCTAGCCCTACAGGCTTTGTTGCTAAAATGAATGACAAACAGGGAGTCTGCACGTACAGCGTTTAGACGCAGCCTTGTAAGGACAGTACCCGTAGCCAACCCAAAAACATCGATGAGAACGTACCATGAGCACATTACTCAATGCCGACTTTGACCAACGTGTCGTCATTCGACCTGAGGATTACCAATGGGTCCCATCCCCCATGCCCGGCGTTGAACGCATGATGCTCGATCGAATAGGCGATGAAGTCGCACGCGCCACGTCTATTGTGCGCTATGCACCCCACAGCCAGTTCTCATCTCATACGCACGACGGAGGCGAAGAGATTTTTGTACTCGACGGTGTATTTGCCGATGAGCATCAACCCTACCCACAAGGCAGCTACCTTCGCAATCCAATAGGCACCTCCCACACGCCCAACATCGGAAAAGAAGGCGCGACGATTTTTGTTAAGTTACACCAATTTAACGAACGCGATACTGAGCAAAAAGCGATTGATACCACCCAACAAATGTGGCACCCAGGGTTGGTTGATGGTTTAACCGTGATGCCATTGCACGAATTTGAAGGCGAGCACGTAGCACTCGTGAAATGGGCCCCCAACACGCAATTCAAAACCCACCAGCACTGGGGCGGTGAAGAAATACTTGTTATCGCTGGCACCTTCTACGACGAACACAGAAGCTACCCCGCGGGTACATGGCTACGAAGCCCCCACATGAGCCAACACACGCCATTTACAAAAGAAGACGGCGCATTGATCTATGTGAAAACGGGGCATTTGTAGTGAGCTTTTGGCAGTAAGTAGAGGGATGCAGGACTTAATAAGGCCTATGTAACAGCGCTATTTTTTGTGGAGAGCTTTTATAAAAAGTGTAGCAAAGCGAAATTCACAAATGGCGCAGCCAAAAAACTGCCCTGTAGACATGTTTGTTAGGCTATACATTTTGGCCAAACCGCCACAATACACCGCTAGGATCGTGAATAACAAAATCTAGCATACCCCACGGCTGCTTCGTAATATCTGAGACACTAATATGATATTTATCGGCCACACCCGACTCTTTGATTTGCTTATGCCAAGAATAAACATCTTCGACCAGCAAATGCATCATCAGGTTTTCAGCTAATGATTTGTCATAAAAATCTTGAAGTAGAAAGCTGCAGCCACCAGAGTGAAAGCAGGCAATTCCACCTTCATCAGAAGCTTTTGTGAAACCAATTTCCGAATAGAAATTCTTTGATGTTTCAAAATCCTTTGAAGGAATAAAAGTCTTCAGCTCTACAGTTTTCAGATTGCTCAAATTTTCCTCCTTGAGAGCCTAACGTCGCCATAATTTGCTGCTTGGAGCGCAGCGTAAAGCAGTCAGATTAATGGCTTTGTTATGCATCCGCCTCCAATTTACATTTCCCGGCTATTAAACATCACGCAAATAGCCGTCTGCACCGACACTTTCTATAACTGACATGAACTCAGAATTATCCAAAGACTTTAAAACTGAGTAATTTAAGTATTTGTGAGAAACAAGTACTAATCTAACAAGCGAGTAATCAGTAAAATTAATTAATGTTTCGTAGTAATCCTTAATCTCTTGAGGATCAAAATCATCATAAGAACCTAATTTTTTATCAATCATTTTAACAATTACGCAAAAAGTTCTTACTACAGAATATATTTCATCATTTTCATCAAATACTTCAATCGCATTTTTAATTTGCTGATTAGTTCCTCCTGCTTCTCTCATTTCTATCAAAACAGACTCCAACTCTATCACAGCCGCCGAAGAATAAAATAGCTCTATACTTTCTGAATTTTTGAACTTCAAACAAAATTTATCAAATATAACCTTTTGAGAATCAATCATGTTGAAAAAACTTGTTTCAAATGAGCGTACTCTTTCAAAGCGCTCGCTCTTCTCAATCTCAGACTGGAGGTGAGAGTTTGATTCTTTCTGAATTTTTAAAGAACTCACAAGTAAAACAATAGTCAAAAAACTTAGAATAGGATTTAGAACACCACCCAAGAAATCACCTAAAACAGCCCAATCCTCAGGGTTTCTTGATATTTCATAGGAATTCAAGTAACTAAAATTGTACCAATAAGAAAACCATGCCAAAAATATAGTCAATAGCGATATAAGGACTATTTTTTTTGAAGTCATACATATACGCCCGTAATTAGATACTTGATTACCTTGCCTTTTGGCAATGAAATCTTCTTTGTTCGTATCTTTATAAAGGTTCCATTTTCTGGGTCAACTGTATTGTTTTTATGTAGGTTTTCTGAAATTGATTTTCGAATTTGATCTGTAACGACTTTGATTTTGCTAGCAAACCCAAATGATTCAATAGCCTGCAATTTTTTAATATAGAACCTTCCATTTCCTGTAATAGAGTGAAAACGAACTATTACAACGTCAAAATCCTCTTCCTCATCGGAACAGGTGGCCTCAGTTATATTCTTGGCTGTATTTTTATCTAGGAGAAGGAGCTGCCTAGGCACGTCTAACCCTCGTTTTCTCTGCCTTATTTGTATATTGTAGTTGAAATAGACAGCGATTTTATGCATATCTATCAGTGGTTCTTTAAGTCGATCCACTAATTTGTCAGATATATCAGAAAGTTGATCTACAATTATTTCCGCACCGTCACTTAGATCAGGGGTTTCTATGTACAGTGCATCCATTACAAAATAGCTAAGTACTTCTAAAAATACCTCATCGCCTATTTTTCGCAACCTCTTTTGTAGGTCTTTATCTTCTATTTCTAAAGAGAACCTTTGCCCATAAGAGCCCGTAAATGTATTTTTTAATCTAGTTCTAACATCACTCTTGTGCGTTCTTTTCTCTGGGACTCTTTCTCTCAAAATTGTTTCGGCTGCAATACTAATTACATCAGATGTACCTTTCAAAGTCTCAAGACCATATTGCATATCAATTTCATTTTCGAGGCTATTAACAACAACATCCAAATTTAATTTAATCATCTACAACTTAAATCCTTTTCAAATTTCAAGAAAGAGCTCGTAGTATGTTCTTAATACATGATCGCTCTAATAAATCTACGTAAAGTGGTAATTTACACCGTATGCATAACGTTCGCGTAATGGGCTGGTTTGCAGCGACAGCGGAAAGCCAGTCCCAATTGACGCGCTTGTTACATGTTTTGATTGGTAGCAATAACGGCTAAGCGATCAAATATTATCTTTTGATATAGGCCTTCTGAAAATGCTATCGAATTAGATGCAGTTGCTTCACCATGAACATCTTCAACGAATAACTTACATTGAACACTTTGCCCCCAGTAAGTATTTATGAGTTTCCTATCCTCTTCAGGGAGCTGGGAAATGTCGGTGGATGAAAAGGTTCCAACTACTGTAGAGTTTGGTGAAATCTCGGATTTTGTTTCAAAATCACTAAGAGTCAGCTTCAAATCTATATAGTTTTCTCTTCCGATATAAACTCGAAATAAAGCAGGCCTTTTGATTGAAGTGTTTAAGCGACCTGAATTAATTAGCGTAACTGAAATTTCAAAATATGATTTATTTGCAATAAGGTCTTCTTTTATCTGAGTCACTTTTCGGTCTATTTCAGGAATAGATGACTGAAGCTCATCATATTTTTCCTTGATATTTGAAAGTTTGTCTTCAAAGTGTCTTTTAAACTCAACTAAGGTTGCTGATACATCTTCAGAATTGAAATCAATTTCTGGCCGTAAAAGCCTATTAAGCTTATTACATTCATGCTTTGAAAATGTATCAGCTGTAAAGGCATTAACCTTTTCAAGATCATTTTTTCTATCGGCTATTTTCTCAGGAAAATCTTTTAGCTCTTGTTTAGCCCTTTGAAGCAATTCCTCTAACTCATCAAGTGTTACAGATCTATCTTGCGAAGCTCTCTTTGGTTCGCCACCCATGATAATAAACCTTGGGTTATCCTCCTCCTTCATTTTTCGCAAATATGAAAGTTCAGAATGTTCATCTAACGAAACTTTTGCTTTATCCGAGACCTTTCGGCTTATACCATTCACTTCAATCGCAAGCTTTGACCTTTGAATAACATACGTCTGCCAAATAGGAACAAGTAAAGCAATTGATGCACCTATCACAGCAGCTAATAAATTAGAGTAATCACCTACGCCTTTAAGTAGATAGAAAGATATCATGCCAAGCAGTAATCCAATCACAAGTGCTCCAGCTAATTGGATGCTACTAGCTGTCCTTTTGTCTTGTGTTGCCATATTTACTCCATAGTTTGATTGAACATGTAACGCCGCCATAATTTGCCGACTGCAGCGCAGCGTAAGACGGTCAAATTGATGGCTTTGTTAAGGGCTTTCACCTCAAAGTAAAGAAGCATAATTTTTTAGAACCTTTTCAATGCCGTTTGTTGCTATCTGTTCTCCGTTAACCGCATCGTGATAAATGCGATACAACGAACCATTTTCGCCTTCTGAGGTCTTTATGTAGTAATAATCACCACTACCAGTCAAACACATTGCAACAGGTACATAGCCCTCTATAATTGCCGCTTTCCCAGGATAACATTCGGTTGCCTCAGAAATACATTGCTCAATATTCATGATTTTCAGATCGGCACCTAGCTCGGATAAATCATCTTCTTCCGAGACTTCAAATTCACACCCGATAATTTCGTTTTTATTTATAAAATTACGCCAATACTCTGGAATCATGGCTGCCCCTTAACAGTTTTATTCATGCGCATGCGCGTTTACACCCCAAAGCCCAAGCTCCGGAATAACTATTAACCTTTTGATATTCATTAGTTTATTGAAGATATTCAAAGAATACGGCTCCCTGTAAACACGCATGCGCATTATAATTCTTGATTGTGCGCATTATCTTCCCTGTTGATAACTGTAGCACCTTGATTATGGATGCTTTTCTCGTTTTGTCCAGTTACAAAATGAGCACTCTTATGTGTGTAAACGCGCACGCTTTCGCAGAAACACTAAATACACTGTATAAACGGCTATGTTTTAACGAGGGTTGTCCACAGGGCGATATGGTGACCCTTAGGATTCTGAAAGCCCGTGACATACTGTGTAATGGGATTAGAGTAATATGAAACGTATTTAATCTAAAAGCTAGCCTAAGTCTTCTAGGTATTAAGTTTTACTCTAACCCTGTTTATTTTTGAGAAAATTCATTAAGCCATTTATTGAATTAGCTTTCTAAATTCATTGTTCTGCACAACTTTACCAATGAGGTTTTGAACGGCTGGCATTAGCGCCTGAGCTGTTTGGTTACAGGCTGTTTCGCCATAGAAACTTGTTGTATATGAATAATTTTCTGATACGGTAAGGGAATTTCCGTTTGATGAATTAACAGTAAGCGCGAGGTTCCATGTTCCTGAGCTCGATGAGAAATCGATAGCGTCTAAATTTCCTGTAAGTATAATTTTTGCTGCATTGGAATAAGCCTCTGCGATTTTCAGCTCATCTACTAAAGCTTTTTTAATAAAGTTCTCAAAGGTCTGTCCGTCAGGAGTTTTAATTGGACCAACTCCACGACACATGATTTCTGTTTGGCCTGGTTTCGACGCGGTAAACTCACCTACATCCAGTTTTGTTTCATTGATCTCTTTTAAAGCCGTTACATTATCGACTGATATTGAATAACGATTAGCTGAGTAGGTTGAGCAACCTGTCATAACTACTGCTAAGATCAAAGTTACAAAAATTTTTGGCAACATACTTTTTATTCCTTATTTGCTTAAAAAATTGGCAGGCCTAACGCTTGCGGCACAGGCAACCGCGCAGCGGTTGTACAAGCCAGCTTTGCTGGCGGATGTGCACACCCTTGTTATGTTTAGCCATATGACACATGCTTTTTACTAGTGGTGTGGTGACATTTTGGACACTGGCTAATGTTCAATTCTTTTATGAACAGCATGATTTGTGGAGGGAAAGTGCATTTACAGAGTTCATAACCTAGCTCTTTAGCTGTTGCAGCTTCAGCAATAGCTAATTCTTTTTCCGTTTGAATTAACTTGGCTTCAATATTTGATTTATCTTCACCGTCAGGAAGTAAGCCTTTTGCCTCCTTCCCAATATCTATTGCCGCTTTCGCGATACCTAATACTGAAGTAATTTCAGCAAGCATTTCAAATCCTCCATGGAACATAACGCCCAATTAAGGTGTGAAGCACGCGACCACGACACTCAATTTGACCACCGTAAACACTGAGCTTAACCCAAACCAAAAATGCCAAGCGTGCTGAATCACTCTTAAATTGTTTGTTATATTTTTTTAGTAATCGCCAACTCAACTAACTTAATGCTTCTTTCTAGCCTAGATATAAGGAACATCATCCCAACTCCAAAGATGTGAAGAAAAGGTATTGCCAACGCGATCCCAACAACCCAAGGGCTCTGCTCGCTTGGTAACTTTGTAAACATCACGACTAAAGCTAATATTCCCGGTAGCAAACCTACTTTTTCTATGCTTCCATTTATAAGGGAAATACGTCTAGAAAAGGCTTCTTTTTCAGATATTAACTGCAACAGCAAATAGCGCAACTCTTCTAACGAGTAACTAAGTAACTTTCGATAATGTGCCATATCAGTAGATGCATTACTTTCGGCGTTAGACACAATCAAAGTAAAAGGTTCTGTCCATAGTCTTTTCAGAATATCTCGGTGTGTAAATACGTCCCAGAGCATACTGAGAATTATTGATATATAACATATAGATAAGCTGAACAAGCCGAACCAAAACCATGTGCTTTCTAGCTGATACTTATAAGCTACAAAGAACGTTATAAGCGATATAAGTAGCGGAATTCCGAAGCCGAAGAGCCAAATATAACGTTGAACTTTGTTTTTATTTGATGATAAGACTGCTCGCTTATTAACCTCATCGTTACTAACGCTTCTAACGATATCGAACAATTCTTTTGTTCTAATTTTCCCCATAACCCACCTAAAAGATATAACAGTTTTATTCATGCGCATGCGCGTTTACACCCCAAAGCCCAAGCTCCGGAATAAAACTATTAACCTTTTGATATTCATTAGTTTATTGAGGATATTCAAAGAATACGGCTCCCTGTAAACAAGCATGCGCATTATCATTCTTGATTGTGCGCGTTATCTTCCCTGTTGATAACTGTAGTACCTTGATTATGGATGCTTTTCTCGTTTTGTCCAGTTCCTCATCCTACGGTGTCTCGACTTCAATTTTCATGTGCTCTCCAGCCTAACTCCGTTGTAACCGGAGCATGGCAAACTGCATCAGGTTGACAGCCTTTTTATGTGATCGTATAGTTATGTACAATTTTACGTACAGGAAAACCATTATGGACGCCATAAGCTACACTGCAGCACGAGCGAACCTTGCCAAAACCATGGAAAGGGTCTGTAACGACCACTCTCCTGTGATTATTACCAGAAAGAGCGAAACACCGGTGGTAATGGTCTCCCTCGAAGACTACCAGGCTATGCAAGAGACCGCCTACCTTCTCCGCTCCCCAGCAAATGCTAGACATCTGCTTGAATCCATTGCTGAGCTCGAAGCCGGAAAAGGTACCGAGAGAGACTTAATGGAATGAAACTAACATTCTCCTCTAGGGCATGGGAAGAGTACTTATATTGGCAGAAAACAGACAAGGCTATGGTGAAACGGATCAATACCTTAATCAAAGATTCCTCTCGTGACCCCTTTGAAGGCATAGGTAAGCCCGAGCCGCTAAAGCATGGCCTTTCTGGTTATTGGTCTCGTCGTATAAATGATGAGCACCGATTCGTATATAAAGTTTCCGATGGCGGCCTTTTAATCGCTCAGTTGCGCTACCACTACGAATACTGATCTACATAACAGTTTTATTTATACTCATGCGCATTATCATTCTCTGTCATGCGCGTTATCTTCCCTGTTGATAACTTTAGTATCTTGATTATGGATGCTTTTATCGTTATGTCCAGATACAAAATTCACTGTATAAACTGTCATGTTTTAAAGAAGGTTATCCACAGGGTGATCGAGGTTTGTAAGTTACGCCCTTTCAAACGGAAACGGGATGACTTGATCAATCCTATCCGTGCCCTGCGCCAGCATGACTAACCGATCCACGCCTAATGCAACTCCTGCACAATCCGGTAAGCCTTGTGTTAATGCGTCTACCAGCCGTGTTTCTAACGGGCGTTGCGGGAGGTTTAAGCTAACACGTGTCGCTTGGTCTGCTGCTAAACGGCGTTGCTGTTCAGCTGGGTCGGTCAGTTCGTGGTAGCCGTTGGCGAGTTCCATGCCGCCAATGAACAGCTCAAAGCGGGCCGCAACGGGGATGCCGTTGGCGTCTGGGCGTACGCGGGCGAGTGCCGATTGTGAGGCGGGGTACTCGGTTACGAAGATGGGTTCATCGATTAAGGTTGGTTCGATAAAGTGCGACATAATGAGGTTGAGCCAGCCATCACGATCGTCGGTGGCGATATCCACATCGATATGCGCGCGGGCGTAGTCTGCTAGGGTTTGGTTGTCGTCGTTATGGATATCTAGGCCGGTTTTTTCAGCAAAGATGCGTGTGTAAGTGCATCGACGAATAGGCGGGATGCCCAGTATAGAGGTGACTAAGGCTTCCACATCATCCATCAACTGTGTGTCGTCCATGCCTAAGCGATACCATTCCAGCATGGTGAATTCGGGGTTATGGATGCGCCCTACTTCGCCGTTACGAAAGACTTTACCCATTTGATAGATATCACCACTGCCCGCGGCGAGCAGCCGTTTCATGGCATATTCTGGTGACGTTTGTAAATAACACTGCGTTGCCTCTGCTTCGGGAAAAGGACGGTAAGCAACTTCTAACGAATCAATAAAAGGATCACTCACAGCGGCCTGCGACATCACGGCGGCATCCACTTCCCAGACCTGCTGATTAGCAAAGTAACGGCGGATTTGCGCGAGAATGTCGGCGCGTTTTTGTAGATGTGCGATAGGAGCCGTTGGTTGCCAGTGTGAATTCATAACTTGCTCGTCAGTTAACTTGTAAAGCCTTGGGAGAGGATGTTGTTTTTGCCACAAAAAACGGCAGCCGTAGCTGCCGTATCTTTTACGGTTAGCGGCTTATGCGCGGCTAACGTATTCACCAGAGCGTGTATCGATTTTAAGCACTTGGCCTATTTCGATAAACAATGGTACACGTACCACAGCGCCAGTGCTTAACGTTGCAGGCTTAGTTCCGCCTTGCGCCGTATCACCTTTTAGGCCTGGGTCTGTTTCGGTTACTTCTAACTCAACAAAGTTAGGCGGTGTTACGGCAATCGGGTTGTCGTTCCACAGGGTAACTTGGCAGGTGTCGTTCTCTTTTAGCCATTTAATAGCATCGCCCACAGCGGCGGTGTCTGCGGCGTGCTGCTCAAACGATACTGGGTCCATGAAGTAATACATGTCACCGTCGAAGTACGAGTAATCCATATCGCGGTCCATGATATCCGCGCCTTCTAAGGATTCGTTCGCTTTGAATGTACGCTCCCACACGCGCCCTGTTAATAGGTTACGCAATTTAGCGCGGGTGAACGCTTGCCCTTTACCAGGCTTTACGAAGTCCAGATCTTGAATAGCGCATGGATCGCCATCTAGCATAACTTTAAGGCCATTCTTGAGCTGGTTTGGTGAGTAAGTTGCCATATTCGTCTCAGTGTTGTTTTAGCTATGTTTACGCAAAAATGTTTAGTGTGAGTAGTGTGCAGTATAAACAAGTTAATGCAAATTGACTGTTATTCTACTTAAAAGGAGAATGCGAGCAAAATTGATTTGCATCGGACTTCCATGATTTCACTCCACAACCTCGCCGAATTTGATTGGCAAACACATTTAAAGCAGGCGGTCACCCGTTTAGACACCCTACTAGAGGCCGTTGAATTAACGGCCAACGATGTGGATATCAGCGAAGAGGCCGCCCGTAGCTTTGCACTTAAAGTACCGCTTACGTATCTAGCGCGTATAAAAAAAGGCGACCCAAACGATCCTTTACTGCTGCAAGTACTACCCCAAAAAGCGGAGATGGAATCCTTTCCTGGGTATTCGCACGACCCGTTAGCCGAGATGGTCAGCAACCCTGCTCCGGGGCTTATCCACAAATACCAAGGCCGCGTTCTCTTTATTGTGAGCGGCGCGTGTGCCATTAACTGCCGTTATTGTTTTAGACGGCATTTCCCTTACGAAGATCAACAACTTAGCGGTGATCAGTGGCAGCAAGTACTTACTTATTTACGCAATGATCCTTCTATTAGCGAGGTTATCTTCTCGGGCGGTGACCCGCTGGCTACCAGCGATAATCGCTTAGACCGGATGATCAGCGATCTAGAAGCTATCCCTCATCTGGAGCGTTTACGGATACATACACGCTTACCTGTGGTGATCCCGCAACGTGTGACCGATCAGTTAGCACAACGGCTGGCACAGTCGCGTTTTAAAACGGTTTGTGTTTTACACATCAACCATCCTAACGAAATTGATGATGCCGTAGGCCAAGCTACTTTAAAATTACGTGATGCTCGTGTTACCGTGCTCAACCAAGCCGTCTTGCTGAAAAATATTAACGATAACGCAGCGATTCTTCATCAATTAAGCTTACGCTTATTTGACTACGCTATACTGCCTTACTATCTATTCTTGTTAGATAAGGTAGAGGGCGCTGCGCACTTCGATATTGATGATGAGGCGGCGGCCAGTTTGGTTCGGCAATTACAAGCGACACTCCCCGGCTATTTGGTTCCACGTTTAGCCAGAGAGGTGCCTGGAAAACCGTCTAAAACATGGATTGCTTTTTAGTTAAAATGGTTGCCGTACTTTTTCGGCAATAGCGCTATCTTGGTGCAACAAAAACACGACACTAGCTGTATGATCAGCTCAGTGAATTTACAGAAAAAGGAACCAGACTCAGCACCTTAGGTCTACGGGTGGGTTTCTAACAATCAAACAACAGGGCATGTTATGCGCGCACTTTTTAATTGGACAGGTTTAGTCATCGCTATTGGTTTACTTTCGGCATGTAGCCAGGAGAAAGTTGTTATCACTCCTCCACCCGAGCCTGTTCCTCCACCGATTGTCATTACTCCGTTAATTACTCTAGAAAATGCCCTACCCGTTGCTAAAGGCGGCCGTGGTCCTGTAGGCACTAACATTGACTTTGTTAACTCTTCCGACGGGATTTACCAGTTTATTCTCTTCCGTACTACGGCTTATGATTCGGCGGGCAATATTATTCGTGCGCGTAAAAGCCGTGATCACAGCGCTTACCTGCGCGTTGCTGGCCCAATCATGCCTGGCCAGCGCAGCTTAGGTAACGCATGGAAAAACACATGGGCAAAGCACAATGTGCAATGTGTTGATATCGATTCGGTAGAGATCGTGTTTTCTGATGGCAGCGTTGAAGTAGCATCAGGCCAAACACTTGCCAAGCTAAACAGCACCTGCGGGTTTGATACAGCTTCGGCTAGCACGCAGTAACGGCCGGTATTACCAAAAAATGGGCCTAAGGTCGCACCTTACGCCCATTTTTTACTGGTTGTTTGCCGGGTAAGTGGGGCAGCGCTATGGTTTGGAAGGTGGCGGCATAATAGGAAACGCACTTACATTACCTTTTATGTCAGTTATTTTGGCCACGCCTTCTTTTTTGACTTCATCGATGCGTACAATCGCTTGCATAGGGATATAGCTACGGTTAACCCCCTCAAATTGCTGCTTGAGCTTATCCTCACTCGGATCAACAAGCACGTCTGAACGGCTTCCAAAAATAAAGTCTTCTATTTCAATAAACCCCCACATATCACTCTGATACACATTTTTAACAAAGATTTCGTATACCTTGTCTTGATTTAAGAACACGACACGATAGATATGATCTTGTTTAGCAACCGCCATAATGACCCCACACAGTTAAAATTCGCCAACAGCACGTAATAACAAGGGCGCTGTGGAATGAGTGGCTCGTAATAAGTGAACACCGCACACTTTATGGGGTCAAATGCTGATATTACAAGCGTATTAAGCGCTACTCATAGAGGCCTATTTCACGTATAATATCTGGTCTTTTTTTAATCGATTCACACAATCCAACCTAGGTGCGAAATGGCGAAGAAGCTATTTATTAAAACTCATGGCTGTCAAATGAACGAGTATGATTCCTCCCGTATGGCGGACTTACTAGGTGAAAGCCATGCATTGGAATTAACCGACAACCCGGATGATGCCGATGTTCTGCTGCTAAACACCTGTTCAATAAGGGAAAAAGCACAGGAGAAAGTTTTCCACCAGCTAGGCCGCTGGAAAAAGCTTAAAGCGAAACGTCCCGATTTATTAATTGGTGTTGGTGGGTGTGTCGCCAGCCAAGAAGGCGATAAAATTTTAGGACGTGCACCGTATGTGGATATGATCTTTGGTCCGCAAACCTTGCACCGTTTGCCAGAGATGATCGACCTCACACATGAAGGCAAAAGCGGCATTGTTGACGTAACCTTCCCTGAAATCGAGAAATTTGACGCCCTACCGGCTCCAAAGGTAGAAGGCGCGGAAGCATTTGTTTCGGTTATGGAAGGCTGCAGCAAGTACTGCACGTTCTGTGTTGTACCTTATACTCGTGGTGAAGAAGTTAGCCGCCCCATGAACGATGTAATCGCCGAGTGCATCGAACTTGCAGAGCAAGGCGTGCGTGAAGTTAACCTTTTGGGCCAAAACGTTAACGCCTACCGTGGCGAACTAGATGACGGCGATTATGCTGATCTAGCCGAGCTTATCCGTAACGTTGCGGCAATTGAGGGTATTGACCGTATCCGCTTTACGACATCGCACCCCGTTGAATTTACGGATAGCTTAATCGAAGCCTATGCGGATGTCCCTGAGCTAGTGAGTCATTTACACTTACCGGTGCAATCGGGTTCAGACCGTATTTTGATGGCCATGAAGCGCGGCCATACGGTATTAGAGTACAAATCTAAAATCCGTCGTCTGTTAAAAGTGCGCCCTGATCTGAGCATGTCCTCTGACTTTATCATTGGCTTCCCGGGTGAGACAGACGCCGACTTTGAAGCGACGATGAACCTGATCCAAGAGATCAACTTCGATACCTCTTTCAGCTTCATTTACAGCCGCCGTCCGGGGACACCGGCTTCTGACTTACCGGACACGGTCACAGAAGAAACCAAAAAACAGCGCCTAGAAATTCTGCAAAGCCGTATTATCCAGCAAGCCATGCAAATCAGCCGTCGTATGGTCGATTCTACCCAACGCATTTTGGTGAATGGATACTCGAAGAAGGACCCAGGCATGCTTTCAGGTCGTACTGAAAACAACCGTGTGGTTAACTTCCGCTGCAGCAATCCTGATCTTATCGGCCACTTTGCCGACGTGAAGATTGTCGAAGCCTATGCCAATTCCTTGATCGGAGAGCTCATTAGCTCCGAACTTGATACGATTCAGTAAACCGGAGCTAGACAAGCCCTATATGACCAACACATCCAATCAGGACGTTAAATTTCTATTAACGCCTTATGACGCTGACGCACTGGCTAGCCTGTGCGGTCAGCTCAACGCGCACCTTAAGTTGATTGAATCTCGACTTAAGGTCAGCATTCACAACCGCAGCAACGAATTTCAAGTAACCGGTCCAACCGAGTTAGTCGAACCCGTTGCCACACTGTTAAAGCAACTGTATTCCGACGCGTTAAATGGCCATGCGCTAACACCCGAGTCTGTGCATTTGCATTTACAGCAATCTGGTATCGAGCAACGCGTGGCAGCGCAAACTGATAACACGAGCGGTGTGGAAGTCGATGTTGTAATACGCACCCGCAAAGTACAGATCAAACCGCGCGGGCCCAATCAACAAGGTTATATCCGCTCGGTGTGGGCACATGATATTAATTTTGGTATTGGCCCTGCCGGTACAGGTAAAACTTACCTTGCTGTAGCCTGCGCCGTTGAGGCATTAGAGCGAGAAGAGATTGATCGTATACTGCTTGTGCGGCCTGCCGTGGAAGCGGGCGAAAAGCTGGGTTTTTTACCTGGTGATTTATCACAGAAGGTCGATCCTTATTTACGTCCGCTTTACGATGCTTTGTATGAAATGCTGGGTGTCGAAAAGGTTGCCAAGTTAATCGAACGAAACATTATTGAGATTGCGCCATTAGCCTACATGCGCGGCCGTACTCTTAATAACTCGTTTGTTATCCTTGATGAAAGCCAAAACACCACGCGTGAACAGATGAAAATGTTCCTCACGCGTATCGGCTTTGGCTCAACCGCCGTTATCACTGGCGATGTGACTCAAGTCGATTTACCTAAGGGCACCTATTCTGGCCTCAAGCACGCTATTGAGGTACTCGACGGCGTTAAAGGTATTGGTTTTACGCATTTCTCATCTAAAGACGTAGTGCGTCATCCGTTGGTTCAGCATATTGTTGAAGCCTACGACCGATTTGATAAAAAGCACAATAACGAGAACCATCTATGAGCCTCTACGTTGATATTCAACGCGAAGCCGACGCCAGCGACATCCCTAATGATGCTGAGTTTAGCCAATGGGTAACCTTGGCACTGAAAGGCCGACGCGGTCGTGGTGAAATTTGCATACGCATTGTTGAGCCCGATGAGAGCCAAACACTTAACAATAGCTACCGCGGCAAAGACGCTCCGACTAACGTTTTGTCTTTCCCGTTTGAAGCACCACCGGGTGTTCCTAACGATATTATTGGCGATTTGGCCATTTGTGCTGATATTGTTCGCCAAGAAGCTCAAGAGCAAAAAAAGCCACTATTGCACCATTGGGCGCACATGGTTATCCATGGCTGCTTGCATCTTATCGGATTCGACCATATAAATGACTCCGAAGCACAAGAAATGGAAGCGTTAGAAACAGAGCTACTCGCTACCTTAAATATTCCTGACCCTTATCTTCAAGGAGAATGAGGATCCGCTATGAGTGAAGATCGATCGGCACAACCCCGAAGTTGGTTCGGGCGCCTTACCCAAGCTTTTTCTGATGAACCTAAAACACGTCAAGACGTGTTGGAATTGCTGCGCGAAGCAACCGAGGAAAACGTCCTTGATTACGAAGCGTTAAACATCATAGAAGGCGCCATGCAGGTGTCCGAAATGCAAGTTCGGGATATCATGATCCCGCGCTCACAGATGGCTGTAGTTAATGCAGAGCAAACGCCCAAAGAGTTTCTTCCACTGATCATTTCTAGCGCCCACTCGCGCTTCCCCGTGATTGGCGAATCTCCTGACGAAGTTATAGGGGTGTTACTGGCAAAAGATCTGCTCCCGCTTATTATCGAAGACAACCAAGAAGAATTCGATATTTATAGCAAGCTTCGCAAAGCAACGTTTATCCCTGAAAGCAAACGCTTAAATACATTGCTCAAGGAGTTTCGTGCTACCCGTAATCACATGGCTATCGTCATTGATGAATACGGTAGTATTGCTGGCCTGGTTACCATTGAAGATGTTCTTGAACAAATCGTCGGTGAGATAGAAGATGAGCACGACGTCAACGACAGCGAAGGTAATATTCGCCCCTTTGATGAAAACGCTTACATCGTAAAAGCTCTAACCGAAATTGAAGACTTTAACGAGTATTTTGATGCTTCCATTCCCGATGACGAGTTCGATACCATTGGCGGCATAGTCACTCGACGCTTTGGGCACTTACCGCGCAAAGACGAAGAAGTCACGATTGATGGATTTGTGTTCAAAGTTTTATCATCGGACACGCGCCGGATTCGTTTATTACAGGTTAAACGTAAATAACCAGACACTAACTGTTGGGATTTACTTTATTTAGCAACCTAAACTGTAGGATATCGTCATGCCTTTTTACGGGCGCGCCTTATTGGCATTGTTTGCTGGCGGGTTAACACCGCTGGCCTTTGCTCCTTTTCACTGGTGGCCGCTCATTCTCGTCACACCAGCTCTCCTTTTTTTATTACTCAAAGACCAAACCATTAAACAATCTACATGGCTTGGCTGGCTATTTGGCTTGGGCTTGTTTGGTACGGGTGTTTCTTGGGTGTATGTCAGCATTCATACCTTTGGCGGCACCCCAATGGTGTTTGCCGTGCTCATGACCGCCGCATTTGCGGCTGGGCTGGCGCTATTTTTTGCATTACAAACTTACTTGTATGCGCGCTGGTTTTCCCGCCCGGGCTTTACCGTCGCCGGGTTTATAGGTACTTGGATACTATTCGAATGGCTACGCAGCTGGGTGTTCACGGGCTTCCCATGGCTGTATCTAGGTTATGCCCTATTAGACACTCCCTTTGACGCTACAGCACCTATCGGTGGAGTTTGGCTAGTGAGCCTAATATCCGTCACGCTCAGCACCTGCTTTTGTGCATTATTAACCACTCGCGAGATCGCACAGCGCATTTTATGTGCAATAACAATTTCGGTACTGTGCCTGACACCATTGCTAGAACGAGATTGGACCTCTCCCGTCGGCAAGCCTTTTGATGTCGATGTGGTGCAGGCAAACATACCGCAAAATCAGAAATGGGATCCGAGCTACCTTCCGGATTTTTTAATGCGCTACGTTAATCTCACTCATGAGCAAACACGAGCGCCGGTAGTTGTTTGGCCTGAAACGGCTATACCAGCCCTGTTTAGTGAAGCATCACCTTATGTATACATGCTGATATCCGAGATGGAAAAAGACGGGCGCACGCTAATCAGCGGTATTCCGTCACTTGTACTGGATGCCGAAAGCCCGGATGGGTACCGCATGTATAATAGTTTGGCCGTGTTAACCGGCGATGGCGATCTCTACCATAAACAGCGCTTAGTGCCCTTTGGTGAATATGTGCCGTTTCAAGATGTCATGCGAAAAATTGGCGGGTTCTTTGATTTGCCGATGTCGAGCTTTAGCTTACCTGCTCCCGAACAAGACCCACTAAACACCGATTCCATGGCTATCGCCGCTGCTATCTGTTACGAGATTGCCTACCCCGAACTGGTGCGCGTCATGGCAATGAAAAGCGATTGGCTCGTAACAGTCTCGAATGACACCTGGTTTAGCCACACCATCGCGCCTGCACAGCATTTACAAATAGCCCAGATGCGAGCACTGGAAAACGGCCGCTGGCTGGTGCGTAGCACTAATAATGGTTTAACGGCCATTATTGATGATAAAGGGAAAATCAGTATGCAAATCCCTCCGTATCAAGAAGCCGTATTACATGGATCTATCCAAAAACGAACAGGTATTACCCCTTATCAACGCTGGGGCGTAGCTCCTGTACTTGTCATCAGCTTTGTTTTGCTGATGATTGCTTATGGCTGGCGCAAAAACAGGGCACAGTAAGGGCGCCCTGTTTACGTGGAAATTTGGCACTAATGCCTTCGTTAGTGTGCTATGTTCTGCGGTTGTGCATTAGCAAAGGCCACCACATTTTCAAAAGCAATATTGAAGTAAAGCTCGTAACTGTTTTTCTCGACATAGCCAAGGTGTGGCGAACATAGTGCATTAGGCAGAGATAACAGAGGTTCATTCTGTAGCGTTGCGGGCTCTATATCATATACATCAATGGCTGCTCGCTTAGTCGGCTTGCGGATTAACTCCTGCAATAATGCGCCTGGCTCAACCAATTCTGCACGGCTGGTATTAACGAACAAAGAGTCTGCTTTCATTCGTGCTAAATCAGCCGCGGTCACACACCCTTTGGTAGCCTCATTAAGGCGTAAGTGTAGACTCAACACATCAGCATCGGCAAAAAACGCTGCCTTACTGTTAGCCACTTGCCAGCCATCAGCTTCGGCCTTTATACGCGACGGCTCTCGCCCCCACACCAATACATTCATATCAAATGCCTGTGCAAAACGAGCTATACGCTGACCTATTTTACCGTATCCCCAAATACCCAAAGTTAAGCCGCTCAAGGTTCGCCCTAAGCCAAGAGAAGAACCTTCCCCACCCGATTGCTGCCAATACCCCTGTGACAACTGATCACAATAAGCCGGGATATGTCGTGATGCAGCCATTATTAGCCCCCAGCATAACTCAGCAGGCGCCACTGGTGAGCCAACGCCTTCGGCAACGGCTACGCCATATCGTTTGCATAAGGCTACATCGATATGGTTGCTGACTTTGCCTGTTTGGCTAATCAATTTTAGGGCGGGAAGCTTGGATAAAAGCGCTTCACTAATGACAGTTCGCTCGCGGATCAAAACCAAGGCTTCGACACCGGCTAACTTCTGCGCCAACGCATCAATATCCGTATAAGTTTCATTTAGCACCATCACTTCGTGACCTTGCAACACAGAAAAACAATCGAGGTTGACTACCGCATTTTGGTAATCATCTAGCACAGCTATTTTCATAAAGATTCTGCTCCTGTTATGTGCGTCCGCTTAATCGACATTAAATACAAATCAAACGATCAGCATTGGCGGGAGAAACTTTTGTTATTAATTCAGCGTTGATTACATCATTAGCAGCGACTCGCTGGCTAGCCTGTTCTGGGGTCAAGCCAAGACTCACATGACGGCCTGTAACACGACGGTTTGACTCATCCAGCGAAATATTGATAAACCAGCTTTCATCAAACACGTGCGTTTTAAGATTGCACCACGGTGACTCATCCAACAATAAAAAACTGCCTTCAACAATGATGACACGGTGCTGGCGAGAGAGGTGTATATCATTCTCGACAGGATCACCAACGCCGTGGTCAAAACTCGGGAAACAACCTTCCCCTTTCTGGCGTGCCGTTACTAAGTCAGCCACTAGCTTGTCGGCATTGAACGTAAAAGACGCTCCCCGCCTTACATGCATATAAGTGGGATTATCCATAGTATCGAGTTCATGGCGATAATAGTGATAGCCGTCTTGGGGAATCACCAACAGTTGCTCACCGATTTGTGCTTTTAACTCCTGTGCGATCGTACTTTTCCCGCTGCCGGGCGCTCCGGCTAAACCAATCCACAGTTGCTGGTTATGCGCCAAGCTCGCCATACGATGACGAAGAATGTTGGCTAATTCAGTATATGTATCCATTTTTTATGCTCTATTGTGCTGCTCATGATATATAAGCATGCAAAGCATACGCTCTCCAGCCAAAAACAAAGATATTTCACCTGAGTAAACCTAGGTTAATTCCTTGTCGCCGCGTCGACATTACTATGGCGCCATCAATCACACAGACTAGGACGCCATCATGTCTCTTCCACTGAGTTTACTGTCATACCTTACCGACCTTGGACTGGAGATCCCAGATAGGCTAACGCTTGCGTTTACAACACGATTACAGCAACGACATGTGGAACGCTATACCTTCAATAGTTTAGCGGCATTACTGCGGGAAGATATTTCTCTTGATATAGATGATATTAGCCAAAAGCTGGTGACTCGCGGTTACGGAGGCTATTGCTTTGAGCATAACAAACTCACATTTGAGTTATTGAAAGCGTTGGGCGGCGATGTAAAGCTGATGCTAGCTAGGGTGCTCAACAACCAAGATATCAATGCCCCACGCACACACCGAGTGAGTCTCTTAACGCTGGATAATCATAGCTATCTCATCGATACAGGCTTTGGCTCTAACGGCCCTATTGCGCCTCTCTTACTTAAAACAGATATAGAGCAAAAGGCTGGCATTGATACCTATCGATTGATTCAAAAAGCCCCTCAAGAATACGATTTACAAATTCGGCAAGCCGATGGCTATTTTACATTGTACCGCTTCGATTTAGCCGAGTACTCCGATGCTGACTGTACGTTAGGGCACTTTTATTCGCACAAACATCCGCAAGCCGCTTTTGTAAACAATCTAGTAGTCAGCATTAAAACCGCTGAACAGACTACACTACTTAAAAATCAGAATTTTACGATTAAAAATGCCAGTGGGGAGCACACTCAAGCCGTTACAACCGCTGCACACTTGGCAAACCTATTCGCCAGTGTATTTTCTATCAGTCTAGCTCCCGAAATCAGTGCGCATCTGTTTGACCGTGTTATCGCACCCCGTTTAAGTGAGCATTCGCTATGAATCAGCTGATGTATTTATTACTGTGGGCGTGGCTGATGGCGTCTTCTTTTATCATCTCAGGGAATATGTCAGCCTATGCGAGTCCTTTGGCGACGTCGTGCTTTCGCTTTTTGTTAGCTCTATTGTGCATCGTCCCCTGTCTTATTATCAGCTGGCGTCGCACTGGGCTTCACTCGCCAACCGAGTTCAAACGCCTATTCAGTAAACGGTCGCGCCTACTCCACTATGTGTTCATCAGCGGTACGTTGGTTGGTTTTTTTATTGGACTTTTCCTGGCGTTAGAATCTACCACACCGTTAAACACTTCAGTGTTATATACACTGGTTCCACTGATGGGCGTAGTCATCGCGCGCGTTTGGCTTGGAGAGCTTGCCTCTGGAGTCCGAATTTTTGGGTTTATAGTAGGCTCGCTAGGAGCCGTGATTGTGCTGCTCTCTAATCACAGCACGCAAACAGCAGGCTCAAACAGCTTTGTGTGGCACTCAGGAGATTCGATTTACATCGGCGCTTGTTTCTTACTCGCGCTGCACGTGGTTTCAGTGCAAAAATGGGGCCGAACACTGCCTGCATTATCTGGCGCGTTTATGATTATGCTATTTGGCACATTATGGCTGCTGCCAATTACGCTAATATGGGGGAACATAGACGAGGTTTCATGGCACCTAAGCGGTTTTTGGAGCAACATACTTTATCTAACCATCTTTACGACACTACTCACGTTTGTGCTACAGCAACGCTTAGTAGTTTTAGCAGGCGCCACTCGATTACTGGCTATGTCTTATACCATACCTGTCTGGGTTGCTTGCTACACTAGCGTGAGCCAGTCATCATTCTCATCGCTTCTGAGCACGCACTTTATCAGCGGCCTTCTATGTATTGTTATTGCTTTGTTATTGATTGACGGAACATATTTTACATTGGCAAGCCGAAAACGGCGCCTGATTAACACCAAGGAAATCCCCCATGGATCGCACTCAACTACAAGATAGCTTTAGGGCCTACTTTTCGGACATGGGTTACCAAATAAAGTGGGAACGTTTTTCGCTAACCCTCGATATCCATGTTATCCGCAAGGGAGATTATCTTTTTCAACAAGGCGATCATGCCAATAAACTTTACTTTTTACACAAGGGCTTGATGAGGTATGTGAGCGTTTCAGATACCGGCAAAGAGTTCACTCAGACCTTTGCTAAAAGCCCTCGCATCATCGGTTCTACACGATCTATGGTCACTCAAGCACCGGTGCTGTTTGGTATTCAAGCCCTAGAAGACAGTGTTGTAATCTCCTATCCATGGCCAACATTCTTCGAACAGCTGCAGCACGATAAAAGCTTTTTATCTTTTTACATCCACTTTTTGGAAAATATTTTTATTACCAAAGAAGAGCGAGAAAGCGCTTTTGTGAAAGAAACGGCAGAGCAGCGTTACCTTAACTTTTGTGCTGATTATCCCGAACTAAAAGAGCGCATCCCGCTGCAACAGATTGCATCCTATATAGGAATAACACCCGTTGCTCTGAGCCGGATTCGCGCTAAACTTTCATTGAGTTGAAAAGAGTAATCGTTTGGCTTTACATTATTTTGGTTTGTACTGTCGGGAACAATACGCTCGGCTTACCTTGGCAGAGCGTAACGCCAGGTGTTTTGTTTTGCGTCCAGCGACTCGGCTACGCCACAACTTAAAACTACTGGGCTTGAGCTGACGACGCATCATCTTAATTACTTCAGACTCGCAAAGCCCATATAAGGTATCGATAGCTTCGAAAGGCGTTCGATCTTCCCAAGCCATTTCTATAATCCGCGATTCATCTACGTTATCCACGCTAACCCCTGCTCAAAACATTCACTATTGATCTAGTGAACTTACGTTTCGAGCTGGGGTTTAGATGATCTCTCAACTAACTAATATCGTACCCTTAGGCCTTATCCAGTGCTTGGCTGACATCCGCGATGATATCGTCAATGTGCTCGATACCAACCGATATTCTTACTAGATCAGGGCTCACCCCTGCTGCCGCTAACTCTTCGTCGTTCAACTGTCGATGAGTGGTTGACGCAGGATGACAAGCCAACGATTTAGCATCTCCAATATTAACCAAACGTAAGATCATCTCTAACGCGTCAATAAAGCGTGTTCCGGCTTCTATCCCGCCAGTAATACCAAAACTTAAAATCCCTGACGCTTTACCGCCCGTGATTTTTTGACAATTAGCTTGATAGGGGCTGTCGGGTAAAGCGGCATAATTTACCCACTCTACTTTCTCATGGTTTTGAAGGAATTGCGCCAACTTCTCGGCGTTTTCGCAATGGCGCTCCATCCGCAAGCCAAGTGTTTCTAAACCTTGCAAAATAAGGAAAGCATTCATCGGTGAAATAGCGGCGCCCGTATTTCTAAGCGGCACTACACGACAACGACCGATATAAGCGGCAGGACCAAGGGCTTCGACGTACACCACATCATGGTAAGACGGATCCGGCTCATTCAGCATTGGGAAACGCTCTTTATTAGCGGCCCAATCAAACTTTCCAGAATCAACGATCGCACCACCGATAGAAGTACCATGCCCACCAATATACTTAGTGAGTGAGTGCACCACGATGTCGGCCCCTAGCTCAAACGGACGGCACAGGTACGGTGTCGCTACCGTATTATCGACAATAACAGGAATGCCATGTCGATGAGCTATCTCAGACAAC
Source organism: Neptunomonas phycophila (assembly GCF_001922575.1). NCBI lineage: Bacteria > Pseudomonadati > Pseudomonadota > Gammaproteobacteria > Oceanospirillales > Oceanospirillaceae > Neptunomonas > Neptunomonas phycophila. The sequence continues at coordinate 8,116 of NZ_MRCI01000002.1, read as the reverse complement.
TTAGCAATATCCACCACATTACCAGCAGGGTTACCTATCGATTCACAAAATATCGCTTTGGTGTTCTTATCGATCGCTTTCTCAAAGCCGTCAAAGTCCTCAGCAGACACCATCCGAACGGTAATGCCCTGTTTAGGAAAGGTGTGTGCAAATAGATTATAAGTACCGCCGTACAATTGGCTTGTACTCACAATATTATCACCCGCCTCACAGATACACTGAATAGCGTAAGTAATAGCAGACATGCCAGAGGCAACAGCCAACGCGCCTATCCCTCCCTCCATTTCGGCAACACGTTGCTCTAGCACCGAAGAGGTTGGATTCATAATGCGTGTATAGATATTACCCGCCACCTTAAGATCAAACAGATCAGCACCGTGTTGGGTGTTATCAAAGGTATACGAAGTGGTCTGATAAATAGGAACCGCAGCCGCTTTGGTTGTGTCTTCCGATTTATAAGCATGATGGAGAGCGATTGATTCTAGCTTCATGATATGACTCTTCAAATTTTATATTTTTATCATTGAATACTCTCTTTTTTGAAAGAGAGTAGCGAGTATCTTGCAGTAATGCGGCTCAGCTTATCACGATTATCCAAGCGACATCATTCAGAACAACAGGTTTACACGACTACCAAGATAACAGGTAATCAATAAACCTACATTTAGCCACTCGCTAAAATATGACAACAATAAATACTATGATATGAAGTCCAATGTAAGCATTAAGCGAGGCTGTTTGTCAGCTACAGCAGGGGAGCGATGGACTAACCCGGCATTCTCATTACCGACCCACAACTCCCCTTTCAATAAAGCCACATCTCCCTGATTAAGCTGCTGAATATCTCGACTACTTCGATAAAGGCCAGATTTGGCATCCACTTTACCCAAATTACCCGCCCCTAGTTTTGAGCGATCAACATCTTTGTCGGCGAGCCATTCAGTCGCAACTCCCTGATAAGTCGTAATAAGACGGCACGGGACTTTATCAACATGAAACCGAGGACACATGGCCTGGTTAAGCACACTAAAGCGGAGCCCCGCACGCTTTAACTCAAATAGGCAAAAAAACATATCCACTAAGAGCGCAACATCTTCACTGATGATATCCGCCCCGTCAAAACGCCCAAGCGCCTCTATGACAGCTTCATAGGTGCAATCAGGCGTCACGGTCATGACAGATTTAAAATAAGTATTTGTTGTCAAAAAACGAGCTACGCTTTCTTGCAGTGCATCATTAAGCTTACGCTGCCATATAACAATATTGGTATCTTCTTGATAGAAATCTATAAACGAAGCCGGATGCTCGCCTATAACTGACCGGCGAGCGTCGGGAGGTTTAGGCACATTTAAATGAGTTGGAACAGCGGCATTCATGCTTGCTCTCCCCACGCAGGAAACGGATCATTCAGAGCCATCCAGTAGCGCTTTCCTTTTAACACCTCCTCTTCTGATAAAAGGCAGTCATTCAACGCGCTTGTCATTGCCTCTTTATCCAGCTGCTGACCTATAAACACTAACTCTTGTCTCATATCGCCAAACGGCTCAACCCATTTATTCTCTATAGACTCAATAAACTCATGATCTTCAGGCCAACGATCTTTTGGAATGGCTTTCCAGAACATGCCTGCAAAACCATATCGGGCGATACCACCCGCTTGACTCCACTGTCCAGCAAACTCAGGGCGAGTTGCTAACCAAAAATACCCCTTTGAACGGATTAACTTACCGAAACGCTCCGTGTTATGGAGCAACTGATAAAACTTTTCTGGATGAAACGGCAAGCGCGCCTGATAACTAAAACTACTAATCCCATACTCTTGCGTTTCTGGGACATGTTCTCCGCGCATTTCCTTAAGCCAACCCGGAGCTTGTTGTGCACGTTCAAAATCAAAAAGACGCGTATTAAGAATCTGGTCAATATCCACTTGCCCTTGCTCAATCGGTAAAATCCGGGCGCTCGTATTGAGTGTTTTAAGGATGGCAGTTAGCCGCTCAAGCTCTGAGGCATCTATCAGATCGGTTTTACTAATCAGAATTACATCAGCAAACTCGACTTGATCGACTAGCAAGTCAGCAACGCTTCGCTCATCCTCTTCGCCCAATGACTCGCCTGAGTCTTGCAGGTATTGAGCTGCTTCATAGTCTTTTAAGAAGTTAACCGCATCAACAACAGTGACCATGGTATCAAGCACCGCCACATCCGATAATGACTTACCATCCTCATCAGCAAACGTGAAGGTTTCAGCCACAGGTAGAGGCTCTGATATCCCCGTCGATTCAATAACCAGATAGTCAAACCGGCCGTCCCTAGCCAACTTAGTAACCTCTAAGAGCAGATCTTCACGTAATGTGCAGCAAATACACCCATTACTCATTTCTACTAATTTTTCTTCACTGCGGTTCAGAGAAACCTCATTCTGAACGATCGAAGCGTCGATATTAACTTCACTCATATCATTTACGATAACAGCCACTTTTTTTCCACTGCGGTTATTTAAAATGTGGCTTAAAACCGTTGTTTTACCAGCGCCGAGAAAGCCCGACAGCACAGTAACCGGTAGTCGCTGTTCAAACATACATTGCATCCTTAGAAAATAGATATCTAATATATGTTATAACATAACATTAATACTTTAAACCAGACTCAAACAAGAAGAGTGTTATCAACACAACTTCGATTACGCCAATGCGAATATGAAATACGAATAAAAAACGATTCCTGCAGCTAAGCACCACCACAGCAACTGCAGAAACATTATCGATAATATGAGTATTGGGTAAAAATATGTTTACCTTCTCAGTAAAGGCGTGCCTTACTGAGAAGGTAGGCTGTCTAACACGAGTGGTTAAACGTGAAGTACTTCTTCGATTTCGTATTCAACGATCCCGCCAGGTGTTTGAATTCCCGCTATATCGCCTTCAGATTTACCAATAAGACCGCGCGCAATTGGTGAGTTTACCGACAGCTTGCCAATCTTAATATTTGCTTCATCATCTCCAACAATCTGGTATTTAACCGTTTCATCAGTATCACAGTTAACAATAACAACTGTAGTACCGAAAATAACTTTACCCGTATGTGGAATAGCAAGCACATCAATAACTTGAGCGTTTGATAACTTGCTTTCTAGCTCCTGAATACGGCCTTCGACAAAGCCCTGCTCTTCACGAGCAGCATGGTACTCAGCGTTTTCTTTCAGGTCACCGTGCTCACGCGCATCCGCAATAGCTTGGATAATACGTGGGCGATCAGATGTTTTTAACTGATCAAGTTCTTTTCGCAGCGCTAATTCGCCACTCACCGTCATGGGTACACGACTCATGAACTACTCCTTTAATGCAGATCCTGTAGCCGACGAACTTCTTTCTCTTCGCCGTACTCTAATGCCTTCACAATCGCTTCAGCGCCTGCCAATGTCGTTGTATAAGGAACCTTATGCTGTAACGCACTGCGACGGATTTCAGATGAATCAGCTATCGCTTTACGGCCTTCCGTTGTATTGACTACGTAAACAACCTCGTGGTTCTTTATCATATCAATAATATTAGGACGACCTTCGGCGACTTTGTTCACAATACTGACATCAATGCCATGTTCTTTGAAGAAAGCAGCAGTACCACCGGTTGCAACCAGCGAAAAGCCCAATTCAATCAGCGATTTAGCAATAGGCACTGCACCGTCTTTATCGACATTACGAACAGAGATGAACGCCTTACCAGGCTTAGGCATTTTTTCACCCGCACCTATTGTCGCTTTCATAAAGGCTTCACCGAAACTTTCACCCGTACCCATTACTTCACCAGTAGATTTCATTTCTGGAGAAAGAATAGGGTCAACGCCTTGGAACTTGTTAAACGGGAAAACAGCTTCTTTTACATGGAAATACGAAGGAATTATCTCTTCTGTAAAACCTATCTCAGCTAGCTTTTTACCTGTCATAACTAAAGCGGCAACTTTCGCTAACGAAACACCAATACATTTAGATACAAAAGGAACCGTACGTGACGCACGCGGGTTTACTTCGATAACGTAGATTTCGCCGTCTTGGTAAGCCAACTGGCAGTTCATTAAGCCAACAACGCCTAACTCAATCGCCATTTTTTTGACTTGCTCACGCATCTGGTCTTGCACGTCTTTTGACAGACTGTACGGCGGGAATGAGCAAGCCGAATCACCTGAGTGCACACCTGCCTGTTCAATGTGCTGCATGATCGCGCCAATAACAACCGTTTCACCGTCAGATACGGCATCAATATCAATTTCAACAGCAGCATTCAAGAAGCGATCTAATAAGACTGGCGCTTCATTCGACACCTGGACGGCTTCGTTCATGTAGCGGCGAAGCTCTTCTTCCTTGTACACGATTTCCATCGCACGCCCACCCAATACATAAGAAGGGCGAACAACCAGAGGATAGCCAATTTTCTTGGCTTCGATGATAGCCTGCTCTAAAGAACGAACAGTAGAGTTCTCTGGCTGCTTAAGCCCCAAACGCATGAGCATCTGCTGGAACTGTTCACGGTCCTCTGCACGATCAATCGCTTCTGGAGATGTACCAATGATCGGCACACCAGCCTGTTCAAGCGCAACAGCAAGCTTGAGCGGTGTTTGACCACCAAACTGAACGATTACACCGACAGGTTTTTCTAGATGAACAATTTCTAACACATCTTCTAACGTGATCGATTCAAAATACAAACGATCAGACGTATCGTAATCAGTAGAGACGGTCTCTGGGTTACAGTTAACCATAATGGTTTCGTAACCGGCTTCACGAGCGGCTAGTGCAGCATGCACACAGCAGTAGTCAAACTCGATTCCTTGACCGATGCGGTTTGGCCCGCCACCAATAACCATGATTTTTTCACGGTCAGAAGGGTTAGCCTCACACTCTTCTTCATAGCTAGAGTACATATAAGCTGTATCTGTAGCGAATTCAGCTGCACAGGTATCGACGCGCTTATAGACAGGACGAATGTTCAACGCATGACGATGCTTGCGGAACTGTTTCTCACTAACACCCAATAGAGTAGACAAGCGAGCATCAGAGAAGCCTTTACGCTTTAGGCGATAAACGGCATCAGCGTCAAGCTCATGTAATCCCATCTTACTGACGCGTTCTTCGTCTTTGATCAAATCTTCTATTTGCACCAAGAACCACGGATCAATGCCAGAGTATTCGTATAACTCTTCAACCGTCATTCCCATACGGAAACCGTCAGCAAGATACCAAATACGCTCTGCGCCTGGTTGCTTCATTTCACGAATAATATCGGAGCGTGCATCTTCACTTTCTAGATCAACAATCGGATCTAATCCAGTCGCACCAACTTCTAAGCCACGTAGCGCTTTTTGCAAAGACTCTTGTTGCGTACGACCAATAGCCATGACTTCACCTACAGACTTCATCTGCGTTGTGAGGCGGTCATTAGCTTGCGGGAATTTCTCGAAAGTAAAGCGAGGAATCTTGGTTACTACGTAATCGATAGACGGCTCAAACGAAGCGGGTGTAGCACCACCTGTAATATCGTTTTGCAACTCATCTAATGTGTAACCAATCGCTAACTTAGCAGCTACTTTAGCGATAGGGAAACCTGTCGCTTTAGAGGCCAAGGCTGATGAGCGTGAAACACGAGGGTTCATCTCAATTACAACCATACGGCCATCTTCAGGGTTCACACCAAACTGAACGTTCGAACCACCAGTTTCTACGCCTATTTCACGCAAAACAGCAAGCGATGCATCTCGCATGATCTGGTATTCTTTATCTGTCAGCGTTTGAGCCGGAGCAACTGTAATTGAGTCCCCAGTGTGCACGCCCATAGCGTCAAAGTTTTCAATCGCGCAGATAATGATACAGTTATCGTTCTTGTCTCGAACGACTTCCATTTCGTACTCTTTCCATCCAATTAACGATTCATCTATTAACAACTCGTTAGTTGGCGACAGATCAAGTCCACGCTCACAAATTTCTTTGAATTCTTCAACGTTATAAGCAATACCACCACCTGATCCACCCATTGTGAATGAAGGGCGAATGATGCATGGGAAGCCCAATTGCGCTTGTACTTGAAGCGCCTCTTCCATGCTATGCGCGATGGCAGAACGAGGACACTCAAGACCGATATTTTTCATCGCCTTATCAAAACGATCTCGGTCTTCTGCTTTATCGATGGTATCCGCATTCGCACCAACCATCTCAACACCAAACTTTTCTAAAACACCTTCGCGTTCAAGATCTAACGCACAGTTAAGCGCTGTCTGACCACCCATTGTAGGTAGTAAAACATCTGGACGCTCTTTTTCAATAATTTTGGCAACTGTCTTCCAGTTAATCGGCTCAATGTATGTTGAGTCCGCCATCGATGGATCTGTCATGATGGTTGCAGGATTAGAGTTTACCAAAATAACTCGGTAACCTTCTTCACGCAGCGCTTTACACGCTTGTGCACCTGAATAATCAAACTCGCAGGCTTGTCCAATAATAATTGGGCCTGCACCAAGGATCAAAATACTGTTAATGTCCGTGCGTTTTGGCATTGTATAAACCGGTCAAATCAAATTACTTGGCTAAGCCGCAAAAGTTGCTACTTAGGCGTATTTACGTTTTCTCATTTCTGCAATAAAGCGATCAAACAGAGGAGCCACATCGCGTGGTCCTGGGCTCGCTTCTGGGTGCCCCTGGAAACTAAATGCAGAGCAGTCCGTACGCTCAATACCTTGCAAAGAGCTATCAAAAAGAGACTTATGAGTTGTACGCAATGTTTCAGGCATTGTGGACTCATCAACAGCAAAGCCGTGGTTTTGGCTGGTGATCATCACCTTTTTAGTAGACACGTCTTGGACAGGGTGGTTGGCACCATGATGACCAAACTTCATCTTAACGGTTTTTGCTCCTGAAGCTAACGCGAGGAGTTGATGCCCTAAACAAATACCAAAAACAGGGACATCAGCGGCACAAACTTCTCGAATCGCTTTGATAGCGTAATCACAAGGTTCTGGATCACCGGGGCCGTTTGATAAGAAAACGCCATCGGGAGACATAGCGAGGACATCACTAGCAGGTGTTTGCGCCGGAACGACCGTCAATTTACAGCCACGCTCTACCAGCATACGCAGGATATTGCTTTTTACACCGTAATCATAAGCAACAACATGGAATGGTAGGTCTTGATCAGACTTATCCACATGACCTACACCTAACTGCCATGTAGATGAACGCCATTCATAAGATTCTTTAGTGGATACTTCTTTTGCTAAGTCCATTCCCTTAAGACCAGGGAATGCTTTAGCTGCCGCTAGCGCTGATTCTTCATCAACGTTGCCAGCCATGATACAGCCATTCAAAGAACCTTTTTCACGTAAAATGCGGGTTAATCGACGTGTATCAATATCTGCGATTCCAACAATATTGTTGTCTTTTAGATATTGATCTAGGGTCTTCTCTTTCCTAAAGTTGCTAGCAACTAAAGGTAGATCACGAATAACTAGGCCGGAAACCCACGTCTGAGAGGACTCAGTATCTTCATCATTGGTTCCCACATTACCAATATGAGGGTATGTCAACGTAACAATTTGGCGACAGTATGATGGATCCGTGAGAATTTCCTGATAACCGGTCATGGAAGTATTAAAGACAACTTCCCCGCTAGACTGACCGTCTGCGCCAATAGCAATACCCTTGAATACACTACCATCTTCAAGAGCCAGAATGGCTGGTCTCGTCAATTGAACCTCCCCCGCGTGCGCTGCGACTATACAGAAAACTATGTGACACCTGTAAAAAAGCGAGGTCATCCCTCGCCTATTACGGAATTAAATGTGGTTAGCATTTGAGCAGCTAAACCGGCGGTATTTTAGACTAAGCAGCCGTAGCTGTCCATGAAACGCTTACATCGCCGCCTCATGAGATAAACTTTGTTCAGAAAATACAGGCTTAGCAGCAAACGCTGCCCTTACCCATAACGAAAAAACCCCTGACTGCAGCGCAATCAGGGGTTCGGTATAAAAGCTTGGCGATGACCTACTCTCACATGGGGAGACCCCACACTACCATCGGCGCTAAAGCGTTTCACTACTGAGTTCGGGATGGGATCAGGTGGTTCCACTTCGC